>NZ_JAQSUV010000027.1:0-82648 GCF_028649355.1 Acinetobacter sp. Gutcm_16 | reverse complement strand
CGAACCAGGGACCTGCGGATTAACAGTCCGTCGCTCTACCGACTGAGCTATTGGAGAATCTGATGCGCATTTTAGGGAGGAAAGGAAAATGGGTCAAGCAAAAAATATTGAGAAATGAATTGTTTGCTTTATAAATATGCGTTTAGGCTGCAAAAACAAAAAAACCGCTCAAAAAGAGCGGTTTTTTAAACAAGACGAATCTTATTTTTCAACACCAGCAGCTTGGCCTGCATATTTCGCGTTTGCATAATCCCAGTTTACAAGGCTTTCAAGGAAAGTTTTGATGTAAACAGGACGCGCATTACGGAAGTCGATGTAGTAAGCATGTTCCCAAACGTCAATGGTTAACACTGCAACTTTACCGTGTGCAAGTGGAGTGTCTGCATTTGAAGTTTTAAGAATAGAAAGGTTGCCATTTACTTCGTCAGCAACTAACCAAGCCCAACCTGAACCGAATTGAGTTGTTGCAGCAGCAGCAAACTCTTCAGCGAATTTTTCGTAAGAACCGAACGCTTCATCAATTTTAGCAGCTAAAGCACCTGTTGCTTTACCACCACCGTTTTTAGCCATACAGTTCCAGTAGAATGTGTGGTTCCAAACTTGTGCTGCGTTATTGAAGATACCTGCTTTAGCTGCATCACCAGCAGAAGCTGTGATGATTTCTTCTAAAGTTTTACCTTCAAGGTCAGTACCTTTGATTAGGTTGTTTAGGTTAACAACATAAGTATTGTGGTGTTTGTCGTGGTGGAATTCTAAAGTTTCTTTGCTGATGTGCGGAGCAAGATCTTCGTAGCCATATGGAAGTGCAGGTAAAGTAATGGTTGTCATGTTTCATTCCTTGCAGATTTGCTGGGTTTTACTTTAAGTGCATTTATTGTAAATGATTCTATAGACAATAGGGCAGTCTTTTAATACACAAAATATGCAAAAAACTTCGCAAGGAGACATATACGATACACAAGATATCGTTAGAGTCTTTCGTACAGAATATATTCATTTTAAAAGACTCTAAGCTCTAAATGGACTGAGGTGGGTGATTATTTTTTAGTCTGCAACGCAGCATGGTAACGGCGATTTACTTCATCCCAATCGACCACATTATAAAAGGCATTAATATATTCAGGACGGCGGTTTTGGTATTTTAGATAATACGCATGTTCCCATACATCTAAACCGAGAATAGGGGTGTGACCGTACATCAGTGGGGAATCCTGATTTGTACTGCTTTCAACAATCAGCTGGTGTTCAGGTGTTACGCTCAGCCATGCCCAACCACTGCCAAAACGGCTAATCGCTGCTTTGGTAAATGCATCTTTAAAAGCATAAAAACCACCGAGTTGCTCATCAATAGCTTTTGCCACAGCTCCAGTTGGTTGCCCACCACCTTGTGGACTCATGACTGTCCAAAACAGTGAGTGGTTGGCATGACCACCTGCATTATTGATCACCATATTTTTAAGATCAGTAGGGACTTCATTGACTTTGGCAACCAAATCTTCCACAGACAGTTTCTCCCATTCTGTGCCTGCAATCGCGCCATTAATGTTATTGATGTAGGTTTGATGGTGTTTACTGTGGTGAATTTCCATCGTTTTCGTATCAATATTGGGTTCGAGTGCATCATAGGCATAAGGAAGAGCGGGTAAAGAATAAGCCATGTGTTTGATTCCTTTAATCATCAAAATTGTTTTATTGGGATTTTTTAAAGCAGTTTTATTATCCACTTAAAAGTTAATGAGAATCAATATGTTTATTATTTGCAATTTTGAAGCGGAAGGTCGCAAGTTTTATTGTTCATGTTAGGTTGGAAGTTCAGTACGTATAACAAGAATGAGATGCAAAGCGTTTTTGAACTGATGCTATGTTTTGATTTAAAAAGATGAAAGGCTAGGAATAATATTTTATAAATTAATCATTTGCTGAAATGGAAGTGATGTCGAATGCCATGCGATGTAAGCGCATTGAAAGGACTGGGATGAAAATAGTCTCATCCCAGTAATTGCTTAGATCGGGTTATTTAACTCGAAATATACATATTCAATATCAAATTGTTCTGAAATGGCTTGACCCAAACGCTGCACGCCGTAGCGTTCAGTCGCATGATGTCCGCAAGCAAAATAATGTACGCCTAATTCTTTGGCTTCATAGAAGGTACGTTCACTGACTTCGCCTGAAATATAGGCATCACAGCCTTGTTCAGCGGCTTTTACAATAAAATCTTGAGCACCACCGGTACAAAAACCAACTTTTTCAATCATGGTCTTGTCCGCAGGAAGATGGGTGACATCAAACTTTAATTTCTCAGATACAAACTTTTTAAACTCTTCCACAGGCATGGGCTGTTTTAAATAACCAATATTGCCAATAGGATGACGCTCAGATGGATCAAGTGCTTCAATACGTTCCAGTTTGAGCAAATCTGCAATCGCTGCATTATTTCCAAGACTCGGATGGCTGTCGAGGGGGAGGTGATATGCCAACAAAGAAATGTCATGTTGGATCAGACTCTTGATCCGTTTACCGCGCATACCTGTGATGGGGTAGGCTTCACCTTTCCAAAAATAACCATGATGCACCAGTAAAAGATCCGCATTTTCTCGTATCGCGGCATCTATGGCATCTTGCGATGCTGTCACAGCAGCTAAAATTTTACGCACTTCGGTCTTTCCTTCAATTTGAAGGCCATTCGGTGCATAGTCCTTAAACTCAGGTGATTTGAGGGTTTGATCACACCACTGAATAATGTCTTGTAATTTTGCCATATCGACTTAAAAACTCTTTTAAATTGATTACATCGGAACCTATTGTTTATTGTAACTAAAGCATGACAAAACTCTTGCTTATTTTTGTGCTTCGGCTTGAATTTCGCTTTACAATAGGCATAAATTACTTAGTCATCAATGAATTAAAACATTTTAGAGGGTGAAATCGTGCGCAGGACCTTTTCCTGGTTACCTTGGGTATTACTCATTTTAGTCATTGCTGGATTTTTTGCTTGGCAGCAGTATCAAAAGCCAAAAGCGCCTGTGGCGTCGGATGGTATTAAGATGCCTGCTGAAAAGGTGGAGCCTTTAATTAACACCACGCGTACCGGTGGGGTGGTTTCTTATAGTGCCGCCGTGAAAGTGGCTGCGCCAGCAGTAGTGAATATTTTTACCACGCAAAAAGTCAAACAACTTGACCATCCATTACTCAATGATCCTGCGTTCCGTGAATTTTTTGGCAATCAAATTCCAGATCAGTTTAGCCAAAATAAAAATGAAAACAGTTTGGGTTCAGGTGTGATTGTTCGCCCTGATGGTTATATTTTGACGAATAATCATGTGATTGCTCAAGCCGATCAAATTGTTGTGGCATTGCAAGATGGTCGTCGTGCAGTGGCTAAAGTGATTGGTACCGACCCCGATACCGATTTGGCTGTGATTAAAATTGAGCTGGCAAATCTGCCTGTTTTACCCTTTAAGCTAAGTGGCAACGAAGTGGGTGATGTGGTCTTGGCCATTGGCAACCCATTTGGCGTAGGTCAAACCGTTACGCAGGGTATTATCTCTGCTACAGGACGCTCTGACCTGGGCATTAACACTTATGAAGACTTCATTCAAACCGATGCTGCGATTAATCCCGGCAATTCTGGCGGTGCTTTGATTGATGTCGCGGGGAATTTGATTGGAGTGAATACGGCGATTTTCTCTCAGTCAGGTGGGTCTTTAGGTATTGGTTTTGCCATTCCTGCAAGAATTTGTCAGCAAGTACTGAACTCCATTCTTAAAGATGGTCGTGTGGTACGTGGTTGGCTAGGTATCAGTTTATTGCCTGTTGAACAAGTCAATATCTTAGAGCCTAAAGGGCCAGGTGTGGTTGTCGCGGATGTGTTGAAAACGGGACCTGCTGCAAAAGCTGGTTTAATGAAAGGCGACAAGATTGTGAAAGTGAATGATGAAGTGATTACTTCAACCTCACATTTGATTAATTTTGTGGCTTTACAACCGCCAAATAGCACCATTCAGATTTCACTTGAGCGCGATGGTAAACCTTTAGATGTTGCTGTGGTTGTTGGGGAAAGAAAAGAGCAAAATCAGGACTCTCAATTTATCCCATTACCTGAATAAGACTAAAAACGTAAATAAAAATGCCTCTTATATAGAGGCATTTTTTATGAGTAGATGATTTACAGTGTGAATATTAAATGCAGAGCATGATCAATAGAAAATCCTGTGCATTTTAAATGCTTAAGATTGGTAAATGATGATCTCAGTTTTAGTCGAAAATCAAAGCTCACTTATTTTTAGATATTGTCCAATGACATCAAGCATTTATAATGTGATGAACTTATTTGTGTGGAGGTATAGGTCGAAGCTAAAAGAAGGCGTGTGATTGAGGATGCATTGTACAGCCTCTCACTACGCTTCTTATTTAACATAGATGATAAGTTTTACTTCTAGGAAATATTGAGTTTAACTTTTAGGAAAACTATTGCTGTTATCGTTTTGAATGGTGTTTTTGTTTAAGCGAGGCGTTGATAACTCTGTTGAATCGACAGGAGTATTTATAGGGAATAAAAAACAGCAACCGAAGTCGCTGTTTTTATATATCTGAAAATTACGCTTCTTGCTGGATACCCGCAACGAGCCAGTCTTGGGTAGAACCCGCAGGTTTTACAAAGTGCCAAACTTCAGCAAAAGGTTGCGGTAAGCTGTTGAGATCTTCACTTACTGTACCAGTAAAACGTACGCTAACCACGTATTGGCCATTTTCTGTAGCAGAGTCTGCAACCATGGCGTTAAGGTTTGAAAACTCAGCTACATCTTGATCTTGATTCGCCATAATGTCTTGATACATAGACTGGTAAAGATCAGGTGTTAAGTAACGCTGAATTTCAGAAATGTTACTTGCCGTGTTCATTGACTGAATATGATTGAAACGTTGACGAGCAATACGTAAGAAAGCCGCAGGTTCTGTACCGTCTGGCAGCTGACTACCACTATTGGTATAGGCAGCGCCAAAAGGTGCATTGTTTTGTGGTGCCGCAGCTGAACCACCTACAGACTGACCAAAAATATTGCTGTTGTCATTTGATGTACGTGGTGCAGCTTGTTGGCCAAACGGTGCTTGAGTTGAACCATTGTTTGGCGCGTATGGATTAGGTGCTACTTTTTTTTTTGCGCCCATTTTACGGAAAATGAAGAAGGCAACAGCAGCGGCAAGAAGAATCCAAATCCAGCTCGGAATACCACCTTTTTCTTCCTGTGCTTGCGCTTGAGAAGCAGAGTTGTCATCTGCCAACGCATTTGCAGCTACAGCACCAATTGCAGCACCCGCTACACCAGCAGCAACCATACCACCGACGCCTGGACCAGATTTAGCTGGAGCTGTAGCGGGCGCGGTCGGTTGTTGAGCTGGAGTTGCTTGACGAGGTTGTTGATAAGACTGAGTTGGTGCAGCTTGACGGCTCATGCCGTGGCTTTTACCACCACCTGCACGTTTAGCTTCTGCAGCTAAGGGTGCAACTAAAAGAGCCGCTGTTAAAAAACCAGCAATCAAACCACGCTGTCGAACTTCCATCAAATTTTCCTACTCTATAAAAAATAAATTTTAACTCTACCTTTATGCAGCCTTTCATCCTAAATTTCAATAAAAAACGTGTTTATTTTATGAGAAATTAAAATGGATGGAATTTAGCTTAGTTGAGTTCATCGCTTAAGCTCATGGCTTCAGTGAGTGCCTCATGTAAGCGCGCCACAGCGATGACCTTCACCCCAGCAATGTCTTTTTGCGGTGCGTTACCTCGCGGTAGAATAATGTACTTAAAACCATGTTTAATGGCTTCTTTTAAGCGTTCCTGCCCATTAGGGACTGGGCGAATTTCCCCGGAGAGTCCTACTTCACCAAAAACAGCCAATTGTTGTGGCAGCGCTTTACCTCGTAAACTAGAGGCGCAGGCCAATAAGACAGCCAAGTCAGAGCCTGTTTCCGTGATTTTTAAACCACCGACAACGTTGACATAGACATCTTGTCCAGATGTTTGTACGCCACCATGGCGATGCATCACCGCCAAGAGCATATTTAAACGGTTTTGTTCTAAACCCAAGGCGACTCGACGCGGTTGACCATGTGCATCATCCACCAAAGCTTGAACCTCAACCAACAGAGGACGTGTGCCTTCACGGCTGATCATCACGATTGAGCCTGCAATCGCTTCATCATAACGACTTAGGAAAATGGCTGAAGGATTCGCCACTTCTCTTAATCCTTTATCGGTCATGCCAAAAACCCCGAGTTCATTGACTGCACCAAAACGATTTTTAACGGCACGAATCATCCGATAACGTGAGTCGGACTGACCTTCAAAGTACAGAACACAGTCCACCATATGTTCAAGCACACGCGGGCCAGCCAGTGCACCTTCTTTGGTGACGTGTCCGACAATGAACAAGGCTGTACCACTATTTTTAGCAAAACGTGTCAGTAAAGCTGCGGACTCACGAATTTGAGAAACACCGCCCGGCGCTGACTGTAGTGTTTCGGTATATAGGGTTTGAATGGAATCTAAAATTGCCACGGCTGGACGCTCATGGGCAAGCATTTCACATATCCGCTCAACACAGGTTTCTGCCATGACTTTGAGTTTATCTGTGGGCAGATCAAGACGATTTGCACGTAAAGCCACTTGAGAGAGTGATTCTTCACCTGTGACATACAATGCCGCACTGTTGGCCGCGGCCATATGCGTTGCTGTTTGCAATAAAATGGTCGATTTTCCAATGCCTGGATCACCACCAATCAGTACCACAGAGCCCGTGACGAGACCACCGCCAAGCACACGATCAAACTCACCAATTCCTGTAGCCAATCGAGTTTCATGTGAAACTGAAATTTGATTTAAGGTGCTAATAGCAGCAGCTTGACCTGCATAGCCGCCACCCATTTTGGGTTGCGCACGATGTGTGACTGCTGGTGCAATATTGACTTCAACTAGACTATTCCATTCTCCACATTCAGAACATTGGCCCGCCCATTTTGAATGGTCAGCGCCACATTGTTCACAGCGGTAAACACTTTTTGCTTTTGCCATGCTTTATTTGATGCACTATTTGGAGTATTCGATGGTTCAACAGCATACAGAGGATTGGATTTGAAATGAATGCTCTGAATCAAAAAGCCACCCGAAGGTGGCTTAAGTATTGCACATTTTAAAAATGTGCTTTGAAAATAGCCTTAGTACAACTCACCTGATTTACGTTTTTCGACAAAATCACGTGACTCTTTCACAATCACCGTCGACAGCAATAACAAGGCAATTAAGTTTGGAACAGCCATTAAACCATTAAAGGTGTCGGCAAATAGCCAGACTAAATCAAGAGATGCCACGCAACCAATAAAGACTGATGCGATGTAAATGAGACGGTACAACAGAACATACTTTTCACCGAGTAAATAAGTACAGCATTTTTCGCCGTAATAGCACCAACCTAAAATGGTGGAGTAAGCGAAGAACACAATACCAAAAGTCACGATCCAGCCTCCGACACCTGGCAGTAATTGGTTAAAAGTATGGGTAGTTAATACCGCGCCTGTTTCGCCACCAAAACTATTGCCCGCCATAATAAAGCCCATAACCAAAACGATCCCTGTAATACTACAGACGATAATGGTATCGATAAACGTACCTGTCATTGAGACTAAGCCTTGACGTGCAGGGTGGTCGGTTTTTGCAGCAGCTGCGGCGATCGGCGCCGAACCCATCCCTGCTTCATTTGAGAAGACGCCACGAGCGACACCGTAACGAATGACAGCACCAATTGCGCCACCTGCTACAGCTTCACCCGTAAAGGCATCACGGAAGATCAGTTCAAGTGCAGGCATGACGAGTTCAAGATGGTTGAAGATAATAATGAGGCCACCGAGGACATAGCCAATCGCCATAATCGGTACGATGAAAGAAGCGGCTTTAGAAATAGATTTAATCCCGCCTAAAATAACCAAAGCAGAAAATACCGTAATAACGATACCTGTGATCCATGTTGCAACTCCCGTACTGTTTTCAACAGCGAGCGCAACTGTGTTGGATTGTACTGAACTGCCAATCCCAAAAGACGCCAAGGTGCCAAATAGCGCAAAAATCAGTGCTAACCATTTCCATTTTAGGCCGCGTTCAATGTAGTACATTGGACCGCCAGACATTTCACCTTTTTCATTTTTGATTCGGTATTTAACTGCCAGTACGCCTTCACCATATTTGGTTGCCATACCGAACAGGGCTGTCATCCACATCCAAAACACCGCACCTGGGCCACCAAGGACACAAGCGGTTGCAACACCAGCGATATTACCCGTACCAATGGTGGCAGAGAGTGCTGTCATGAGGGATGCAAAGTGGGAAATATCTCCAGTATGAGAATGTGCTTGGTCATGTTTGCCAAATACCTGTTTAAAGGCCAGAGGTAACATGCGGATTTGCCAGAAGAACAAGCGTAATGTGAGGAATATCCCTGTTCCGACAATGAGGACCAACATATAGGGTCCCCAGACCCAACCACTGATGGTTTCCATAAAAGTTTGTAAACTTTGTGTATTCATTTTTTCTTTTAGTCCTCTATGTTTTAAAACTTGAAATTTCTAGAAAAATTTTGAGTTTTATTAAGCAATTGATATGCCACAGTCATGCTTCCTGCACGATTTTTTATTGATTTTTAGTCTTGTTGTATTTGTTACACGGAAATTTATTTTTGACAAGTGTTTTGCTGATTTTTTCAACAGGAACTTTTACGTGTCCGTTGTCGTGTTAAATATAAGAAAAATTAATTAACTTTTCAAAAGATGTTGAAAATATAGATTAATACAATTTTATTTTTATTTTTTTGTTCTTTTCGGGTAATTTTGGCGACTGGAAATAAAAGATGACATCAAGAATGAGTTTAGAAAATACAGAATCGACCTCTGAACAAGGTGATTTAAAACGGAGTTTATCCAACCGCCATTTACAACTCATTGCGATTGGCGGTGCGATTGGTACAGGTTTATTTATGGGGTCGGGGAAGACGATTAGTCTCGCTGGGCCATCTATTTTAATCATTTACATGATTATTGGTTTTATGGTGTTTTTGGTCATGCGCGCGCTTGGCGAATTACTGCTGTCTAACTTGAAGTACAAATCGTTTATCGATTTCTCTACCGATTTGATTGGGCCGTGGGCAGGCTATTTCGTTGGCTGGACCTATTGGTTATGTTGGATCACGATTGGTATTGCGGACTTATCAGCTATTATTTATTACCTTCAGTTTTTTAATGGAGGGATGCCGTTCACACCTGGGGAAGGGGTGATGATCAGTGTTGCGGCCATTGTGTTCATCATGGGCTTGAACTTGGTCACGGTGAAACTGTTTGGTGAGCTAGAGTTCTGGTTTGCACTAATTAAGATTATTGCCATTGTGGTGTTGATTGGTGTTGGTTTATGGATGATCTTTACAGGGTTCACTTCAACGACGGGTGAAATTGCATCATTTAGTCATCTTTGGTCACATGGCGGAATGTTCCCAACAGGCGTGACAGGCTTCCTTGCTGGTTTCCAAATTGCGATCTTTGCCTTTGTAGGTGTAGAGCTGGTCGGTACCACGGCTGCTGAAACCAAAGACCCAGAAAAGAATTTGCCTAAAGCGGTGAACTCGATTCCAATTCGTATCATTGTTTTCTATGTGCTGTCTTTAGTGATTGTAATGTCTGTGACACCATGGAACGTGATCGATCCTGCAGTTTCGCCTTTTGTGAACTTGTTCAGTCAAGCGGGTATTGCAGCAGCAGCAATTATCATGAACTTGGTGGTATTGTCTTCTGTGATGTCATCAATGAACAGTGGTGTGTTTTCAACGTCGCGTATGTTGTTTGGTTTGTCTCGTGAAGATCAAGGGCCAAAAGCATTTGGGCATTTAAACAAGCGTGCTGTTCCTGCAAATGCATTGTACTTTTCAGCAATTTGTTTACTGTTAGGTGCTGCACTACAGTACTTTGTACCAAATACTGTTGAAGCCTTTACTTTGGCAACTACACTGTCGACGATTTTGTTTATCTGCGTCTGGATTATGATTATCTGGAGCTACATTGTGTATTACAAAACACGTCCAGAGTTACATGCAAAATCGACCTTTAAATTACCGGGTGGTCTGTTTACCTGTTGGTTTGTGATTGTTTTCTTCATTGGCGTGATCTATGTGTTATCACTAGAAGCAGATACCATGAAAGCTTTAATGGTGAGTCCAATTTGGTTCATCATTTTGATTATTGGTTATTTTGGTTTCTACAAACCGAAACATAAATAATCGATGCGATTGAGAAAAACGCCAGTCTTTAACTGGCGTTTTTTTTTAACTCACTATAATCTTTAGCGCTTAGTGGTTTGGTCATGTATGTTGATCAGGTTATACTTCTTCAAAATATCAAATAGGTGATCAGATGCGTTCTGTCATTTGCTGCATCAGTGTCTTGGTGATGAGTACTGCATTCGTCGGTTGTGGTCAGTCTGGTACATTACATATGCCAAATGATCCAAACTACGACAAGCGAGCGAAATATTTGCTTTATAAAGACGCAGCATCTAAGCCGTCTGCACAAAAGGAAGATACAGCGCCCGTGAAGCAAGAATTTGCTGCACCTTCAGTTGAAACCAATCAGCCTTAATACCTTAAACGCTTCATAGAAAGGATACATTCATGAGTTTTACCCGCAATCATGGGGTTTTGCACGCTGAGCAATGCTCGCTGCAACAGCTTGCGCAGCAATTTGGTACACCACTGTATGTTTATTCAAAAGCGACTTTTGAAAAACACTTTACAGAGATGGATCGTGCTTTTGACTTTATCGATCATCAAATTTGTTTTGCGGTTAAGTCAAACTCAAACATTGCGGTATTGAATGTCCTTGCAAAGCTCGGTGCGGGTTTTGATATTGTGACCGGCGGAGAATTGGCTCGTGTACTAAAAGCGGGTGGTGATGCTTCTAAAATTGTCTTTTCGGGTTTAGGTAAAACTGAGATTGATGTTCAAAAAGCATTAGAAGTGGGTATTGCATGCTTCAATGTCGAGTCTCATGCCGAGCTAGATCGGATTCAAAAAGTTGCAGCGAAGCTCGGCAAAAAAGCACCCATTTCATTGCGCGTCAATCCAGATGTAGATGCGAAAACGCATCCTTATATTTCAACAGGTTTAAAAGAAAATAAATTTGGGATTCCTTCAGATACGGTGTTTGAAACCTATCAATATGCTGCAACGCTGCCGAATTTAGACATTATTGGTATTGACTGTCATATTGGTTCACAGCTGACTGAAACACAGCCTTTTGTGGATGCGCTAGATCGCGTGATTGTGATGATCGATCAGCTTAAAACCATGGGTATTCAGTTGAAACACATCGACATTGGTGGTGGTTTAGGCGTGACCTATAAAGATGAAGTACCGCCTACCGTTTTTGAATATGCCAATGCAATGAAGCCCGCTTTAGAAAAATTGGGTTTGAAAGTGTATATGGAACCGGGACGCAGTATTTCGGCAAATGCAGGAGTACTCCTGACCAAAGTAGATTTACTCAAACCGACTATTCACCGTAACTTTGCGATTATTGACGCAGCCATGAACGATTTGATCCGTCCTGCACTGTATGAAGCATGGATGGATATTCAGCCCGTTACACCGCGTTCAGATGTCGAGGCAAAAGAGTGGGATGTGGTTGGTGCGATTTGTGAAACAGGTGATTTCTTAGGTAAAGAGCGTGTGCTTGCACTCAAAGAAAATGACGTACTGGCTGTATTGGGTGCTGGTGCTTATGGTTTTGTCATGAGTTCAAATTACAACAGTCGCGGTCGCGCCGCTGAAGTGATGGTGGATGGTGAAAACGCACATTTGATTCGTGAGCGTGAAATCATTGAGTCGCTTTGGGACAAAGAACGTTTATTGCCTGAAGGATAATTCAAGATGTTATTAGAATTTACCAAAATGCATGGTCTAGGCAATGACTTTATGGTGGTTGATTTAATCAGCCAAAGAGCATTCCTTGATACTGTCACGATTCAGCGATTGGCGGATCGCCATTTCGGCATTGGTTTTGATCAGTTGTTGATAGTTGAGCCACCTGATTTACCTAATGTCGATTTCAAATACCGAATTTTCAATGCCGATGGTTCTGAAGTTGAACAATGTGGTAATGGCGTGCGCTGCTTTGCGCGTTTTGTACATGAGCGTCAGCTCACTACAAAGACCAAGATTAAAGTACAAACCAAGGCTGGAATTGTAGAACCCGAACTTGGTCAAAATGGCTGGGTACGTGTGAATATGGGTTATCCAAAGTTCTTACCACAGGAAATTCCATTTATTGCGGATGCTCCTGAAGCATTGTATGACATTGCTTTGACGAACAATGAGCAATTGACCATTGATGTGGTGAATATGGGTAACCCTCATGCAGTTACAATCGTTCCCGACGTGATCACAGCTGAAGTTGCACGTCTAGGGCCTCAGGTTGAATCGCATGAGCGTTTTCCGCAGCGTGTGAATGCTGGGTTTATGCAAATCATTGATGAAAAGCATGCGCGCTTACGTGTGTTTGAACGGGGTGTAGGCGAAACCTTGGCCTGTGGAACAGGAGCTTGTGCGGCTGCGATTTCAGGTATGCGCCGTGGTTTACTCGATTCATCTGTTGAGATTGAGCTCGCAGGTGGTAAGTTGCATATTGAATGGCGTGAAGGTGATGTGGTTTGGATGACGGGACCAACCTCAAATGTCTACGAAGGACGTATCGATCTGAGTTACTATCAAAACTAAGTTTAGCGTCACACAAGAAGCACTGATTCATCAGTGCTTTTTTTATGAAAAATGTACATAGGCATATAAAGAGCTGAGACAGTGCTACTATGCAAAAGAAAATCAATCTTCCACAGAATAGAACTATAGAGGCTGACTTGTGACTTTTGAGCCGATGCAACTGCTCGCGATGTGGTTAAAACAACGAGAAATACAAAATCAGTCTGCCCGTACTTTGCAGGCTTATGAACGAGATGTGTCTGATTTTTTGCTATTTTGTGAACAGAAAAAGCTTGAGTTGGGTGATGTTGAAGCCACTGATTTACGCGAATTTATTGCACAAAAAGTTGAACATCAACAGTTGAGCTCCAGTAGTTTACAGCGGATGTTATCTTCTATTCGTCAGTTTATGAAATGGGCTGAGCAGGGGCAACATTTGGCTTTTAATCCTGCCGATGACTTTCAACTCAAACGTAAACCTCGCCCTTTACCAGGGCTAGTGGACATTGAAACCATCAATCAAATTTTGGATCAGGCTTTGCCTGAGAAAGAAGTCGAACAGCAAATGTGGTATCGAGACAAAGCTTTGATTGAGCTACTTTATGCTAGTGGATTACGCTTAGCGGAAGTGCACGGCTTAAGAATTAAAGATATCGACTTTAACCGACAGTTACTGCGTATTACAGGTAAGGGCAATAAAACTCGGGTTGTGCCTTTTGGTTCTAAAGCCAAAGATGCAGTAATGAAATGGTTGAGCATTTACCCGCTGTGGAATGGTGATTTTGTGCCCGATGCACAAGTTTTTATTACTCAAAAGGGCAATCCTTTGGGGATGCGCCAGATTGAAAATCGGGTCAAGTTTCAGGCACAGCGCGCAGGTGTAAATATCGATCTGCATCCGCATTTACTCCGACATTGTTTTGCTAGTCACATGCTATCAAACAGTGGTGACTTGCGTGCAGTGCAGGAAATGTTAGGCCACAGTAACTTAAGTACCACCCAAATTTATACCCATGTCGATTTTGACAGGCTGGCTCAAGTGTATGATCAGACACATCCACGAGCACAGCAAAAGGTGAAAACTTAGTTCATTCATATTTTAAAAATAGTGTCACATAATGCATGCACTATAGCGCTGTGTTTTAGGTTAAATGCCAAAGGTCAGAACAAACGGCGAAACACATCCGTAGATAACTATTGTACGCACTAGGGCGGTCTGTGAGATTCGGCATTATTATTGCTTTAATTACTCTTGCTTGAATCAACTAGATTAATAAGCAGCAGTCATCGCTCACTTTTGTTAGAAAAAGTGTGATTATGAACTTTTGTAGAATAATAAATCGGCAAAAAATAGAGTATAAACTTAAAAGAGGATGGGCTGAATATTCCAGTTTAATGAAACGGTAGATTTAAGCTTATATTGAAGATGACAAATGTGAAAATAGGTCAGTATATGATTTCAGATATACAAGCAAAGTATGATCAACTCAGCTCCGCGCAAAAAGACATTTTTGCGGGCTATGGTTTGCGTCAGGTCAAACACTTTGTTGAAATTAGTTTAGCCAATATTGAACCTGTACTGCCTGAAAATGCATTTGTTCAAGGCGTCAATGCAGCAGGTAAAGTTCAGGCTTTGAATGCAGAGACTGGACAATACTATTTATGGATTTCCGATTTACAGTGGCAAGTGACTGCACAGCCCTCAAATAGCATTGATTTGAAAGACGACTTTCTTGAAGTCTGGAAAATTTTTAATCTTGGACAATATGAATTGATTGATTTAAGTCATATTCATCGTGATTTTTTAGAAAGTCAGTTGGCTTAATGGCATAGAGTGTATGTCGAAGCAGTGGGCTATTTTGATCGAGTTTAGGATGATTAAAATAGCCACAATGTTGCATGCCGAGACGTTTCATTACCGCTTCAGAATCCCTATTTTGAACTGCGGTAAAAGCAACAACTTCATCCAGTTTTAAAACCGAAAAAGCAAAATATAGGCAAGCCTGTGCAGCTTCTGTGGCATAACCCTGATGCCAAAGCTTCGAGTCCAATCGCCAACCAATTTCGACACAGGGTGAAAAATCAAAGCACTCAGGTTGAGCATGTAAGCCTGTAAATCCAATGAACTCCTGACTATGCTTCAGTTCGACTGCCCAAAAGCCCCAACCATTTTGATTGATGAATTGCTGAAACGTTTGCACAAGGGCATCGCTTTGTGTTTGCGTGAGTGGTCTAGGAAAATAACGCATCACTTGAGTATCGGCATTTAACTGCGCAAATGCAGGAAAGTCATCTGCGCGCCAAGCTCTTAGACGTAAACGCGCCGTTTCTATCGCAAAATTGAAATGCGCTGACATTAGATTTCATCAAGCGGCAGTTGGAAACTTTGTTTAATGATTTGACTTGGCAAGTCTGTTTTGACACTGGTAATGCCATTCTTTTTGGTCAAATGTGTGGATTGGAACTCGCGATAACTTTCTAAATCAGGTACTACAACTTTCAGCATTGCATCGCATTCCCCTAAAATAATGTAGCATTCCATGACTTGAGGGAGCTCTTTCATGGCTTCAATAAAGGTGTCGATGGTTTCGGCATCTTGACCGACTAGCCAAATACGCGAGAACAGAATCAGTTGAAGGCCAATTTTTTGTGGATCGACCACTGTAGTATAATTTTGAATAACACCCGCTTCTTCTAATAGTTTGACGCGTCTTAGGCATGAAGACGGTGATAGACCGATTTCTCGTGCTAAGTCATTATTTTGAATGCGGCCATTGTCTTGTAAGTGGCGAATGATATTTTTATCAATACGGTCAAGTTTTATGCGCACAGACTTTGGTGATTGTTTCATATCTTAGAATATAATTTGAAAAATACGTTTTATTATAGAATAAATTGAAAGCCAATTTTGTATTATTTCGCACATACTAATTTTCACTTTCTAATGGATGAAAGGGGAAAGGAAATGTCTGTATATGTACTCTTTGCACTGACCGTGCTGCCACTAATTTTTACACCTGGGCCAGATATGTTATTTATTCTGTCTCAAGTTATGGGCAAAGATGCAAAAGCAGGCATGATGGCGACTATCGGCGTATGTACAGGCTATTTACTACATTCAATTTTAGTGGCTTTGGGTATTGCTGCCATTATTGTGTCTTTCCCGCTTTTGTTTGAAACCATCCGCTGGCTGGGTATTGCATATTTGTTGTATTTGGCCTTTGGTTTATTAAAGTCGGTTTTTAGCACTAAAAAATTGCAACTAGACCGAAAAACGGAAAATAACCCGATCAAAAAAGGCTTTTTTACCGCACTATTAAATCCTAAAGGTATGCTTATCTATTTTGCAATCTTGCCGCAATTTATCGATAAATCTGCCAACACTGTCAGTCAAGGTTTGATTTTATCTTTACTCTTTATCGCGATGATTTTTGTGGTCTACTGTAGTTTGAGTCTGGTTTTTGCAAAACTGACACAGAAGGCCCCAATAGATGAACGTAAGCAAAAATGGATTGATGGCACTTCAGGTGGGCTGTTGGCATTGGCCGCGACATGGCTGATTGCCAATTAAACTCAGAAAAGCATGTCAGAATGGCATGCTTTTTTTTGAGGAAGTTTTTAAGATCGCCTAATAAAGCAGCAATATTGTGTCATCGTATGTCTAGAATAATGAGTATTTGAATCTAAGGCTGTGTGATCTATCTTAAATGACAGATTTGTGAAGCCTGATAAAGATGTGAACAGACAGTCAATCATCTATTTCATAGTGAATATTAGAGAAAAGAAATCAAATCTTTGAATAATGTAAATCAGATAAAAATATAATAAAAATCATAACTTAATCTGAGTGCGATTTTGTGCAAATATAGTGCGTACAAAAAAGTATGAACGCGTCGTTCAGCTAAATTTACGCATTTTTACAGCTCTTTGGTGAATTGTGACTTGACCGAAATGCCGTACACATTGCAAGATAGGGCACCTAAAAAAATTTAAGTGAAGAGTTAAACTAACTTTTCTCAACATTTACATTTGCTAAAACAGCCGAGGATTACATGAAGGCTCTTGTTGCTGTAAAACGTGTGGTTGATGCCAACGTTAAAGTTCGCGTTAAGCCGGACAACAGTGGTGTTGACTTAACCAACGTTAAAATGTCAATTAACCCATTCTGTGAAATCGCAGTGGAAGAAGCGGTTCGCTTAAAAGAAAAAGGAACTGTTTCAGAAATCATCGTTGTTTCTATTGGTCCTAAAGAAGCGCAAGAGCAAATTCGTTCTGCAATGGCGCTTGGTGCTGACCGCGGTATTTTAGTTGAAGCTGATGACAGCCAACTAGGTGCTTTAGAAATTGCGAAAGTGTTGAAAGGCGTTGTTGACGCTGAACAACCTCAGTTGATTCTTCTTGGTAAGCAAGCAATTGATGATGACTCTAACCAAGTCGGCCAAATGCTTGGTGCACTTCTAGGTGCAGGTCAAGGTACTTTTGCTTCTGAAGTTAAAGTTGATGGCGACAAAGTACAAGTAACTCGTGAAATCGACGGTGGTTTACAAACTGTTGAACTTGCACTTCCAGCGATCATCACCACTGACTTACGTTTGAACGAGCCACGTTATGCTGCTCTTCCAAACATCATGAAAGCGCGTAAAAAACCGTTGGATACGAAGTCTCCTGCTGATTTTGGTGTTTCTACAACAACTAAACTTAAAACAGTTAAAGTTGAAGCGCCTGCTGAACGTAAAGCTGGCGTACAAGTGAAGTCTGTAGACGAACTTGTAGAAAAACTAAAAAATGAAGCGAAAGTGATCTAATACAGAAGGATAAAATCATGAGTATTTTAGTTATCGCTGAGCACGACAACAAAGCACTAAATGGTGCAACTTTAAACGTTGTTGCTGCAGCTCAAAAAATCGGTGGTGATATCACTGTATTAGTTGCTGGTTCTGGCGCTCAAGCTGTTGCTGATGCTGCTGCAAAAGTTGCGGGTGTAAGCAAAGTATTACTTGCTGACAACGCAGTTTACGCAAACCAATTGGCTGAAAACGTTGCAGCTTTGGTTGCAGATATTGCTAAAGGTGGTTTCAAACACGTATTGGCTGCATCAACTACAACGGGTAAGAATATTCTTCCACGTGTGGCTGCACTTCTTGATGTCAGCATGATTACAGACATCATTGCTGTTGAATCTGCAAATACGTTCAAGCGTCCAATCTATGCGGGTAACGCGATTGCAACAGTTCAGTCTGATGAAGCAATCATTGTTGGTACTGTACGTGGTACAGCATTTGACCCTGTCGCTGCTGAAGGTGGTTCTGCTGCGGTTGACGCTGTAAGCGAAGCAAAAGATGCTGGTATCTCTAAGTTTGTTGCTGAAGAGATCGTAAAATCTGAACGCCCAGAATTAACTGCTGCGCGTATCGTGGTTTCAGGTGGTCGTGGTGTGGGTTCAGGTGAGAACTACCATACTGTTCTTGATCCGTTGGCTGACAAATTGGGCGCCGCTCAAGGTGCATCACGTGCTGCGGTTGACGCTGGCTTCGTTCCAAACGACATGCAAGTAGGCCAAACAGGTAAAATTGTTGCTCCTGATCTGTATATCGCTGTAGGTATCTCTGGTGCGATCCAGCACTTGGCAGGTATGAAAGACTCTAAAGTGATCGTTGCGATCAACAAAGACGAAGAAGCACCTATCAATGCAGTAGCAGATTACTGGTTAGTAGGTGATTTGAATACCGTTGTTCCAGAGTTAGTATCTAAAATCTAATTCCTGACAACGTTTCAAAAAAACGCTTTTGTGCAAGCAGTTTAAGCAATGCTTAACTACCATGTGCAGGAGCGTTTTTTTATGCGCGTAAATCATTCTCAATATTATAAGAAATCAAATCACTCGATATTTATTTTGTTATTTTAAATCATTGTATTCTGCAAATAATAATGAAAATTTAAGCATTTCTTAAGTTGAGTGTGCATCTGAATATTCAGATTTATGATACTATTTGCCATCCATTTTTAAGCTTAACTTACATAAAACTTTTTTTGTTAAGTTGGGAGTTGTAATCTTGCTGATTGATACTCGCGTATCTTGGTCTGTTCTGATCCTTGCTGTTCTGTGTTTAATTTTTCCATTTTTAGCTGATCTACAGTTTCCACTTTTAGGTGGTGCTGTTGTACGCGGCGTGGAAAATATTCAAGCGTTACTTTTATTGATATTTGCTGTATTTAGCTATTTTTACATGCAACCAATGCGTCTGCCTGAGAGTAAAAAGTATTTTTGGATCTGGGCTGTACTGTGGTGGTTGCTTTTATTTGGGCGTAGCACCAGTTGGGGTAGAGACTATTTCCCTGAAGTCCCAAAAGTATATTTTCGTGGCATCTCGGTGGTTTTGATTGGTTCAGTCGTGTTTATGTTGTTGGTTAAACCATTGCGCCATGAGATTGCGATAAAAATGAAGAATATTGCGATACCTGCTTGGGCAATGCTGCTCACGGTGTTTGGTTTGATTGTTTCTGACGGCATTGAACACAGTCGCATTTATGGTGGAATTTTCTTACATCAGATTGCCTATAAAGACCTTATGGAGGAGCTATATGAGTTTCCTTTAATATTGGGCTTGTTTATGGTGGCATTTCATATTATGCGGTGCGATAAGCAAGAGGTCGATCAGTAAGTCCAAAGATAGGCAAGACATGGCTTAAAGCTCTCAAAAATGAGGGCTTTTTTGCATTTTACGCAAAGCTGATAGGGAATGTGATAGAGCTGTAAATGTTCATCCTATACATGTGTAAAAAATAACCCCTAAATTAAAGAAAATTAACGAGATTAACTGTGGTGACGTGACACAAAAATCAGAGTGTTTATGCTATAATTTACGGCTATATTTCAGTTTTTAGTTCAGTATTTTGAACTAATAATTTTGCAAGTTTTACGACATATAAATGCAAGCGGTTTTACGTTTGTAGAATAAGGAGTATGCATGAGCGTATCGGAAATCAGACCGATTGCGATTGAGGATGAACTCAAGAACTCGTATCTTGACTATGCAATGAGCGTGATTGTTTCTCGTGCTTTGCCAGATGTTCGAGATGGTCTAAAACCTGTTCATCGTCGTGTGCTTTATGCAATGCACGAATTGGGTAATGACTACAACAAAGCTTATAAAAAGTCTGCCCGCGTGGTTGGTGATGTGATCGGTAAATATCACCCACACGGTGATTCTGCTGTTTATGAAACCATTGTTCGTATGGCTCAAGACTTTAGCTTGCGTTATCAATTGGTTGATGGTCAGGGGAACTTTGGTTCGGTCGATGGCGATAGCGCAGCTGCGATGCGTTATACCGAAGTTCGTATGCGTAAGTTGACTCATGAAATTCTGGCCGATCTTGAAAAAGATACGGTGGATTGGGAAGACAACTACGACGGCTCTGAACGTATTCCGCAAGTGATGCCAACGCGTATTCCCAACTTACTGATTAACGGTACTACAGGTATTGCTGTGGGTATGGCGACCAATATGGCGCCGCACAACATGACTGAAGTCGTGAACGCTTGTTTGGCCTATGCTGAAAACCCAAATATTTCAATTGAAGGATTGATGGAATATATTTCGGGTCCAGACTTTCCTACAGGTGGCATTATTTACGGTAAAGCGGGCATTGTTGATGCTTACCGTACGGGTAAAGGTCGTTTGCATATTCGTGGTAAATACCACTTTGAAGAAGACCAAAAAACAGGTCGTACCACGATCGTTTTCACAGAAATTCCATATCAAGTCAACAAAGCGAAAACCATTGAACGTATCGCTGAGTTGGTGAAAGAGAAAAAACTGGAAGGTATTTCTGAGCTACGTGACGAATCTGACAAAGATGGGATGCGTATTGCCATTGACTTAAAGCGTGGTGAAAACGCTGAAGTTGTGGTGAATAACTTATTCCAAAACACGCAGTTGGAAAACTCTTTCAGCATTAATATGGTGTGCTTAGACAACGGCCAGCCAAAGTTAATGAACTTGAAAGACATTGTTGCGGCATTTATTCGTCACCGCCAAGAAGTGGTAACGCGTCGTACCATGTTTGAGTTGCGTAAAGCACGTGAACGTGGCCATATTTTAGAAGGTTTGACGGTAGCATTAGCAAATATTGATGCGATCATTGAAACCATTAAAACTTCTGCAAACCCGGCTGAGGCGCGTGAACGTTTACAAGCAGGTGAGTGGGCAGCAGGCAATGTAATTGCGCTGCTCGAAAAAGCAGGTTCTGTTTCTGTACGTCCAGATGAAATTGAAGGTGAAGATCCAAGCCGTCCGTTTGGTTTAGATGGTCAGATATATCGTTTATCGCCTGCGCAAGTGGGTGCGATTCTTGAGCTTCGTTTGCACCGTTTAACGGGTCTTGAACAAGACAAGTTGCAAGCTGAATATACCGAAATTTTAGGTCAAATTACTGAACTCACTGCGATTCTCAATGACTTCAATTTATTGATGGGTGTGATTAAAGAAGAATTAGCTTTAATTTTGCAACAATATGGTGATGCTCGTCGTACCGCAATTGTTGAGTCTCGTATTGACTTCTCGCGTGAAGATTTAATTCCTGAAGAGCAAGTGGTACTGACTGTTTCAAAAACAGGTTATGCGAAAACTCAACCACTTTCAGACTATGCTGCGCAGCGTCGTGGTGGACGCGGTAAATCTGCGACCTCGATGAAAGAAGATGACTACATCCAGCATTTGATTGTGACCTCTAACCATGCCACAGTTCTGTGCTTTACCAATGTTGGTAAAGTCTATCGCCTGAAAGTGTTTGAAGTGCCTCAAGCGTCGCGTGGTTCAAAAGGTCGTCCAATGGTGAACTTATTGCCACTGGATGCCGATGAGACAATCACAGCAATTCTTCCGATGATTGATGCACCGAAGAAATTTAAAGAACGCTTAGCTGAGTTCAAAAACTTCGTGCGTAGCAATGTCGCGACATTACGTGAAAATAGTATTATCGACGCGCATTATGAAGCGTTAAAAGCTTCATTCGATGAGTTGGCTGAAGATGCTGATGAACTCTCTGATGCATTACGTAAGCAATTGAAAGAGTTGGGTGTTGAGCTTTCAACAACTGATTTAGACAATGAAACGGTTGTTGAATTTGCTGATCTTGCAGAGAAAATGCGTAAGAATTTCTTTGTATTTATGGCAACAGCATCTGGTACAGTCAAGCGTGTTGAATTAGAACAATTTAGTAATGTTCGTTCAAATGGCTTACGTGCAATTGAGCTAAAAGAAGAAGATACCTTGATTGGTGTTGCAATCACCGATGGCGAACAGCAAATCATGTTGTTCTCAAATGAAGGTAAAGCAATTCGCTTCTCTGAAACTGATGCACGTGTGATGGGACGTACTGCAAAAGGGGTGCGTGGTATGCGTGTCACTTTAGCTGCAGCTCAGGCCGAAGATGATGTTGAAACTGATACAGATTCAGATGATGAAGAATCTTCTGATTTAAATGTGGCGAGCCGTATTGTTTCATTAGTTGTTGTACCTGAAACTGGAGAAGTACTGTGTGCTTCTGCAAATGGTTATGGTAAACGTACGCCAGTTGATGACTTCCCAACCAAGAAACGTGGTGGTAAAGGTGTTATTGCTATCAAAACATCAGAACGTAACGGTGAGTTGGTCGGTGCGGTTGCAATTGATGAATCTAAAGAGTTGATGTTGATTTCTGATGGCGGTACTTTAGTTCGTACTCGTGCTTCTGAAGTTGCTAGAACAGGGCGTAATGCACAAGGTGTACGTCTGATTCGTTTAGGTAATGAAGAAATCTTGGTCGGTGTCGTTGCTGTTGAAGCAGTTGAAGTCGAAGATGATATTTTAGATGCTTCTATTGAAACAACTGAAGAAACTGTGGTTGACGAAGTAAATGTAGATGCATCTGAAAATACAACAGATACCAATACATCGAACGAAGACTAACTGAATGAAAAAGAAAAGGGCGCTTCGGCGTCCTTTTTCATATTGGCGATGACCTAGTGGTGGAAAAGATTTTATGAAAGCAAAATTACTGGTTTTGAGTTGTGCGTTGGCTTTAACAGCGTGTGATAAATTGGGACAACAGGCATTGGATTCGATCCCAAATCCGAGTCCTGCTCAAGAGAAAGTGGCTCAGCAAGCTTATCAAGCCTTTACTCAGGGTGATTTTCCGCAGCTCTATACTTATTTTGAGCCAGAGTTACAGCGTGAATTTAAAACTCATGAAAAAGACATGCGAAAATTTGCAAAGTCGATTCCTAAACAAGCCATTACGACTCAAAAAATTGTATCGAAACATATTGAAAAATCGACAGAAAAACCAAGTTTGTATGCAGTTACCTATGAGTATGCTTATAGCAATAAAAACCTAGTTCAATACGATGTTGGTTTTGACAAAGCAGGCGGAAGCACAAAAATTCGCAGCTTTGATGTCAAACTTTATGGGGCTTCAACGGATTAAATAGGTAGGATTGCTATCAATACGTTCTAAAATTTAGCGATGCTTGAGACGCCAATAAGAAAATGCTGCGCAAGCTATACCAAACACAAAGAGATAGAGTAGTTTCGGCAGAATAAGTGCAGTTGGTACTCCCATTTGGTTCAGTTGAATAAACATTTGAATCCCTTGGGTCGATGGCAAAACATTGCCCAAGTATTGCATCCAAGCGGGCATTGCGGCGTGTGGCCATGCTGTTCCTGAAAGTAGAAATAGCGGAATAGAGGTAAATACAATGACATGTCCTGCACGTTCAGGCATATCGAAAAATGTTGAAATCAACATGCCTAAAGCCGCGATACAGCCTATAAAAATCGGTACGGCCAGTAACATGCCACTAAAATTTCCTCCATGTGGGTAGTCATTTAACCAATAAATAAAGCCAAATAAATATAAACAACCGAGCATACCAATGGTCAGAATGGCGCAAAAAATCGCAAAAAATTCTGTCGTCGTTGGTCGCCATTTCTGTTCGCGGTATCCGGCCAATAACATCCCTAAACCGAGCACGATGGTTTGATGAATAATCAGCGGAGCAATAGCGGGGAAAATATAACTGCCATAACCTGACATGGTGTTAAAAAGCGGTGTTTGATGAATGGAAATAGCTGGAGAAAAGTGCGAAATATTGCCAAATTTTTCCACATGCTCGCGTACAGCATTTTCAATTGAGGTGGCCAGACCTAGTCCAATTTGCTTGGTTTTTAAAAAGTTTGCCGCGCTGAGATAGAGCCCAATCCCACCGACTTCGCCATGCCGAAGACTATTGGAAAGATTTTCGGGTAAGAGCAAAATACCATCGGCTTGCTGTTGTTTAATCATATTTTCAGCATCGAGGAAATTGCCCGTCACAGCCTTCACTTCAACATTTGGACTGAGCGAAACTTGCTGAATGATGTTATTGGTCACGATACTTTGTTCTTCATCCACAATCACAATGGGCAAAGCTTCTGCTTGCTGTGCTTTGTAGGCAGTCGGATAGAAAACACTATAGAAAATCACCGAGAGGATGAGCGTGGTTAAAATCGACTGATTGGCGATAATGTCTTTAAATGTCTTGAAGTAATAGTGCAAAAATGACTTCATGATACTGCTCCTTTGATTCTTTTTTTGAGCAGCAGGACAGAGGTCACAGCGTAAAAGACCACATAGAGGATAAGTATGAGTAAAGGCAACAGCGATGAACTGATTGGGCTACCAATGACCCATTGTTCGGTTTGTAGTTTGGCATAAGGTGTGTAAGGAATAATATTGGCCCAAAATTTGGTAAATAGTGGTGCGTTATTTAAGGGGAGGGTCACTCCTGCAAAACTGAGTGATGAGCCGCCGTACACAGCAATTAAACCAAAGGTTTTGGATAAGTTATTGGTGGCTAAAACAATGGTACTACTGATCAAGGCATAGGCACTATAAAATAAAAGCTGTGCCAACATGATCAACCAAAGTTGACCTGCAACAAACCAACCGCGAATCTCAATCAGCCAAAACATCCACGCCCATGTCCACAAGCAAAAAATAAGTACATAGGTCAGGTTTTTAGTGAGGATGGCTTTAAAAGCAGATTGGTTGTTTAGCCAATTTTGCGCTGTATGAAACTTAAATTCTTGACCGACTGAAAATGCGACACAGCAGCAGAGTAGTAAATGCAAAATTGCAGGAATCATAAAGGGTTCTAAATAGAACTCATAACTCAAATTTGGATTGTATAAGGTCGAAATTTTAACGTGTGGCGTAGGCACATCTAAATAAGGAATAGTATTTTTTAAATAGCTTTCACCAGCATAGTCTGCCATGGCTTCAACTGTGCTGAGTAACATGGCTGATGAAATGGTGTTACCCACACTAAAGTAACTTTGGTTATAGGCGATGCTGATTTCAGCATCTTTAGCTTGAACAAAACGTTGTTCGGCGCCATTGGGAATACTGACGTAACCCCAAACTTTGGTTTGGTTCAGCAACTTTTCAACTTCGGTATTTTGATCACTGACGATGACGACATCTAAAGTATGGTTGAGTTTTAAGTAGCGCTGTATGTTTTGGCTGAGCTCGCTTTGGTCCTGATCAATAATCGCAATAGGCAAATGTTCGGGTTTACCTTGGGCAAACATGCTGGAAAACAGCACGATAATAAACAGTGGGGCAAGCGTGACTAAACATAGATCCCACTTATGCTTCAGTAAATAGTTCAGTTCCCGCAGTAGCCCGCTTAGCATTATTTGATCTCTTTGACTTTAAACAACACACTCATGCCAACTTTTAGGTCTGGAATGGCTTGCGCAGGCGTCAAATGAACTTTAAAGCTACGAATGTCATAGCCTCCTGTTTGGCGTGTGGTCTTAATGGTGGCAAATTCGCCTTCGGCATCAATATTCTTAATATTAAAGTTGGTATTCAGGTTTAAGGCTGGAATAAAGCCTTCAATTTGTTTTGCTTTATAGATGTTGGCGTATTGGTCTTCACGAATATTCAGTGATACCCAAAGCTCGCGATCTTGAATAATACTCACAATCGGTACCCCCATCGCTACCAATTCAGAGGGTTTGCCATAAGTTTTAGAGACGGTACCGTCAATGGGCGAGAGTAGTTTGGTTTCAGCTTCAAGCGCATTGACTTCAGCAACAGCTGCTTTTGCAATTTGCACTTGCGCATCTGCTGAACTTTTTTGTTGTGGAGTGCTGCCACGTTCAGCCCGAGCATATTGTTGATATGCCGCTTCTGTCATTTGAGCAGCTGATTGCGCCGCAGCATGCATTTCATCGCGACGTTGGCGTGAGATGACACCTTGTTGGTACAAGTTTGCACCACGTTGATAGGTGGTTTGTGCCAAAGTTTGCTGTGCTTTCAGTGCTTGCCAGTTGGCGTATAAACTCGCAATATTTTCTTCCTGAGAGCCACGGTCAGCGGTGGACTGGAGTGCTAAAGCAGCCTGTAAGCTGGCCAATGCTTGCTGTTTTTTGGCATCGACTTCTGGGCTATACAGTCGAACTAGTTCTTGGTTTTTGCTGATCTTCTGTCCGTCATGTACATAAATCTCATCAATTCGACTCGGCACTTTGGTGCTAACATGGATCGTTTCTGCCTCAACCCGACCTTGGATTTCAACCGTTTTGGGTTGATAGGCCTTCCACAGTCCAAAAGCAATCACGATGAATAGAATGATGAGAGCAAGCCCCCCAATCAGCTTGATTGCTTTGGACTTTTGCTCGGTGTTTGTATTGGCTGATGCTGGCTTAGTCTGTTCGGTCTCAGCTTGTACCTGCTCTTGAGTATCATTTGTGGTTAATTCCTCTGTTGATGGCACCGCTTGATCTTCTTGTTTTTCAGGTTTTTGCGGATCAGATTGGTTTTGATCTTGATTCATTAAATGGCTCTCATCAAAGAATTAACGAATAAATCGCGTATTGGGTTGCAGAAGATAGGTTTGGAACTGATGGATCGAACCATGACTTTGTAGAAGCGTCGCCAGTGACATGACATATTTATAGGCATTCAGTGCGGTTTCTGCTTTTAAAGCACTGAGCATATTTTGTGCATCGATCACTTGGGTCGCTGTTCCCATATCTTCTTTAAAGGACAGTTCTTGTATACGTAAATTTTCTTGCGCTGCTTTTATATTTTGCTGTAACAATAGATCACTTTGCTGCGCTGTGGTGGCTTCGCTATACGATTTATAAATCACATTTTCAATTTCTTGTTTAGTCCGTGCTGTCATCAGTTCAGAAGCGTAGCGTTGTAACTCTGCTGCTTGGACATTTTTGTTTTTATCAATGCCTGAGAACAGATTGTACTGTGCGGCTAAGCCAACGATCCAGTTATTTTTATCGTCCAGACTGTATTCACCAAAGGCAAAAATATGTGGTTTCTTGGCGGCGTTGTGTGCGGTGACATTGGCTTGTGCCAGTTGAGTGTCCATTTGCAGTTTTTGTACTAAAGCCGATTGATCTGCATATGACCTGAGTAGAGTATTCAGATCTTGGTTTTGGGTACTGTTAATAAAGAGTGGTGTGGTGAGCTCAGTAATTTGACTGCTTTGCAAAAGGTTATTCAGTTGAAATAAACTGGCTTTTAAATTGGCCTGACTGGCTTGTTCACTGCGCTGTGCATTGTTTTTTGCCACTTCAAATTGCATGCGCTGGCCTTTACTAATAAAGCCCTGTTGTTCAAGTTTAAGTGCATTGTCATAGTGTTTTTGCATCGCATGCCAATTATATTGGCTAGACGCGAGTAACTGTTTTTGCAGTTGAACATTGAAATAGGCTTGAATCAGCTCAAAGCGTTGTAGGTCTTGCTGTTGTTTCGTATTGAGTTCGCTACGTTTTGCTTTGATATTGGCGACTTGTTTTGCACTTGAGGTTAACCCACCTGTATAAAGCGGCATCATTGCAGAAATCGTCGGGCGTATGACTTGATCTTCTAAGGTAATTTGAGAGTTGTCTGGAATAAGCCCGACACCATTATGGATGGTTTGATTAATACCTTCTTTTAAAGGGTCAGAAATATTAGGTGGTAAATTTTGTTGATTTATACGGTCATTAATGTTTTGAGAAAGTGTGTGTTCTAAATTATTTTTGAGTGCACCAAGAGGCACATCGAGCTCATTATGAAAAGCATAAGCACGTACGTTCAGATCGATACGGGGTAGCCCCAAACCTTTGACCGCTTCAGCTTCTAGTTTTGAGGCTTGTTGTAAGGCTTGGGTGGCCTGTGTGCTAAATGAGTCTTGTAACACACTTTGCTCAGCTTGTTGATAGCTGATGGATGCGGCAAAAGTTGTCGAGCTGATTCCGAGACTGAGACCGAACATGCTTAATGACAAGATTGATGGCAGTGATGTACGCAATAAGAATTTGTTGGCTGGTGTATTAAGCATGTTGAATAGTCTTTGTGGCATGAGCACGACTCTTTTCTATGTTTTGCACATTATACGCATAATCTAACTGTTCTGAATGCTGACTCAGTTACTGAATTGTTTAATTTGCAAATGTATATCAATAGATTAGCGACATTTTTAAGCAAAGGGAATGCTTTCGTTTGAGCTTAGGTAAATGGGAAAGCGCTGCTGTAATTGATTGAGGAGTGCTGAGTTAAAACTGGATCGTTGATCTTGATTGAGTTTTTGACTGTAAAGGTGAGATTACATTGAAATATTTTCAGTTGAATTTACTGCAAGCACTGACTATCTGTGGTTAAATGCCATCATTTTATTGTGTTTCACTTTGAAAGGAAAAATCATGCGCGCGTACAACTTCTGTGCTGGTCCTGCTGCATTACCTACTGCCGTTTTAGAAAAAGCACAAGCTGAAATGCTTGATTGGCAAGGCAAGGGTCTTTCCATCATGGAAATGAGTCACCGTAGTAAAGACTATGTCGCTGTGGCAGAAAAAGCAGAAGCAGATTTACGTAAACTCATGAACATTCCAGAGAACTATAAAGTCTTGTTCCTTCAAGGTGGTGCTTCACTTCAGTTCTCCGCGATTCCTTTAAATTTGTTGGGTAAAAACAGCAAAGCGGACTATATCCATACTGGAATTTGGTCTGAGAAAGCACTGAAAGAAGCGCAGCGCTATGGCGATATCAACGTCATTGAAGCGGGTACGCAAATTGATGGAAAACTTGCCATTGCAGACTCAAGCACTTGGAACTTATCTCAAGATGCGGCTTATGTGCATTATGTAGACAATGAAACGATTGGTGGTCTTCAGTTTTCGGCTATTCCAGAAACCAATGCGCCATTGGTTGCAGACCTGTCTTCAAGTATTTTGTCTGCACCTGTTGATGTGACTAAATTCGGTATCATCTATGCAGGCGCGCAAAAGAACATTGGCCCAGCGGGTTTAACCTTAGTTATTGTTCGTGAGGATCTATTAGATCAAGCCAAACCTGAAATTCCAAGCATTTTGAAATACGCTTCACAAGCGAAGAATGATTCGATGGTGAATACACCGTCGACCTATGCATGGTACTTATCCGGTCTGGTGTTTGAATGGTTGCTTGAACAAGGTGGTGTTGAAGCGATTCATAAAGTGAACCTTGAAAAGGCGAAACTGCTTTATGGTTATATCGATGCAAGTGATTTTTATGCGAACCCAATTGCAGTTCAAAACCGTTCAATTATGAATGTGCCGTTTACTTTGGCGAATCCAGATTTGGAAAAACTTTTCCTTAAAGAAGCAGAAGAAAACCATTTGTTGAACCTTGCAGGTCACCGCTCAGTTGGTGGGATGCGCGCAAGTATTTATAATGCGGTTCCACTAGAAGGCGTTCAAGCGCTAGTGAATTTTATGGATGACTTTGCGAAACGCAATGCTTAAGCCATAGAGCTAGAAAGCCCACTTAAAAGTTGTAATGCCAGGCAGTTAAGAAACTGACTGGCATTTTCTTTGGCTAAACAAAAGAACAGAATGAACTTTATAAATTTGATTTAAAACAGTAAGACTCCGTTGAAAATAGCCCAACAGTAAGTGCCTTCTATTGAAATGCATTTACTGATCAATCGTACATTGTTTGATGGGCTTTTTTTATTGGTTTTTTAACAGATTATCTAAAACAATCGTGACATTTTGGTGTCATGCCAATGAATTATTCATTCTATTTATCACCTAGTACGGACGCCCACCTGCAAGACTAATACGTTTGAGTAAGCGACGTTGATCGACAGGGAAGGGACGACGTGAATGTAGTGTCACCTGATTGTCCCAAAAGACAATATCTCCAGTTTCCCAGTGATGTTCATAACGAAACTCAGGTTTGAGGATGTGCGCACGGAGGGCAGCAATCAGTTCACTGCCTTCGCTATCATCGATATTGAGTAATTCAACTTCCGAACGGGTATTGAGCCAAAGTGCTTTACGCCCAGATTCTGGATGTGTGCGGACTAAGGGATGCGGATAGGCATGACCTAAAATGGGTTGATCTTTAAAGCGATAATAAGGGCTGTCTCCATAACCCGTATTGCCTGTATTACTTTGCGCACGGACGAATGGGTTATAAGTAATCAGCTGTAGCTGGTCGATCTGCTTTTTGACGTCATAGGGAAGCGCATCATAGGCTTTGATGGTATTGAACCAAGAGGTTTGTCCACCGTCTTGAGGAAGCTCAAGGGCATAGAGCAGAGAGCCAAAAGAGGGAAGAGGTGTCCACTGGTGATCGGCATGTGGGGTGAGTTCGCCATGACCAGTATAGTCGCCTTGACCGACCGCATTGGAAACAGGAACCACATCGGGTGGAACACCAGTGTCAGACTGACTAGCCAGCACAGGATTGTCTGCACTTGGACGGAAAATAGAACCAAAATAGCTGGCAAAGGCTAAATATTGCAGATCATCCAGAGTTTGGTTCTTAAAAATTAAAATCAGATGTTCGGCCAAAGCTTGTTTTAAGCGATAAATGGTTTCTCCTGCTTGGGCTTTACGGGCATCTAAACCAAAGACCACAGCACCTAAGGCTTCTTCTGCCAGTGGGATAATTTGTATTTCTTCTGGATTTTGAAATTGTTCAGGTTGATGCCAACGCGGGGCATCATGAATCGCTTGTGAAAGTTGAGTTAATGCGGTCATTTTGATTATTTTCTCTAGATATAGGGTCTAGAGAAAATGTAATCAAAATATGTGTAATCTTAAAATTAAAAGAAGTTCTAAACTTATGAAAAAATTTAAAAAAAACTAAGCTGATGATTATATTGCTTTTCTTTTATAATGAAATATCGAGCTCAAAATATGCAGATTTAATGTGCGCAAAATGCCTGATTAAAATATTCAAATAGGTCAGGCGTATTCAGCCAAAGGCTAATCGCCAGAGCAAACAAAGCAAAGATGCTAATGCCGATACCACACTTGAGCCATAAAAATGAATTAGTCATGGACAACCGCCTTTTCATCGACAAAGAAATGTACCAGTACGCCAAAAACACTCAGAATGATAGAGAACAGCCAAATCAAGTCATAATTACCTGTCACGTCATGGTTCACACCACCTAGCCATCCACCGAAAAATGAACCGACTTGATGAGTAAAGAACACGATGCCACTCAGCATGCTGAGGTATTTAATACCAAACATATTAGCCACAATACCGTTGGTCAAAGGCACTGTAGATAACCATAATAAACCCATCACTACACCAAAGCTATAGATGGTGACTGTGCTGAGTGGGAGCATCAAAAAGGCAATAATGGCAATGCCTCTGAGTCCATATAAGCCCATCAGTAACTTTGGTTTAGAATATTTGCCACCTAGCCAACCCGCAGTGTAGGTGCCAACGATATTAAATAAACCGACCAGCGCTAAGAAAACAGTTCCTGTAGTTGCATTAAAACCATGGTCAATCAAATAGCCAGGTAAATGGATACCTATAAAGACCACTTGGAAGCCACAGACCAAAAAACCGAGAGATAAAAACCAAAATGGTTTATGATTTTTCGCAATGACTAATATATCTTTAAAGCTGAGCTGAACTTGGTTGGTTGACGCATTCGGTACAACAAAGGCGGGAGCTTTGAGCATCCAAGCCAGAGGAACAATCATCGCAATTAAAAGTGCACTAACGACCAACGCCGCAGACCAGCCAAAGTTTTGTAACAGCAGTAAGGTTGACGGCAGCATAATGAACTGCCCAAAAGAACCCGCTGCACTGGCAATACCCATAGCAAGGCTACGTTTTTCAGGCGGTGCAGCACGACCCACCGCGGATAACAATACAGAAAAAGAGGTCGCAGATAATGCTAGGCCCAAAATAAGACCGACACTTAAGTTGAGTAACCAACCCGTTGAGCTGACTGCCATGAGCAGCAAACCGATGGTATACAACACACCACCGACTGCAACCACGATCTTAGAGCCATATTTATCTGCTAATGCACCTGTAAAGGGCTGCGCAGCGCCCCAAATCAGGTTTTGCATCGCAATCGCTAGACTAAAAACATTATGTCCCCAGCCAAACTCATCACTCATAGGCACAAGGTAGAGTCCAAAGCCATGTCGGACACCCAGTGATAATGCCAGAATTATTGCACTTCCAATGAGCATATAAATCAGCGGTTTGGAAAAACGAGTTTCTGACATATTTCAACCAAAAAATGAGCTTAGAGTTCGCTATATTAAGTGAATTATTTGCTGAAAGCGATGATAAAAAATTGACTATTTGATCAATAAAAACAATGAATATTCATGAAAAAAGACGACTTGGTGTCGTCTTTTTGGTAGTTGTTTGAAGCTTAGAACCGGTAGCCGACACCTGCATAAGCCAGAATTGGGTTGATTTCAATATCAGCTGTGGATTTGATTAGTTCACCGTGCGTAGCATCTTTGACGGTAATCGTGGTTTCATTTTTAAGATGAGCATAGGACACCGAGCCGACAGCAAACCATTTATCGTTAAAGTCATAGGTGAAACCGACGGTTGCAATAGGGGCGAAGGCATCGGTTGCTTCTAGCTTAACTTTGGGATTGGCTGAACTCTTTTTCCCTTCAAGTGATGCACCAGCATTTCCTTCTTTAATATTGGCAATCATATGACCTGCTGCAATCAAGTCTTTTTCAGTTTGTGGGTTAATTTCTAGCTCATTGAAGTAGGCATACATCATTCCAACACCGACATAGGGGCGGAATTTATTCACACCTGTTTTACCAAAGTGATATTGGAACTCGAAAGCAGGTGTCCACGCTCGTGCAGATGCCGCAGGGCCATGTGCTTCTAAGTCGGTAATGAAAATATTATTTTTTAAGTCAATATTTAAAAATTCTAAGGGGAGGTCGCCAATTTGTGGAGTCGCAACTGCGGCGAAGGGTGCATAAATTTTTCCTTTGCCTTGTAAGTCGACTTTAGGCGGAATACCAGCTTTCATCTCGAAGGAAATATTATCGGTAAAAAAGTAGTTGGTCATGATGCCAAGGGTTGTGACATCATCGGCTTCTAAACCCGTACCTGGGTTATCCCAGCTTTCGAGGCCGCTTATAGTGGATGAACCACTTAAACCTGAACTGAGATTCCCCCCTGTTACAAACCCCAATACTTTGAGTGCATCGGCTAATAATCTTTGGTCAACATCTTCATTTAGATTATTTAAGACGGTGTCGACTTTAATGTCACCATTTTTGGCTACTTCGCCTTCTTTAACTGATGTGTTAACTCGGAAGGGTTGAGCTTTACCTTGTGGCATGACGTGTAAAGCACCGACCGATACAGAAAAGCGTTTAAATCCATCACCATCTTGTAGACTAAAATAAGGTGAATCTGCATGTGTGAGCATAGGCAAGGCAGCAATAGACGTTGCTACACAAAGCAATGTTTTTTTCATTCTGGGACTCCATGTCCAAATTAGCTATTCGTTTTTATAGAGCGTATTATTAAGGTTGCTGCTACGATAAAGCTGTTGTTTTTGAAGGACATGTGTTTTTGACATTTGTGAATGTCAAAACCTGTTTTGTGTGATCGTGTTACTAGCTTGCAATCTTTGTTACAGATGAATGAATATAATAGAGCGCTACTGTTGAGTATTTTTTGATTATAGATGTTTGTAAAATAAAGAATAAATTTCACATCCAATATTTGCTTAGTCATAAAAAAGACCACCAGTAGGTGGTCTTTTTGACAGATGGCATCATATTTCATGCCAATGACAGCAATTAAGACTGAAAACGTGATAAATCTTCTTCAGGACGTGCAGTTAACACTTCAACCCCATTTTTAGTGACCAACAACGTATGTTCATACTGTGCAGACAAACTATGGTCTTTGGTCACTACCGTCCATTTATCCCCCAGTAATTTAGTTTTCCAGTCACCACCATTGACCATTGGCTCAATGGTAAAGGTCATGCCTTCTTCTAAAATCATGCCTGAGTTTGGTTGACCATAGTGTAAGACTTGAGGTTCGTCATGGAACACAGTCCCAATACCGTGACCACAGTATTCACGCACGACACCAAAACGTTCCGATTCGACATATTGTTGAATGGCGTGACCAATGTCGCCAATGGTTGAACCCGGCTTCACTGTTGCTATTCCACGGTACATTGCTTCTTGAGCTACTTTACATAAACGATTCGCAAGAATAGAAGTTTCGCCACCCACGATGTACATCATGTTGGTATCGCCGTGGAAACCATCTTTAATGACCGTCACATCAATATTTAAAATATCACCTTTTTTCAACACTTTTGCATCTGAAGGAATGCCGTGACAGACCACATGGTTTACAGAAGTACAAATCACATGTTGGAACGCAGGGCGACCCGGCGCTGCACCGTAACCTAAACATGCTGGAATCGCGTCTTGTTTATTGACAATATAATCGTGACAAATCGTATCTAACTCAAGTGTAGTCACACCTGGTTTAATATGTGGCTTGATCATATCCAAGACTTCAGCCGCCAGTCGTCCAGCCACACGCATCTTTTCGATGTCTTCAGCGCTTTTGATGAGTCGACGGGGTGCTTCGTAAGTACTGTTCATGATCTCTAAAAACTTTTGGAAATTTGTGTGTGACTATGGTATAAATAGCCGCCCATTTTATCAAATGCTTTTTCGTGAATAAATTTCACGGGCTTTGTGCGATGGGGCAATAAAATCCGCACATATATCGACACATTTCTCTGGGTGCCCGTTAGGGTGGAGGATGCGGATATATGGAGGCCTAACCCAAACTTTAAGGTAAAGAAAATGGCAGATTACAACGTAAGCATGCGCGACCTTCTTCAAGCAGGCGCACACTTCGGTCACCAAACACGTTTCTGGAACCCAAAGATGCGTCAATACATCTTTGGTGCGCGTAACAAAATTCACATCATCAACCTTGAGCACACTGTTCCTGCGTTAAATGATGCTTTGAACTTTGTTAACAACCTTGCTAGCAAAAAGAATAAAGTATTGTTTGTTGGTACGAAACGTGCTGCTTCTAACATCATCCGTGAACAAGCACAACGTGCTGGTCAACCATATGTTGATCACCGTTGGTTAGGTGGTATGTTGACGAACTGGAAAACACTTCGCCAATCTATCAACCGTCTTAAAGACCTTCAAACTCAATCTCAAGATGGTACTTTCGCTAAGCTTACTAAACGTGAAGCTTTAGAGCGTACTCGTGAGATGGAAAAACTTGAACGCGCTTTAGGCGGCGTTAAAAACATGGGTGGTTTACCTGACGCATTATTCGTAATCGACGTTGATCACGAAGCAATTGCAATTAAAGAAGCTAAAAACCTTGGTATTCCTGTAATTGGTATCGTTGATACAAACTCTAACCCAGACAACGTAGACTACGTTATTCCGGGTAATGACGATGCGATCCGTGCAGTTACTTTGTATGCTTCTGCTATGGCTGATGCGATTCTTGCTGGTAAAGAATATGCTCAATCACAAGCAAATGCACAAGCTAAAGTTGAAGAAGCTAAAGAAGCTCCTGAGGCTTAATGCGTTTGACGTAAGCTTGTCATTTTTGCGACATGTGATGGTGGCAAAGTAAGCGTCATGTATGCAGACGGCCCAAGAGACAGCTCTGGGCCGTTTCTGTTCTAAAAAGAATTCATTTTCTACCGTATTTAGGAGATTGACATGACTGCAGTTACAGCAAGCATGGTTAAAGAATTGCGCGATCGTACTGGTCTTGCAATGATGGAATGTAAAAAAGCACTAACAGAAGCGAATGGTGACATCGAATTAGCGATTGATAACCTTCGTAAATCTGGTCAAGCTAAAGCGGCTAAAAAAGCGGGTAACATTGCAGCTGATGGCGCAATCACTATCGCTCAAGACGGTAACAAAGCGCTTCTTTTAGAAGTAAACTGCCAAACTGACTTCGTTGCTAAAGACGAAAACTTTGCTGGTTTCTCTGCTCAAGTTGCTGCTGCTGCGTTAGCTGCTGGCGAAACTGATGCTGCTAAAATTGCTGAATTGAAACTTGAAGATGGTGCAACTGTAGAAGAAGCGCGTATTGCTCTTGTTCAAAAAATCGGTGAAAACATCCAAGTTCGTCGTGCTCAAATCATTGAAGGCGAAAACCTTGCAGTTTACAAACACGGTTTAAAAATCGGTGTTGTTGTATCTTACACAGGTGATGCTGCGACTGGTAAAGGTATTGCAATGCACGTTGCTGCATTCAACCCAGTTGCTATCTCTGCTGAAGGTGTATCTGCTGAACTTATCGCTAAAGAGAAAGAAATTGCTGAAGCTAAAGCAATCGAATCTGGTAAGCCTGCAAACATCGTCGAGAAAATGGTCACTGGTTCAGTTGAGAAATACTTGAACGAAGTTGCTCTTGATCGTCAAATGTACGTAATCGACAACGACAAGAAAGTTGCTGACGTTCTTAAAGCAACTGGTACTACAGTTGTTCAATTCGCTCGCTTTGAAGTGGGTGAAGGTATTGAGAAAAAAGCTGAACTTTCTTTCGCTGAAGAAGTTGCTGCTGCTCAAGCTGCTGCAAAATAATTGAAAAATTATTTTGAGTAAAAAAAGCCCCTTTGGGGCTTTTTTTATACAATTAATAAAAATAAAACGAGGGAAGTAAACAAGTGGCCAACAAAACCAACCTGAGTATTGGTGCGGTGATCGTACTTTTGATTGCTGCATATTTCGGAATCGATCTTCAAGAAAATCAATTACAAACATCGACACCATCAGTCGCGGTAGAACCCACTACACAGACCAGTCAACCGCAAAATCAAGTGCTTGATGGCACAACAAAAATTGCCCAAGCGTTTCGAAGCCGGAAAAGTAATATTCAAGTTCAATCACAAGGGCGTGTTGTGGCTGTGCTTAAGGATGATAATGACGGTTCTCATCATCAAAAATTTATTGTAGAACTCCCTAATGCAATGACGGTTTTGGTTGCACATAATATTGATTTGGCACCACGCATTGAACGCTTACAGAAAGGGGATACCGTTGGTTTCAATGGTGAATACGAATATAGTGAAAAAGGCGGGGTGATCCACTGGACACATCACGATCCACAACAGCGCCATGAAGGTGGTTGGTTAAAGCACCAAGGAAAAACCTATCAGTAGTAGAGCAATTTTGTTCTATACGTTTTGCTGAATCGCAGTATGCTGAGTGTTCAGGAGAGGCCAACTCATGCACGAAATCAGACCCAGTGAATTTGTAAATTACCATCATGTTCAAGAACTTGATGGTCTTGAAATGTTAAAAGCCTCCTATCAACATACGCAGTTTTCAAAACATACCCATGAAGGCTACTGTATTGGTTTAATTGATGAAGGTGCGCAGTCTTTTTTACGCACAGGAAATCAGCATATTGCACCGCAAGGCGACATTATTTTAGTGAATGCTGATGAGGTACATACGGGTTCTTCTGCTGTTGAAACTGGGTGGTGTTATCGAGCAATTTATCCGACTCCTGAAATGATCCAAGAGGTGAGTCAAGATTTTTTTCATGAAGCCGGTACTATGCCGTGGTTTCCGCAAGCTGTGGTTCATGATGAAGGGCTAGCCGAACAATTGAATTTGCTGTTCGATTTGTTATTACAGCCGAAAAATACACTGTTTAAGCAGAGTTTATATATTTCAACTTTGGCTTATTTATTAAGCCGTTATAATCAATCTAAGAAAATATTAAAAGACTTGCCTGAAGCGCAGCGTAAAGTGGTCTTGGTACAAGAACTACTTGCTGCAGAACCTGAAAGAGAGCATCAACTGGCCGAGCTCGCCGCTGTCGTCGGGATGAGCCCATGGCATTTACTACGTCAATTTAAAAAGTTTACAGGACTTCCACCTCATGCATGGTTGGTACAGTTTCGATTACGTAAATCTTTATATTTACTTAAACAAGGCTGCGAGATTGCGACAGTCGCACAACTCTGTGGTTTCTCTGATCAAAGCCATTACACTCGTCATTTTAAAAAGTCTTTGGGCTGTACGCCTGCGCAATATCTGGCACATAAAATTTAAAATAACAGCAATTTCATACAAGAAAGCCATTTAAGCCATGCCGCATATTGACTCTAGCGAATTGAAAAATGGAGTCTGCTGTGCAGTCGCAATTGATCCAACAAAAAGGTTTAAGCTTTTTCCGTGGTGTACAAGATATGTTGCCGCTTTCAGTCGCCGTTATTCCATGGGGGATATTGGCTGGCTCAGCAGCGATTAATGCGGGCCTGAGTGTTATGCAAGCTGTAGGCATGTCAGCGTTAGTGTTTGCAGGTGCGGCACAATTGGTCAGTTTGAGCATGCTCATGACGGGTGCATCTTTACTGAGTATTCTGATCACCGTGTTTTTTCTCACCAGCCAGCACTTTATTTATGCACTGAGTCTAAGAGAAGAGGTGAAGCCTTGGTCACTCAAAAGAAGATTGAGCATCGGCTTTTTGCTAACCGATGAACTCTACGCCACCGCGATGCTGAAGGAAAAGCCGTCTTATGCCTATATGTTGGGTGCAGGATTCAGCTTTTATGTCAGTTGGGTGTTGTTTAGTCTAATGGGTATTTTGCTTGCAAATAAAGTACCTGATCTTTCAACTCTCCACTTAGAATTTTCAATTGTGGTGGTGTTCTTGGTTATGGCGGTGATGCTGATTCAAAATAGGGCCGCAATTTATGGCGTGGTGAGTTCATCGATCATGGTGCTGATTTTGAGTTGGTTAGAAATAGGATCAGCTATTTTGCTGGCTGGGTTTAGTGGGATGTGGGTTGCTGCGCTCTTTGATCAAGCGGAGGACTAAAACATGACCTGGTTATTTGTTTTGAGCTTGACCTGTGTGACCTTTTTTAATCGGTATTTATTTTTAGAGCCTAAAACTCAAATTAGACTGCCTAAATTTGCGACACGCATGCTGAAATATGCGGCACCTTGTCTGATGGTTTCGATTTGTTTGCCACTGGTTTTTTTCGAAGGCGGACACTGGAAAGGGACATTTGAAAATAGCTATTTTTATGGGGCAATTTTTACGTTGTTAATCACTCTTTTGACGAGAAAATTATTGCTCAGTATTTTGCTGAGTTTAGGATTTTTTTACGGTCTGAATCTGTTATTCGATTTCTAGCATTTCATCAGCAAATAGGCCCATAAAATACCGAAAAAAGCATGAAAAAGTGTGAGAGCCCGATCTTTTTCATTGCTTTTAAATTTGTGTTGCTCTAAATGCTCACTATTTGCGATTTTTAGTATGTCTATCAAATTGGCGTAGCTTTGATCGGGGAACTAAAAAAGTTGAAAATAGAGCAAATGAGGCGGGGTTTGAGAACTTTGAAGAAATAAGAAGGTTTTCTTTTGAGTTTTGGTTCATAAAACTGCCCTAATTATACAAAAACAAGCAGGGCAATAGTGAATCTAATATCGCAAAAATGGCGCTTAATTTACTAGGTAATTCATAAAATCATTTTAATTTGAAGAATGCTTAAAACTACAGTTCAGGGTGGGTAGAAAAATTGGCTTTGATCAGATAAGAATGAGCCGAGAAAATATTTAATTTTGCTAGTCTTCCACCGCTGTAAAAATGTGAGAGCACTCGCTTCAAAAAAATCGGATCGATTAGATTTCGCATCTTATTCAAACTAAGCATCTGGGATGGATTAAATGATGGAGATCGAGCTGTTTACGGTTGTGTAAAACATTAGGCAAAGATAGGACAATAAAAAAAGCCACATTACTGTGGCTTTGCTGTCAAATGCATGCTGTAGGAAAGAATCTTAAGAGTTTGGTCCATCAATACGTTCAATGCTGACTTTCGCAGTACCTGCATTGGTAATACCCAGTTGCTTCGCAGCACCATAAGAAAGATCAAGTACGCGGTTACCATGGAATGGGCCGCGGTCATTTACTTTAACCACAACACTTTTACCATTGGTTTTATTCGTTACACGAATAAAGCAGTTTAGTGGCAAGCTACGATGAGCTGCAGTTAATGCATTCATATCGAATGTTTCACCGCTTGCTGTTTTACGACCGTGGAACTGACGACCATACCAAGACGCCATACCCGTTTGACTAAACTTACGTACTGTATTTGATGCAACAGTATTTAACTTTTCAATCACTGAAGGCTCTTCTTCAGGGATCTCAATTTTTGCAGCGATTGTTTCGCGACGAATTTTATCGCCTGAACGTTCAGTGATTGAAAGGCTATTTAAATTTGAGAAGTGTGAGTTAAAGCCTTGAGCATCTTTATTCAAGACACGCGCAGCTAGGCGAGAGTTATCGTTATCATTGGTAAATGATGACTGAACCATCTCTGCTTGCGATTGGCTCAGCGCGATGGTCGAGGCAATGGCCAGTATATATTTAAGCGAAGACTGCATTTATAAACTCCAAAAGACAATACTTTTTTCTTTAAACTAAGTGGTTGAAAGATAAAAAAACTTGCCTGTTAATTCACTTTTGCAACAACATTTGACGAAATGGATAATATTCATGCAGTCATAAGCATGTCTAGTGTTTAATTAAAATAATGATAAAAACTACATAAACCGAACATTCTTTGATTAAAAAATAATCAATATTGTAACAAGGTGTGAAAAAAGTCGAAATTTACATCATTTTTAAATATTTTTTTATTGACATCTCAAGCTTGAGTAAAAAGCTAGCCCTATCGGCTAGCAATTTCAGCCCCTAATTGCCACACCGCAGTCGCATACATACGGCTCTTGTTATAGGTCGTAATCACTTGAAAGTTAGGGTAAGTGATGTAATAACTTTGCCCATAATTTTCCTGTAGTTGGATCACATTCACCATATCTAAATCATCGATTTTGACAATCGGATTGGTCGGTTGAATGCCCTGATTTTTTAAAACACCATAAGGCGTCGGTAAAGTTAAATCTTTAGCAATGACTGCTTCAGGATTTGAGCCACTATAGCGTGCTGCGAATCCAATTGGTTGATTACGTTGCCAGCCATGATTTGCTAAATAGTTGGCAATTGAACCAATCGCATCGACTGCTGAATTTCGTAAATCGACATGACCATTGCCGTCATAATCGACACCAAACTTTGGAATATTGCTAGGCATAAATTGTGGGTAGCCCACCGCACCTGCATACGAACCTACAACCGAGTTGGTTGGCACGCCATCTTTATAGCTCCACGCAATTAAGGCGCCGAGTTCATCTTGGAAATATTGCTTACGACGTTCGTAACCAAAACCTAAAGTGGCTAAGGCATCACGGGTGACAAAATTACCTTTGTTCGTCCCAAAACCTGTTTCTACCCCTAAAATGCCGAGAATGACTGATTGCGGTACACCATATTGTTGTTCGGCGCGGTTTAAAGTATCTGCGTACTGTGCTTTAAAACGGACACCACGTTGAATGGTGCTTTCTGCCATAAAGTTGGTTTTATATTCGTACCACGGTTTACTTTCACCAGGGCGGTTCATAATGTTGATGATGTTGGGTACATTTTTAGAACCATTCATCGCCCAATCGACTTGTTCAGCAGACAGACCATAATTTTGCATGGTTTTTTGTTTAAAGCTGAAATAGTCAGGATGAGAAGCGAAATCGTTGGCTTGGCAAAAACTGGTGATCGACAAAGCGCCAATCAATAAAGGTAAACGTTTAACTTTGTTATAAAAGTTTAAATTTAACATAGAAGTCTAATTTCCAGAGTCGTTATTGGCAGTGGAGCAAAGCGAATAGGGTAAAGCCCATAGTTCGCGTTTCTGTTATGTCGAAATTCTTGTGAACGGAGTCTAGCGTGAATAGGCTTTAAGATAACATTGTCTGTACTGAAGCGGGCAAATAGGTATACAAAAAAAGACAAACTCAGCCTATATAAAGGACAGATCAATCAAAATGGTACAGTTTTTCAGGCAGAATATTTACGTGACTATATAAGTCAAGTTTTACTGACTGATATAAAAAGTCTTCCTTATATAGAAGCAATTAAAATTGTAGTGTTTAGGGTCTAGTGACAATGACAAGAAGATCTGGCCTCAGCTTATATATGGACTTTATATAAAGAGCAAGAAATCACAGCTTAGAAACCAAAATGACCCTACATAAATAGAGTCATTTTGATCTGAAAAGTTTCGAAGACTTTTAGTACTTAAGCATGAAATAAGGTGTCGTGATATTCAGCCAAAGCTAAAAGTTCATCTTTGGTTAAATTGGGGATGATTTTATTGGCAGCAATATGCACTGCTTTAATGACAGCTGCAGAACCGATATCGGCTGCTTTACGCTTAATCATGCCCAAATCGAGGGTTTTATTAAAGTCATTCATGAAGTGGCGTACAGTCGCTTCAGCAAACTGTTTATACAGTTCGGTTAACGCGGCTTTATCTACTTCATTGCCTGCTTTAATTTCAGCATAGTTATATTTGAGGCTGGTCACTAAGCTTGCATCTAATGCTTCACCCACACGGAACTGATCTTCAGCATCTTTAAACAAGCTTTTTTCAGAAAACTGAATCGATGCTTGAACCACATCATTCGATGATTTGCCTAAAAGTTGCTTCAACAAAACCGCAACTGTTGACTTAATATAGCCAGCCAGTTTCTCGGCTGTGTCACGTTTATCACTCGGTGGAAAACGGCGAACTAACTCAGTCAAAATGGCATCAATAATTTCATCATTGATGAGGAGTGCTGTTTTATCACGAAGTGGATATAAAGGTTCACTTGAGTCTTTCTTCTGCTGAGCAGTTTGAATAGTCTGTAAAAGTTCAGTCGATGGAATAAAACCAAAAAATGGCATCGTGTATTAACCTCAATGTTCTTTATTTTATTGTCGCGCCAATCGAATTGGGCGGGGCATCCATGACACATCTGACACACGACAAGGGTTAATGTCTAAACCACCACGGCGTGTATAAGCTGCGTACACCATCAGCTTTTCAGGTTTCAAATTTTGCCAAATATCGGCAAATATTTGTTCCACACATTGTTCGTGGAAACCGTTGTGCTGACGATAAGAGATAATATAAGCCAGTATGCTGTTATAACAAGGCTTTTTACCTTTATATCGGATAAATACCGTGCCCCAATCAGGTTGTCCAGTGACTGGGCAGTTACTTCTGAGTAAATGTGAGTAAATCTGTACTTCAACATCTTCCGCAGTATCATCTAATGCCAATAGATTTGCATTGGGATGATTTTCCAATTGGGTCGGAGTCAGTTCATCAATACAGATACCTTCAGGTTGACTAATTTCCACATCATCGACATGAAAAAGATCAATATTCACATCTGCGCCAGCCGCTGCCGATAAATCCTGTTCGACTGTTTCTTTAAACGTAGCTTTAGACTCAAACTGAGTAAAGTTCATGCTATTAAAGTAAAGTTTTAATGACTTTGACTCAATGAGGTTGGGCGAGGTGGCAGGCAGATTGATGCGACCAATGGCAACTTGCGGAACACCATGGTTATTTAACCAAGAAATTTCAAAAACATGCCACCAGTCTTTACCTTGTTGAATACCTTCAACATGTGCATAGTGCTCACGTGCTGTAGCACGGGCTATAGGAAAAAGAATATCGGGTTGATAAGTTGTAGGGTAATTGGTGTCTTTACCCAAAAGAGAATGTTCTACACTCATTATTCACGCATTCCTGAACCACGAGAAAGTAAATAGTAAGCAATGCCATAAAGCACTGCACAGCATATGGTCATAACAGACAGGGAGACGACGACGTTAACATCGCTATGACCTAAGATGCCGAAACGAAAAGCATTGACCATATATACAATTGGATTGATCAACGATAAATTTTGCCAAAAAGGGCTGAGTGCTGAAATGGCATAAAATACGCCACCTAAATAAGTTAAAGGCGTCAGCACAAAGGTTGGGATGATGGAGATGTCATCAAAAGATTTCGCATACACCGCATTGATAAAACCACCCAGTGAAAATAAGAACGAGGTGACCAAGACGGTGTAAATGGTAACAAACCAATTGGTAATATAAAGGTCAGTAAAAAATAAACTCATAGCCGTCACAATAATACCGACCAAGACCCCGCGACAGACACCGCCTAAAACAAAGCCCCATAAAATGGCATGCAAAGGTACAGGGCTCATGATCAGCTCTTCAATACTTTTTTGAAATTTGGCACTAAAAAAGCTCGAAGAAACGTTAGCATAACTGTTGGTAATCACCGCCATCATAATTAGTCCAGGCACGATGAACTGCATATAGCTAAAACCGCCCATCTCTCCAATACGAGAGCCGACCAAATTACCAAAAATCACAAAGTACAAACTCATGGTAATGGCAGGTGGAAGTAAGGTTTGCGGCCAGATGCGCATAAAGCGGCGAATTTCTTTATGCACCAGAGTATATAAAGCTACGCTAAGTTGATTTAAGTTCATAGCATAGTTCCTTCGAGATTTTTTTCGACCATCTTCACAAACAGTTCTTCTAAACGGTTGGATTTGTTCCGCATACTGCGGACTTGGATTCCTTGCGATTCGAGTAATTGAAATAAGTCATTGAGGGTGTGCGCTCTATCCATAGTCACTTCTAAAGTCACGGCATCGACTAAATGAAAACGAACGCCAATGATGTCGATATGAATCGGTTCAATCGGTACTGCCAAATCAAAAATAAAGGTTTCTTCATTGAGTTGATTGAGGAAATTTTTCATGCTGGTGTCTTCTTTAATGACACCACGGTCAATAATGGCAATTCGACGACACAGCATTTCTGCTTCTTCTAAATAATGTGTGGTTAAAATGATCGATGTGCCTTTATTGTTCATTTCTGTGAGGAAGTCCCACATCGAACGACGTAGCTCAATATCAACCCCTGCTGTGGGTTCATCTAAAATAAGGAGTTTCGGTTCATGCATCATGGCACGAGCAATCATCAGGCGGCGTTTCATACCGCCTGAAAGCATACGGGCTTGAACGCCGCGTTTTTCCCATAGGCCGAGTTTTTCTAAATATTCTTCGGCACGAACTTCCGCAATTTTTTTAGGAATACCATAATAGCCCGCTTGTGTGACTAAAATATCGAAGGTTTTTTCAAACTGACCGAAGTTAAACTCTTGAGGTACAACTCCTAAGCACTGTTTAGCTTGAGAGGGGTGTGTATCGAGATTATGTCCAAAGATTTCGACAGTGCCAGAGGTTTTCTTGGTCAATGAGCTGATAATACCAATCGTTGTAGATTTGCCTGCACCATTTGGTCCAAGTAGGGCATAGAACTCGCCTTCAGGAACAGTTAAATCGATGCCTTTTAAGGCCTGAAACCCATTTTTATAGGTTTTGGACAAATCTCTTAACGTCAATGCATCAGTCATGAAATTCTCGAATGATTAATAGTGGCACTATTGTGAGCGATTATGCCTAATAAACCAAGTAATCTACTCGCAATTCTGTGTTGCAGATATGGAACATTGTATAAAGCATAAGCAGGAAAATCACTCTAAGCTATATAGATGCTTTACCTTGTGATTTTTTTTGATATGATGTGCTCGCGCGCTCATAGCTCAACTGGATAGAGTACAGGTCTCCGAAGCCTGTGGCGTGGGTTCGAGTCCCGCTGAGCGCACCATTTACTTATTTCAATACATACCAAAATAACCTCAAACACCTATAAATACTGTATTATCTGCCTTTTTCTTGTTTCAATTTGTTCCATACTGTACCGCTATAATCCATTTTTTTAGGGGCTATGCTTAGCAGTACATCAAAACAATAGTCTAAAATCTTTGCAAAAGCTTATTGACCCCATTCATTCGTGTGGCTTTCCCACCCGCTAAAATCACCAGTGTTGTTGCTGGAGTGTTGTTGCTGGGTTGTTTTGCATGCCTTTGATCTAACATCCGTGTATAGGGGGAGCAATAACGATCGTTCAATATTGAGATGTACGGTCTAAGACAAAGCTGTCCAAGCCTTAGACCGTGTGCAAAAAAGCACTTGGTTTGTATCACTATCCAATCGATGTTCTTAGATCGAGATGAAATCGACATAGTCTAATGTTATAGGGACATCAGATCGAGCAGGGATTCGAACTATGCTATTGGCTCGATTTAAATTACTGAGCATGTGGGATTGTTGTTTGCCGAGTTTGGAAACGGTTAATTGTCCAAACTCATTAACATCTAATACCATGCGAACCAGTTGCTCACGGCTGTCTTGTTTAATGCTGTCGTTGAAACGAGCTTTTTTCCAAGCGGGTGCAGGAGACGTAATTCCCTGTAAAGCCGCTAATAGTGTCGATACATGTACAGCAAGACAGGTGAGCACAGCAGCAGGGTTCCCGGGCAAACCAATCAAATAAGAATGATGACGGTCTGTTTGATATTCAGCAAAATACAGCGGTTTACCCGGTTTTTGTGCAACTTGCCAGAAAATCTCTTTTGCACCTAAAGCCATTGAAACAGGTCGAATCAAGTCATAATCGCCAACCGAAACACCGCCTGTAGTAATGACCACATCATAATGATTCATGGCATTCGAGAGCGCTTGTGTGAGTATCTTTTCATCATCAATCACATGCTCTAAATAAACTTCAGCAAAACCGTGTTCTTTGAGCCAAGTACGGATCATTGGCGCATTGGCATCGAACACTTTAGATTGATTGTCCAGTTGCGTACTGACTTCATCACCAGTAATAAGCACTGCAATTTTAGGTTGGCGATAAACCTCGACATGCTGAACCCCCGCCATACTGAGTGCTGCAATTAAACCGCTGCCTAAACGCTGGCCTTGCTGTGCAAGTGTTGTCCCGATGGACAACTCCTCACCTTGATAACGAATGTCTGCGCCTTTGTCCAAAGCTTGGGTTAGAGTCGCTTGATCATGGCTACGCGTGATAATTTCCTGTCGAGCCACAGTATCTGCTGAGTTTGGCAGCTTGCCCCCAGTAAAAATACGAACGGTTTGACCTGCTTGAATCTCAATATGTTCTTCAACACCTGCACGAATTTCACCAACCAATTCAAAGCTGGTAATTCCAGCTTGCAAGTCTTCAGAGCGCAGCGCATAGCCGTCAACCGCACTTTGGGTAAATAGAGGCAAGGCAACTGTTGATAAAACATCTGCCGCTAAAACATGTCTATGCGCCTGTACTAAAGGCATAGTAACGACAGGCAATGTTTGGACGGCGCTATAGTGTTCAAGAGCTTGATCGAGTGTAATTAAACCAACGCCAGAGCAACTCATTCATAGCCTCCCGGATGGGGTAGATCACGGCAGACATCAAAAATATGAACCAAAGCAGGTAAAATGGCTGCCATAGATTCGCTTGCACCGCCACGGCTGCCCGGAAGGGTAATTACCAATGAACGGTCGATAAAACCTGCAACGCCACGTGACATCGCAGCATAAGGGGTACGTTTTTGTCCGAAAGCACGTGCAGCTTCCATCAGCCCATTGAGCTCACGCTCAAGTAGAGGCTCAAGTGTGTCTACTGTAATGTCACGCTTGCCGATACCTGTTCCACCCACAGTAATAATGCAGGCATAAGATTGAGTGAGCTCTAAGACCAATGCTTTTAACTGATCGGCTTCGTCAGGTAAAATTTGATAGTGAATTGGATCAAAACCAGCTTCGGTTAAGGTCTCGACGACGGAGCGGCCAGCAGTATCGGGTTTACGACCTGCGGCAACGGTATCTGATAGAACCAATACTGCCGCAGAAACAGGCTGACGCAAATGACGTTTAAAGTGTGATTTTCCGCCTTTTTTCAGATCGAGTTTACATTGCTGAATGATCAGCTCATGCGGTTCGCAATGTGGTTTGAGCATGTCGTAAATGGTAAGAGCCGCAATACTGGCAGCGGTTAACGCTTCCATTTCTACACCTGTCGGCCCAATCGTTTCAACGGTTGCACGAATAACCACACGGTCGACAAGCAGTTCAAAATCGACATCGGCGCGATAAATAGGTAGCGGATGGCACAGCGGAATCAGTTCATCAGTACGTTTTGCGGCTAAAATCCCAGCAATGCGGGCTGTTTTGAGAGCATCACCTTTTTCGGTATTGCCGTCGGCAAGAAGTTGTAAACAATGTGCAGAGGCAAGCAGTTCAGAGCTTGCAGTTGCAACGCGATAGCTTTCTGGCTTCATGCCAACGTTTTTCATAAAGTATTCCGAAACATTGAAGTGTTGATCTAACATGAAACTGTTCGATCAAGAGAAAAAGTTTATGACGTATTTAGATAACACAAAAATAAAAGCGGATACAGTCGAATGACTGATAAACTCAAAATTAACCAGTTGGTTAGCCCCCTATGGCATGCATACTGATTTTGCGTGTTGGGGCGTGTCGATGTTCAATAAACCCTGCTTTTTTATGCCATACCGCGTTCAGAATCTGGGCTTGTAATAAAGCGGGATCTTTTTGTTGAAGTAAATGACGTAGCGGTGTTCCAGTATTGGCAAATAAACAGGTAAAAAGCTCTCCCGTTGCAGTAATACGTAAACGGTCACAGCTTTGACAGAATGGAATGCCTAATGTGTACTGATCATTGAGCAGATAAATGGTTGCAGGGTCATGTTGTCTGGCTTGTTTCTGAATCTGAAAATGGGGTTCAAGTGTTTGGATAATGTCATCTTCAGTGATGACTTTTTGAGGCTGCCAGTGCTCAGGTTGATCTAAAGGCATATATTCAATAAAACGTAATGCGATCTTCTGTTGATAAGCCCATTGGGTCAGTTCAAGCACTTCATGATCATTTTGTCCTGCCACCAAAACACAGTTTAATTTTATCGGGAGATTGGCTTGTTGAGCTGCAGCGATGCCTTCGAGAACAGGTGCTATCGGACGTTTGGTCATGTTCATAAACGTGTCTGCATGAATGCTATCGAGGCTGATATTAAGATCATCTAGTCCTGCTTCTTTTAGCGCTCGTGCATACTTGTTTAAATAGAAAGCATTACTGGTCATGGAAATACGTTCTAAACCCTGTGGTTTGAGCCGATTCAAAGCATCAATAAAATTGACTACGCCTTGACGCATCAAAGGCTCACCACCTGTTAAGCGGATGTGCCGAATGCCTAGCCCCACCATCATTTCACAAAAGGTTAAAAGCTCTTCAAAGCTCAAGATGTCTTTTTTTGCCAACCATTCCGGCCTATCGGGCATGCAATAACTACAACGAAAGTTACAACGATCTGTCAGTGAGATTCGGAGTTTATGTTTATGACGGCCAAATTGATCGATCAGTTGCGCTGACCTATGTTCTAAGCGTGTAGTCGTCGAACCGTCCATAGTCGCTCCACCTCGTATTTACATACGATTTAGTTTTTATAAACGAGAGTATGAAATGTTTTATTTCAAAGATCAAACGGCGTCTTGAAGTTGTTTAGTTCATTCATTTTCAAAAAATGAGAGGGTATTCCTCGAACACGATCCATCAAGTCATTGTCTTTTGTAATAATTCATCTATTGAAATTGCATACTAAAAGGGGGATATTTTTGATCAGAAGTGTTTTGGAATTGTGCCAAGAAACGTAGGCATGATGAATAAGAAAAGAGCAATAAAAAAGGGTTGAGCAATCCAAATCGCTTGCAAGTATGAGCAAAGCGAACAGTGAATTGATCATTGCAGAACTTTTTACCGAAGATAAATATTGAGGGCGGTGAGATGGAAAACACTGAAGAGAAAAAGCATGACGATGAAGAAACCAGCTATGCACGAATAAAGCCTTATACCAATCCTGCGGGCGGATGGGGCGCATTGTTAAGTGTTGCAAGAAACTTAAAGCGACAGGAAGTTTTCAAAAAAGGTGCGATTACGCTTCTCAATATTAACCAACCCACGGGTTTTGACTGTCCAGGATGTGCATGGCCTGAAAAGAAAGATGCACATGCCTTTAACTTTTGTGAAAACGGTGCAAAAGCCGTTGCCTTTGAAGCCACTTCCAAACGTGTTACACCTGAATTTTTCGCAACCCATACAGTCAGTTGGCTGTCTGAACAAAGTGATTTCTTGCTTGAAGATTCAGGTCGTCTAACCGACCCAATGCGCTATGACAGCGCGACTGATAAATATGTGCCCATCTCGTGGGATGATGCTTTTGCCTTAATCGCAAAACATTTACAAGCCTTGGATCATCCAGATCAAGCGGCATTTTATACTTCTGGCCGTGCCAGTAATGAAGCAGCATTTCTGTATCAACTCTTTGTCCGTGCTTATGGAACCAATAACTTCCCAGACTGTTCCAATATGTGCCATGAGACCACCAGTGTTGGCTTACGTGACTCAATTGGTTTGGGTAAGGGAACGGTGACTTTAGAAGATTTTGATATCGCCGATGCGATTTTCAGTTTTGGGCATAATCCGGGCACCAACCATCCGCGGATGTTGGGGACTTTACGTGAAGTGTCGCGCCGTGGTGGCAATATCGTTGCCATTAACCCCTTAAAAGAACGTGGTTTAGAACGTTTCCAAGATCCTCAAGCACCTGTTGAGATGATGACCAATGGCAGTACACCTATTAGTCGTTATTATTTCCAACCCAACGTGGGCGGTGACTATGCACTCATGTTCGGGATGCTGAAACATTTACGTGAGTGGGATATTCAAGCACTGGCAGAAGGAAAAAAGAGCGTGTTTGACCGATCTTTTATCGAAATGAATACAGTCGGTTTCGATGCCATGATGGAAGAAATAGATCGTACTGCATGGTCCGATATTCATGCACATACGGGACTTAGCCCTGAGCATTTAGAATCTTTAGCTAAAATGTATTTGGATGCCAAAACGGCCATTTTCTGTTGGGGCATGGGGATTACACAGCACCGGCACGGGACTGCGAATGTACATATGCTCGCGAACTTAATGTTGGCAAGAGGGCATATTGGTAGTCCAGGGGCAGGCTTAGCACCGATTCGTGGGCACAGTAATGTGCAGGGCGATCGAACCATGGGGATCAATGAACGACCAAGCCCAAAATTGCTGGATAGTCTGGACCGAGTATTCGGCATTAAGTCGCCACGTGAACATGGTTTTGGCGTGGTGGATACCATTAAGGCCATGTATGAAGGTGGTGTAAAAGTTTTTATTGGTTTAGGTGGTAATTTTGCTGTTGCCACTCCAGATACACCGTATACACAAGAAGGCTTACGTCGTTGTGATTTGACGGTACAGATTGCAACGAAGTTGAATCGTAGCCATTTGGTTTGTGGTAAAGAGGCATTACTTTTACCCTGTTTGGGCCGTACCGAAGTTGATATGCAACAGCATGGGCCGCAGGCAGTGAGTGTTGAAGACTCCATGAGTAATGTGCATCTTTCAGCAGGGCCTAATGAGCCTGCTTCTAAGAATCTACTTTCAGAGCCTGACATTGTGGCGCGTATGGCGGCAGCCGTCTTACCAGACAGTGATATCAAGTGGAAATGGTATGTAGAAAGTTATGACCGTATTCGAGATTCGATTGAAGATGTGTTTGATGAATTCCATGATTTTAATGCACGTGTCTATCAGCCGGGTGGCTTTCACTTAGAGCATCCAGCCAATCAGCATGTATGGAATACGCCTGCAGGCAAGGCACAGTTTTTAATTACGCCGTTGGCTGAAGTGTATGCCGATAAAGAGAATAAATACGCTGAACAATATACAGGGGCCAAAGTCTATACTCTAATGACCACACGCTCTCATGACCAATACAACACAACCTTGTATGGACTCGATGACCGTTATCGTGGGGTATTTGGTCAGCGCCGTGTCTTGTTTATGAATGCAGAAGATATCGCTGCGGCTGGTTTTGTTGCAGATCAATGGGTGGATATCGAAAGTATTTATTCGGACGGTGTTAAACGTGTGGTTCAAAGCTTCCGTATCGTACCGTATAACATTCCACGAGGTAGCCTCGCAGCCTATTATCCGGAGACCAATCCATTGGTTGCACTCAGTAGCCATGATAAATACGCCAAAATACCGGCGTCGAAAAGCGTGCCTGTGATTTTGCATGCAGGCCAAGCGCCTGAACATTTCAACTTGGCACAAACGGTTGATCCTGAAGATGCCAATCAGATCGTGAATCGAGTAGGCTAGTTGATTCAATGCTGAAATGACGCCTGATTTGCAGGTGTCATTTTTTTCATGATTGAAGGGTTGAGTGTTTAGGGAAGATTGGAAAATTATTATGGATATTCGGGGGTCTAAGTTGAGTTCTCTGGGCTATGAAACAGTTGATATTCAGCGTTTAAGTGAAAATAGAGCTGTTGAACAATCTGATTTTGTGGTGCAAGAATACCCTATTGCTTTGGTTTATAATGATATTTCCCATGCAGTAATGATGGCGACTCCAGCAGATATTGAGGTTTTTGCGAAAGGTTTTAGCTTGTCTGAAGGTATTTTGACGAGTTTGAAAGAGCTTTACTCTTTAGACATATACGAAACGGAATTTGTGATCCAAGTCGAAATGACGATTTCTACTCGGGCCTTTATGGCGCTCAAACAATATCGACGGATGATGGTTGGACGCACGGGTTGTGGGCTCTGTGGAATTGAAAGCTTGCAGCAGCTTCATTTGGATTTACCTCAAATTACCACGCAAGTTACTGAGTCATGGTTAGTTCAAATTCCCCAAGCCATTGCTCAACTCAATACCCGACAGAAAATCACCCAAATGACGGGTGGTGCACATGCGGCTGCATGGGTTGAAGCAGGGGAAATAGTGGCTTTGTTTGAGGATGTAGGCCGACACAATGCTTTAGATAAACTATTGGGTTATATTTCAGAACATCATTATGATGTAAATCAAGGTTTTGTGGTGATGACCAGCCGCGCCAGTTATGAGTTGATTCGTAAGTGTGCTCAACTGAATATTGCCTTGCTGGCGTGTATTTCAGCTCCAACCAGTATGGCGATTAATATGGCAAAGCAGTCAGGGTTGACCCTAGCGAGTTTTTGCCGCGGTAATGGTTTTGTTTTATATACTTGATATTCAAAATTTTGCTGTATAAAAAGTAAAAGGTTTTTCTTTAGGTCATCTGTGTCGATGACAGGTCTTTATTTGAGTGAATGTATGCAGGACGTCAAATTAAAATTACAGCTCAGAATACTTCTCAATCAAGACATTGCATTTGGGCCGGGTAAGGCCGAGTTATTGGAAGAAATTCGCCGTACAGGTTCAATTTCTCAAGCTGCAAAAAGTATGAATATGAGTTACCGCCGTGCATGGCAGTTGGTTGAAACTATGAATCATAGCTTTCAGTCAGGATTGGTCGAAACTCAAAAAGGTGGAACGCATGGGGGTGGGGCAAAACTCACAGACTTGGGCGAAAGTATTTTAAGTCAATTTAGACAGATGGAAATAAAAGCACGCCTTGCAATTGAACAGGATTTTGCAGAAATAGCTCGACACCTTAAACCATAATCTAGTCAGGTCAGCTAGATCCTTCTCATATTGATTCATGGCATACATGAATAAGCTTCCTCTATTTGATAAAACCTCTTATCTACTCACTCGATTGTAAGAGCAGTATCAGTCACGTGATTAAGATACAAACACTTTAACTTGAACGATAAATAATCTGTTTCTAGAATTGACGTTGCTTGTGTATCCATATATTTTTGAAAACATATCGGTCAATTTATAACGCTTAAGGGGAACATGGTGCTGCTTAATTTTAAGAATAAGTATATGCAATATGCGATGTTATGTTGTGGTTTGACTCTTGGGGTACAGGTACATGCAGAGCAAGCCATTACCGTTTATGCAGCAGCCAGCTTGACCAATGCTATAGCAGATGTCGATGCAATGTTTGAACAACAAAAAAGAGTACGCGTGAAAACCTCTTATGCAGGCTCGTCGACCTTGGCCAAGCAAATTGAAGCGGGTGCACCTGCGGATGTTTTTATTTCGGCAGATGAACAATGGATGAATTATCTGCAAAATAAAAAGTTAATTGTACCGAATAAACGTGTGAATTTATTGGGCAATCGTCTTGTTCTGATTTCTCCAAAAGCTAAGCCCGTCAAAATAAAAATGGATAAAAGTTTTGATGCTTCTACCGCTTTTCAAGGCAAGCTTTGTACAGGGGACACCAAAAGTGTCCCAGTCGGAAAATATGGGAAACAAGCACTGACCGCATTGGGGTGGTGGTCAAAACTTGAACCAAGATTGGTTGAAACTGAAGATGTCAGAGCTGCGCTCAACTTTGTAGCACGTGGTGAATGTCAGCTTGGCATTGTCTATGCAACCGATGCTGCCATCAGTAAAGATGTCACCGTCGTTGGCGTTTTTCCTATCAGCAGCCATACCCCGATTGTTTATCCCTTAGGTCTTGTCAAAAATAATCCAGATGCACTAGCGTTTTATCAGTTTGTACAGAGTAAACAAGCACATGCAGTCTTTAAAAAATATGGCTTTACCGTTTTATCTGCTGCCAAGTGATGATGTTTTCTTTATCGGCTGAAGAGATAGAGGTACTCAAGTTATCCTGCCAAGTGGCTGCAACCTGTTTGGCATTTAGCCTGATCCCTGCGTTGGCGGTGGGTTGGGTTTTGGCACGTAAAGAGTTTTTTGGCAAATCATTATTTGAAACCTTTATTTTCCTACCTTTGGTGCTGCCACCTGTAGTGCCAGGATATTTGCTGTTACAGGTTTTTGGAGGAAACGGAATACTGGGTAAATATCTTGAGCCCTTTGGACTCAATTTTGCATTTAACTGGAAAGGCGCAGTTTTGGCCTCAGCCGTGATGGGCTTTCCACTCTTGGTTCAATCGATTCGTTTGGCCATAGAGTTGGTGGATCAACGGCTAGAAATGGCGGCGAAAACGCTCGGTGCTTCCTCCTTGGGCACTTTTTTTTATGTCACTTTGCCTTTAGCCAGCAGTGGCATATTGGTGGGGGCAATTTTATGTTTTTGTCGCAGTCTGGGCGAGTTTGGCGCAACTATTACCTTTGTCGGTAATATTGCAGGGGAGACCAGAACTTTGCCCTTGGCCATGTATAGCTTGATGCAGCAACCCGACACAGAACAAGCGGTCTGGCGACTGATTATTCTGTCATTAACTGTGGCATTTTTCGCTTTATGGTTTGCCCAGTGGTTCCATCGTTATCAGAAAAAAAAACGGGGGCATTAAGACGATGATTGACTGTCATATTCAGTTAAATTTAGGCAAATTTAAACTCGATCAGACATTTTCATCTGAACATCCTGTCGTTGGTTTATTTGGAGCATCAGGCTCAGGAAAAACCAGTATTTTGCATGCCATTGCAGGACTCAATACCCCAGAAAATGGCTGGATTAAAATCAATCATCAGACATGGTTCGATGCGAAAAATAAGATCAACTTAAACGTGCAGCAACGTCATGTTGGTTTGGTTTTTCAGGATGCACAACTGTTTCCACATATGACGGTGATGCAAAATTTATTGTTTGGCTATAAGCGCATTCGGCCTGAAAGCCGACGTTTTGATCCCGATTATATTATTGAACTGCTTAAACTTAATCATTTACTCAGTCGTATGCCGACGAAGCTTTCAGGTGGTGAAAAGCAGCGTGTTGCATTAGGTCGGGCGTTATTATATTCGCCAAATTTATTATTATTAGATGAACCATTGTCTGCATTAGATGCTGCACATAAACAGGAAATACTTCCTTTTTTTCAAACCGTCCAACATGAAACCCATATCCCGATGTTGTATGTCAGCCATGATATGGATGAAATTAAGCAGCTGACCGAAGCAGTTTGGTTGCTTTAATTGAACACATTTCAGCTTCAACTTTTAAAGAGAGAACGAATAAAAACAGAAAAAATGGGCCTCCGTATAAGCTTAGGATCATTCGGTACCATTTTTATAAACAGACGGCGCTTGACCTGTCCAGCGTTTAAATGCCCGACGAAATTCACGTACTTCACTAAAACCTAAAGCTTGGCTAATGTCCCCAATGGAGAGATTATTTTTAAGCATCTGTTTCGCTTTTCGCTCTAACACGGTTTGTCGAATTTGCTGAAAACTAATGCCTTCTAGCAATAAGGAACGTCGAAGATGACGCTCACTCATTTGTAAATAGTCTGATGCGAGTTGCATATCAAAGCGCACAGGAAGGTGCTGCTCGATAAGCTGTTCTAATAAATATGCATATTGTGCATTATTGAGCTGATCAATTTCTTGTTGTGCACGTGCACAAATCTGGATGGCAGTTGCATAGTTGGCAGGGCTATAAGTTTTGAGTGGGCGCTCTAGCATACTTCGTTTAAATCGAATGACATTTCTGTCTGCATTAAAGTGAATTGGGCAGGAGACAATTTTTTGATATTCGGCAAGATGCGTGTTCGGAGAATAACTCAGCTCTAACAGAATAATATCTTGATGATCGCCTAGCATGGCATTGAAGCAGGCCATGATGCTACTCAGTAGTTCATCACAGAAAAATATTTTGAGGTTTGTCGGTGTAATATTTTCGATGAACTCTAATTCAATGCTTTCCTCAGAAATTGTAAAGTTCAAGTTTAAAACGCTACCCGAAACTTGATGGTAACGTAAGGCAATCTCTAAGGCATCCGCTACTGTTTTACAGGACTGCATGGCAAAACCTAAAATACCCATGGAAATCAGGCCTTCACTACTGCCAATTTTTAAGCCTAAGTTGGGTTGCTGGCTTGAAACTAAGGCATTTTGAATCACATGACATAACTGAGTAAAACTCACATAGCCATGGGCTTGCTGGATTTGATTGATATTCACGCCTGAATGCTGGAACCACGTGCTGTAATCCCAATACTGCTGTTCTGCATAATGCAGCAGCCCCGCCAATATTGTGGGTGGGATATATTGCCGTGTATGAACGGTATAATTTGACTGTTTAGGCATAAGTCCGTTTTGCCCCCCTGAATATCGATCATTCAACCCTTTTTGGTATCTCATAATTTTGTTTAACTTTCAATATGCCAAAGCGCAGATCAATTCAACATCGTGATGAAAGGAAAATCAAATGAAGCCAAAGGATTGGACAAAGCAAGAAAATCAAATGAGTCGGCTGAGTAAAGTGTATGTACTGGGCGAATGTGGAGTGATTCGTTCATGAAAACTCAAGAGACATATACGTGGTCGAACTGGTCAGGGTTTCAACAGGCTCATCCACAACACATTTTGCACCCTGAGAATGTATTGGAGTTACAGCATATTGTACAAAGTCACCCGAAAATACGGGTTGTGGGGGCAGGACATTCCTTTACCCCCCTAGTATGCACCGATGCAACTTTGGTGTCATTGAACCAAATTTCTGGTGTAGCCTCATCAGATACAGCGCACTGTCGGTGCAGTATTTATGCAGGGACTCGATTGTACAATTTGGATCAATATCTAGAACCCATCAATCAAGCTTTAATGAACCAAGGCGATATTGACCAGCAGAGCCTTGCGGGTGCTGTCTCAACAGGAACACATGGTACGGGTGCAGACTTGCATTGTATTTCAGCTTATGTGGAAGATTTTGAGTTATTAACTGCTTCAGGTGAAATTCTCAACTGTAGTCGCACCAAAAATCCAGAAATCTTTGCGGCTGGACGTGTTTCATTAGGTAGTTTGGGTATCTTGACCAAAATTACCATGCAAAATCGTCCGCGCTTTAAATTGAAGGAACATATTCAGCTTTGTACAGTAGCAGACATGATGCAGTTTATTCAGCAATGGAAGCAACAGCATCGACATATTGAATGTTTTGTTTTTTCCCATGCCGAAAAACTCATGTTAAAAACCTTAGATGAGACAGATGAAGAGCTACAACCCCGTAAAGAAAGCTATCTGTCTGAGGATACGTTGTTAACGGTCTGTTCGGAATTAATTAAAAACGTTCCATCCTTGAATCCTTATGTGCAAAAACTGTTAGGCACTTTTGTTAAGCCAACAACGGCTGTGGATTGGTCAAGCAAGATCTTTCCGACAGTACGTCATACCAAATTTAATGAAATGGAGTATCAGATTCCTGTTGATGACGGTTTGGATTGCTTAGAAGAGGTATTAGCGGCATTGCGACAGCATAAGGTTGCGACCTTTTTTCCGCTCGAGTTTCGTTTTGTCAAAGGAGATGATATTTGGATCAGTCCGTTTTATCAGCAAGACTCCATTTCGATATCGGTACATCAATATCATAAGCAAGACCCACGGTTAATTTTTGATATTGTGGAGCCTATTTTTCAGAAATATAAGGGACGGCCCCATTGGGGAAAAATGCACAGTATGACGGCAACGCAGCTTCGAGATTTATACCCAAAGTGGGATGATTTTCTGGCGTTGCGTCAGCAGCTGGACCCTGAGCGCAAGTTTTTAAACCCTTATTTAGAGCAGTTGTTTCTGGGATGATTGGGGCGATGATTTGAGGTGAGTAGGCTATGGCTAAAGTGTAGGGCTGTACGTGATAGATAGGATGGTTAGTTAAGCGCAAGCCAGATCATGACTTGACCATATTTCAGGTTGATGGCTTTGGCTTTTAGCAATAGGTCATAAGCTTAGTAAGCTGGTTTAAGTTGGCCGCTTTTATTCAGAACAGGACAAAAAGAATGTTGGATCACTATTTTAAAACACTCAATTCAGACTTGAAAACACAAGGGATTGCGACACCCCAACTGATTGTAGATGATGCTGCATTACAACAGAACCTCCAATATATTCAAACGAAGCTCGTTCAGGCGGAACAGTTAAAACCACGTTTAGTGGTCAAATCGTTGGCCAGCCTCGATTTACTCCAGCTGCTGTCGGAGAAATTGAATACACAGCGTTTTATGGTCTTTCATGTGCCACATATCCAGTTGATATTAGAAAATTTCTCTACAGCTGATCTTTTGTTGGGGAAGCCCATGCCTGCCCAAGCAGCTCGCAATTTTTATGCACAAAACTCAGCGTGGACAAAGGCAAATATCCAATGGTTAATCGATACCAAAGAACGCCTGTTGCAATATTTAGAGATAGCCAAAGACTATGCCATAAGTCTGCAAGTGAATATTGAAATTGATGTGGGCCTACATCGGGGTGGGGTGCAGTCTGAAACGCAATTTGCTGAAATGTTAAGCGTGATCCAGCAATATCCACAATATTTAAAACTGTCAGGCTTGATGGGCTACGATGCGCATGTCACTAAAATACCATCAATCATCAAAAAACCAGATCAGGCCTATCAAGAGTCGCAGCAGATTTATTTAAATTATCAAAAGGTCATTCAAACGCACTTTCCAGCCCTTTGGAACAGTGATCTTTGTTTTAATGGTGGCGGTAGTCCGACATTTACTTTTCATGTCTCGAAGAGCGTTTGTAATGATCTCTCTTTTGGTTCGATGCTGCTCAAACCCAGTGATTTTGAAAGTGACTCATTGAAGCCTTTACAGCCGGCGTTATGGATTGCGACTCCGGTGCTGAAAGTTCTGCCTTTTGCACAGTTACCTGCAATGTCTTTATTGAATAAATTACCGCATAAATCCAAAGCACTGTTTATTTATGGTGGTTATTGGCTGGCGGATTATGTTTATCCTAATCAGTGTCGTCCGCATCTATTGTATGGACGGAGCAGTAACCAAGAGTTGGTCAATGTTCCTAGAAATTGCGATATTCAAGTGGACGATTTTGTGTTTTTAAGACCCACACAGAGTGAAGCGATTCTTCCTCAGTTTTCAGAATTAAAACTGTATCAACAGCATGCTTTTGAAACATGGCAAACTTTTCGAGAATAATAAAAGCCACTCAATCGGGTGGCTTTTATTTTATGGACTTAATTTAGAAGCGATAACCCATTTTCAAACCATAAGCGATGGCGCTGTTATTCTTAAAATCTGCTTGTTCTGCTGTGGATTGAATACCAGATATAGGCAGATGGTAAGTTCCATCTTCAGCAACAACTTCACCTAGCCAAAAATATTTGATTCCACCTGCAATAAAGTAATGGGGTGTAGGGTTAAATTGTGCACCGAAACCAAGTCCCCAAGAGCCTTTTGTTGGGTTTAAATTGGATGCAGGATCACCTGTGCCAGAGTCCCAGCTGATTTCTGTTGATGCACTCCATTTTGGGGTGAATTGGTGTCCAATCCCTAGTGTTGTTGTCCACTGATCGTGCTGGTAGCTGTCTAAATCAAAGCCATCGACATAAGTACCGTCACTGATGATCGAAGAGATGTATTCAGTCAAAGCACCAAACTGGGTAGGGCGAATTTTAAACTCTTTCCAGTTGACCCACCGCAGATTGGCATAGGCGAGGGTATTCGAAGCGATCCCTGTTTGAATATCGAGATTGACGGATTGAGGCGTAGAAATTTTTGTTTTCTGTGGAAGTGTAGCTTCTAAAGGCTCACCAAAGACCGTTTCCGTGACGTGCAGCTTATGATCGATTTTAGAACGATAGGTAATGGCTGCTTTTAAAGCAATCTCCGGCTTTTGATAACTTAAACCTGTTAACCAACCCACTGCATGGTCTTCTTTAAATTTCGCATCATATCCATTAAAAAGAGGGCCATAGGCATTTCCTCGGAGTGAGACATCACCTTCTACCGATTGATAAACTGCACCGCCGTAAAGTTGAAAGTTTGTGAATGGGCTGATACCGAGAAGCATACTGATATTGTGGGTATCCACGTTTACAGAAGTGCCTTGTTGGCTGAACTCATTATCTGAAAATGTATTATTGGATTGCAGCGGATAGTGAATGTCGGCACCGAATGGTTGATCGTACAAAAGGCCAAAACTGACATGTTCGGTTAGCTGCAGTTTTAAAGCGGCATTGTAATATTGAAAGCTATTTCCCATATTACCAGTATTGAGATTCGTCACATCACTGACTAAATCTGGTCGGTTGCGAATTTTCCCCGAAATATCTGGATGTACGCTGGCAATGCTGACTTCAGCATAATGTCCTGTTTCTAAAAAGGGCAGAATCGACTGGCCGGATTGATCCAGAGCAGATGCATGGATCAAGCTACAAGAGGATATTCCAAATATGCCAATCACCAATGGGCTGAGTTTCATGTAAATCGTCCTTGAGAATTTTTTGACTTGTAATCGCTATTGTTTGTCTTCTTGGCACTATGTTTTAGTGTGGAGTAACTTGATAAAAGTCACTCACCACTTTAAAACAGTGGTGTCCAAGCTCAAGTTAATCACTGAAAAGAATTGGAGAGTAGGGTTGTAATTGAGCATTCAAGGGGGGATTTTCGGTCAATAGTAAGGACTTATTTTATAAATTGAGCCTGTGAGAAATGAATGCTTTGATTGAGCTGTTGGCGAGTGTGGATCACTTTTCATTAGAGCAGATGATGACGCCGTGTAGTGGACATTGATGCCGGCTAAGTTAATGTTATTAAGGAGCGTTGCTTTTATAGACCGTTTGTAGTGCATAATCTTAGTAATAATCGTCAGATTTCGATCAAACGGACTGCCCTACAAATATATAAGACAGTCGTATCTTTATTTACCAATCGACGCGTTTTAATAAAATGTCTTTATACATTTTAAAGTCACAAACGAAACTGTAAAACGGATATGTAAATGTGGCAGGTTTATTATGTTCAAAAAAGAAATGACCGACCCACGCAAATCCATAACCCACCACAGGCAAAGCCCAGAGTAGTTTTGCATTTTTGGTCATCGCCGCAGCCGCAGTAATCCCGATCACACAGGTGGTTCCCACAAAGTGTAAACGTCGACAAGTGGGGTCTTCATGCTGAGAAAGATAGAAGGGATAGAATTCTTTTAAGGTTTTATAACGGCCATCACTTCCTTTAATTTGCACATCAGGGCTTGCAACCAATGCAGAAGAATGATTGGCGTTATTCACCAAATCTTGCATATTGTTTTTAATTTGGGTTTGGGTATTCTGTAACATGTCCTACTCCTTTAGTGTTTACTAGGCGTAGTTTTAAACAGTAAACCAAAGATGGTCTTGAACGAATATGCTATCGCAAAGCAAGGATGCGAGTTTAGGGTTGGCGCACCAAAGTAAAATTTACACTTGGGATGGTGTCATTTTGTATGTGACTCATGAGCAGTTGAATAATGCCCATGCCCATTTTCCAGCACTTTTACAAATTGGCTTGGGCACACCTTTTGCAATCACTTTAGACGACCAAGTACGTCGTTATCACGATATTGTGGTGATGGCACCCAATGTGACGCACAGTACCGATTCAGAAAATCAGCCTTATCTTGCGCTCATGATTGATCCTGATCATGCACTCTATGGACATTTCTATCCATTGCTGAATGGCGAACAGATTTGTTCTTTACCTGCCGCTTGCCTTGCTACGTTTCATTCACAGTTTCAAAAGTTGATCGCTGGGCAACTCAGTCCTGATGAAGCCAAACAATTGGTTTTAACGCTACTGTCGACGTTAAATCCAAATCCGTTGCAGGTATTGCCATGGGATGCCCGCGTTTTACAAGCTTGTCATTATATTCAACAACTTGTACCTCAGCAGATTCCCACAGTAGCTCAAGTCGCGGCATATACGGGACTGTCTGAGTCGAGGCTGATGCACTTGTTTAGTCAGCAATTGGGGATTTCAATGCGGCGCTACATTCTTTGGTTGCGTATTCGCTATGCTATCAAACTCTGGGCAGCAGGTCGGAGTTTGATTGATGTTGCCTTTGAAGCGGGGTTTGCTGATCAGGCACATTTCACCCGAACTTTACGCAGCATGGTTGATTTTGCCCCCTCGATGCTGAAAGGCAAAACCATCTTCGTGAATGACTGCATTAAAACACCATTTATGTCATAGCGTGTTAAGTTGCTTGATAGCACACGGAAATAGCAGAATCATTCAAGACAGGTTTCGCTATTTTACGAAGAATCAGTTTATGTTGAGAGAAGGACCTAAGCAGGGTTGAGCTTTTTCCTTCAAGCTCAACGTCAACTTTAATGGATAGAGATAATAGGGATAACAAATGACCAGTTTACATGCGATGAAAAGTCTAAAAGATGTCGTGTCCGAAAAAGAATGGGATGCGCGTTGTCAGCTTGCGGGGTTGTACCGTCTAATTGCGCACTTCCGCATGACCGATTTAATTGATACGCATATTAGTCTACGCGTACCCGACGAAGACGGTCATTTTCTGATTAATCAATATGGCATTCCCTTTGAAAAAATGACGGCTTCGCATTTGGTTAAAATTGATTATGCAGGCAATATTATTGCAGATTATGATCAGGGCAAACTGGTCAATACTGCAGGTTTTGTGATTCACTCCGCGATCCATGATGCACGTAAAGATGTGCACTGCGTGATTCATACGCATACCGCAGACGGCATTGCAGTGTCTGCACAAAAACACGGTTTATTGCCTTTGTCTCAACATGCTTTGAAGTTTTATAACAAAGTCAGCTATCACGAATATGAAGGGGTGGCGTTATTAACCGAAGAACGTGAGCGTCTCGTGAAAGACTTGGGGCACAACCGAGTCATGATTTTACGCAATCATGGTTTGCTATCGACAGGGGATTCAATTCAACGTGCTTTCCACGAGATCTATTTCCTTGAACGCGCATGCCAAGCGCAGATCAAGGCGATGGCGGGAGGAGCAGAGCTTCATCTTCCGTCTGAAGCTGTACGTCAACATACGGCTCAACAGTTTGAAAGTGAATTGATTGAAATGGTGATGCTGAAAGCATGGAATGCCGCGCTGTCTTTAATTGAGCATCAACGCGACGAGTATTGTTCATAAGCCATTCAACCATTTTAATAAAAGCCTCTATTTCTAAGTAGAGGCTTTTATTCTGCTGAGTTTTTGCTGTTGAGCTAACACATTTTTGAGCGTTTCGAAAATATGCGGATCTACCGATTGTGCGACATTGAAGCGTAAGAAATTCTGTGCATTTAAGGATTGGCTAAACGCATTTCCTGGTGCTAAAACAACGCCATGTTTTAAACACTCTCGCGCAATAATCGCAGCATCGAAACCGTCGGGAAGTTTACACCAGAGGAATATGCCCGCTTGTGGGACTAGCCACGGGTGAATATTTAAAGCTTCGAGCTGAGTGATGACCTTTTGCATTTCATGAGCAAGGCGTAAGCGCACTGTTTCCATATGCTTACGATAGCCACTGTCTTTTAAGGCAATCAGCACCATATCGGCGGCAAGTCGGCCACCACCAAAAGACGTAGCGATCTTTAAATCGATTAGATTTTCAATCCATTCATTTTTGGCCACGATATAGCCACAGCGCAAAGAGGCTGAAATCGTTTTTGAAAAACTACTCACTTGAATGACACGATTGAGCCCATCAAAAGCAGCCAGTCGTGGGGCAGGGGTATGTTCAAAGTCAGCAAAAATATCATCTTCCACAATGACTAAATTGGTTTGATCGACCAATTTAAGTAAGCGATGCGCCGTGACGGGGGAAAGCACTGCACCAGTTGGGTTGTGTATGCCTGAGTTGGTGATATACAGCCGTGGTGAGTGTTCAGCTAAAACTGACTGAAAGACCTCCAAATCTGGGCCATTGGGAGTATACGGTACACTCACAATATTGATGCGATGGGCTTTGAGCAGCGCATGAAAATTAAAATAGCAGGGGTCATCGACAATGACGGTATCGCCAGCTTTCAATAAAAAACGACAGATCAAATCAATTGCTTGCGTGCCAGATTCGGTGAGCATGATGTGTTCAGGAGAAGCTTCAACACCAATGTGAGTTAAACGACGAGAAATTAATTGTCGTAGTTCAGGATGTCCTGCTGCTGTTGCATATTCCACCAGTTCTAAGCTATCTGCTTTTGCCATGCTCCGCAGAGCACGTCGAACACCTGTCTCATATAACCATTCGGGTGGTAACCAGCCGCAACCCGGTTTGAGTGTGCTGTGATCTGTATCCAAGGCTTGTCGAGAGACCCATAAAGGATCGACCTCTCTATCGAGCTTAGGCCCCATTTGGGCTAAAGCCAGTGGCGCGACAGGGCCAGACACATAAAAGCCTGATCCGGGTTTAGACAGAATGATGCCTTCGGCCATTAAACGTTCATAGGCTTCGACAACGGTTGAAACAGAAACCTGCAATGTACGTGCTTGTTGGCGCACAGAGGGAAGGCGATGAGCGGGGAGATAGGTGCGTGAACTAATTTTGAGTTTAATTTCATCCATGACTGCATCAATTCGAGTTTGGCTGCGCATTCTATTTCTCCTAAACTGTATGGGCTTTTTATACATAACAGTTTTTATTTATTGTACTGGATTGTATCTCGATTCAAACATGTGGTCTATGTTCAACTTGAGCGATTAACGATAAGAGAATCACACCATGAAACAGGCAAGCAGCGGCTGGGTAAACGGATTAATCGGTGTCGCTATTTTTGCGGGGTCTTTACCTGCAACACGGGTCGCCGTTGCCGATTTTAGCCCCATCTTTTTAACCAGTGCACGGGCCACAATTGCAGCGTTATTAGGATTATTTTTTCTGGTGTTACTTCGCCAAGCACGCCCGACCGCTTCAAACGTACCTGCACTTGCGGTCAGTGCATTGGGCGTGGTCATCGGATTTCCACTCTTAACCGCTTTGGCCCTACAGCATGTAAGTTCTGCACATTCCATTGTTTTCTTAGGATTATTACCTATCAGTACTGCGATTTTTGCAGTTCTACGCGGGGGTGAACGGCCCAAGCCACTTTTTTGGTTGTTTTCAGTGCTAGGAGCTTTCTTTGTAGCAGGCTATGCTGCACTTGGAGAGACGAGTACTGCATGGAAAGGCGACCTATACATGCTGGCAGCCATTATTCTATGTGGTTTGGGCTATGCAGAAGGAGCAAAACTTTCGCGAACATTGGGCGGTTGGCAAGTCATTAGTTGGGCTTTACTACTCTCGTTACCTGTGATGTTCCCGATTGCATTATGGAGTGTGCCTGTTTCATTTCAGCATGTCAGTACAGCCGCATGGATGGGTTTGGCTTATGTTTCTGTCTTTAGCATGTTGCTGGGTTTCGTGTTCTGGTATCGAGGGTTAGCACAAGGTGGTATAGCCTCTGTTGGTCAACTGCAATTATTCCAACCCTTTATGGGACTTGCACTTGCCGCTTTATTACTACATGAAAGCGTGAGTTGGATGATGTTGGTCGTCACTTTGGCAGCCATTATCTGTGTGGCTGGGGCTAGAAAATATGCTTGAACATACGACGTTCTACTTTATCTTGATGGAGTAAAATTCCGAATGTCATCTCTATATCGTCAAAGATACAATTTATCTTTGACGATAGAATCTTACTAAATACTATTGTTAAGTATCTATCTGTTATAAAAATCTGCTCTTGATTATCTTCTGTTCAGAAGTAGTGATGTGTTTTGTATTCCTCGAATAAAATCTTGCTGTATAGCAACAATGCTGTATATAGTTTTAAACATAGACAGGTCAAGCGATGCTTAAATTCGCAGCATGCTGAGTGTTGATGATAAGTCTTCGGAAATCGAGAACGAAAAGATCACCGATGAGACGTCCTCTCCGTACAGGCGAGACCTTAGTGAATAAAATTAAAATAGCGTGAAAATGGCATGGATTGCCAACAACCAAGATGGGAACAAGATGAGTGCAGAAGTAGATTCACTAGGACTGGTTGGGCCTGTTGTACTGTTGAGTGCAGCGGTCATTGTCGTCCCTATTTTTAAACGTATTGGTCTAGGTTCGATATTAGGCTACTTAATTGCTGGATTGATTATTGGGCCATTTGGTTTTGCCTTTTTTAACAATCCCACAGCTATCTTACATATTGCTGAACTCGGCATCGTGATGTACCTCTTTATCATCGGATTGGAGATGCAGCCTTCGCACTTATGGAGTTTGCGGAAAGAGATTTTTGGATTGGGCAGTTTGCAAATCCTTATTTCGGTCATTGCCTTAACGGGTATGGGCATGTTGTTTGGCTTTAGCTGGAAAATAGCGTTCATTGGTGCTGCGGGCTTTGTTCTGACGTCGACTGCGATTGTGATGCAACTGTTAAATGATCGTGGAGAGCTGCATCAACGACGTGGTCAAAAGATTGTTGCAATCTTATTGTTTGAAGACTTATTGATCGTTCCTTTATTGGCATTGGTTGCATTTATGGCACCCAATCAAGCGGCGGAAAGCGCATCTATCGATTTACAAGGGATTGGCATCGGACTGTTGGCCATCGCTGGATTAATTGTTGCAGGGCATTGGTTACTCAATCCATTATTTAAAATTTTAGCTGCCGCAAAAGCACGTGAAGTGATGACCGCTGCGGCGTTATTGGTAGTACTGGGCGCGGCATTGCTGATGCAACTTAGTGGTTTATCCATGGCACTGGGTGCATTTTTAGCAGGAGTGTTATTGTCCGAATCGACTTTCCGACATCAAATTGAAGCGGATATTGAACCCTTCCGCAGCTTATTACTCGGCTTATTCTTCTTGGGTGTCGGGATGTCTTTGGACTTGGCAGTGGTCAGACAAAATTGGCCGTTGATTGTCAGTGGGGTAATTGCGTTGATGTTGACCAAAGCGCTGATGATCTATGTGGTCGCACGTTTGACTAAGAGTAATCATCCCGAAGCTTTAGATCGTGCCTTACTGATGGCGCAGGGGGGCGAGTTTGCCTTTGTATTGTTTAGTGCCGCGACGACAGCTCAAATTATTGACAATACCATCAAGTCCAATTTAACCGCGATTGTCGTATTGTCTATGGTACTAACGCCAATCATCGGTGTGCTGTTTAAACGCTTTACTCTGGAACAGGATGAAAGCTCACTTGATCAGGTCAAGGTTGCCGATGGCTTAACGGGTAAAGTATTGATGATTGGTTTTGGTCGCTTTGGTCAAGTGGCCAGTCAGCTGTTATTGGCACGTAGTGTGGATGTGACTATTATTGATAATGACGTCAACATGATCCAAAATGCAGAAAAATTTGGTTTTGATGTCTACTATGGCGATGGATGTCGTTTAGATATTTTACATGCCTCAGGGGCAGATACCGCAGAAGCAATTTTAGTCTGTGTTGACCACAAAGAAACGATTAATAAAATTGTAGAGTTGGTGAATGCTGAATTTCCTTTGGCTAAGCTGATTGTTCGTTCCTATGACCGTGAACACGCGCTGTATTTGTCCAAGAAAAATGTCAGTTTGATGGTTCGAGAAACCTTTGAGTCTGCATTGGCTTTAGGTCAACTGGCCTTGCAGCAACTGGGTGCAAGTCAGGATGAAATTCAGCAGGTAAGTGAGGATATCCGAGCTTTAGATCAGCAACGTTTTGAAACGGAAGTTGCAGCTGATGATGTCAAAGCGGGCATAGGTATACAATATACCCAGCGCAACCCGCGTCCGACTGCACCCTTGATTAAGCCGCAACATACAGGGCAATTATTAAATGATGCAGAACTAGAAAAAATGAGTGAGGTGGATGATAGAACTTAAAAGTATGATTTTTATCATCTTGAATGAAAAGGACTATTTTAGTCCTTTTCATTTTTGAACAGATGGATTTGAAAGCACTGCATGATTTGGCCTAACTTTATAGTGAATAAAATTGGTATCAATTCGATGACGTTGAACGGATACAATTTCGACCGTCATTTTTGGCTTGATAGAGTTTTTGATCCGCAAGTTTAATCACCTCTTGGATATCCTCAGAGTCTTGAGGCCAAGAGGCAATGCCAATTGAAACAGTGATCGTTCCAATCGGGTGTATGTAGCTTTGTGCTACTGTTATACGAAGCCGTTCGGCTGCTATATAGGCAATCTTTGGATCTTCGTGTACTACAAAAACAATAAATTCTTCTCCACCGACTCGACAGCACACATCATGTTGACGAAAGTTACTTTTCATATGAGAAGCCAACTTTTTCAACACGTAATCGCCTTGATTATGTCCATAACTATCATTCACTGCTTTGAAGTGATCTATGTCCAATGTCAGTACTGAAAAAGGTGTATTGGTTGCTTCTAATTCATTTAAAAACAGTTTCATACCGCGGCGGTTATAAAGCCCCGTCAGCGGATCGGTGTTCACGTGTTGTTTAAGCTCTGCAATTTCATCTTTAAAATGTTTGGAGCTGAGCAAGAGAGCGGTGCGAAAGCGTAAAGCTTCAAAATACCATGGATCGATGTTTTTAATGTCTTGATCAATATTTGGGCGAGTCAGCATGCTGGCCATTTGTGCAAGCTTATTGAGTGGTGATGAAATCAAGTATGATAGCTTCCACACAAATATGAACAAAAGCAAATAGAAACCGAGCATAGCCAGTGTTACTTTAACGATGATCGAGTTTGCTTGGCTTAATAATTCTAACGTTGGTTGTTGCGATACGACAATCCAATTCACACTTGGAATTACTGCAAAGCCCGCTAGGTTTTCGATCCCTTTACTATTGACCAGAGCAATCTTTCCAGTGGAGTGCGATCTAATATATTGCATTCCTGTATTATTTTTTAATGAATCTCCTATACGTGATTTATCTGGGTGGAATATTATTTTATTTTTATTATCAATAACATAGGTGTAGCTCTTTTTGTAAGAATAAGTCGTCGCTAACAGTTCACTTACCAAATTTTCTTTGTTTAAATAGATTGTGCCCGTCACTATACCCAAAAATTCATTTTGACGATTAAAAATAGGCTGAGCAATTAGTACAATCAAATTGTTTGACAAGCCCTTGTATGGAGAGGAAATATAGGTTTTCTTTAGTTTTAATGCTTCGGTAATACCTGGGGTCTTATATTGTTTTTTTGGATCAACATGTATGGTCTGAGGTGAATGTTCCAAAATAAAAGCATTCTTATCTACAATTGTGATCGAATTGAATTTTTGTGATTGATTTTTAAGGCGAATAACTTCAGCTTTTAAAACCTGTTGATTTGAGAAATCTTGACCAACAATTTGAGCACTGTAGCGTAGCTCACTCAACATACTTTCAAAATATTTATCGGTACTAAATGCAATCTTTGAAGCATAGCGTTGATTGGCCGCTAAAGAGTTCTCGGTTAACTGTTCCTTGATGACATAGTTCAATACAAAAATTGAAATTAGAAATAAGCTTGAAACACAGCCAATAATTAAAATCAAAATAAGTTTTTGTAAATCCAGACTATGAAAAACAGATTTCTTGATCACTCATGCCCCCAAGACAAGTACAGATTTTTTAAAGTTTTGTTGTGCCGCTTGTAAAAGCTCAATTCTCATGATTGGAATTAATCTGCGTGAAAATTGATCTAATCTTCTAGCTAATATTTTTCTAAGTATAGAGAAGCTTCATATTATTATATGAAAATTCTCTATAAAAATTACATTAGTTTTCATTAAGATAATATGAATAGTACACAATAGCGCATAATCAATCAAAAGTACTATTAAAGTTTAATGAAAACAACATTAAATTGACATGCCTAAACGCAATAATGAGATCTTTATTATTTCGGTCATTGGAGAACAAACATGAATGTCTTAGGCATTGGATTGATCATTTTATTATCATTAATCGGCTTAGGGGCACTCATTACAGGTTTTGCTGTGGGCGAAACATTCTTTGTTGTGATTGGATTACTTATATTTATTATGGCCTTTTTGGTTTGGTTAAGTCTTAAAGATAAAGTTTCAAATCCTTTTAAAGATTAAGAATGTTGTAATTGAGTGAATTTTATACCTTTGCTATAAATGAATATTGAGCGAACTGTGATGGACATTATGTTCTTTGTATCTACTCAGTGTGTACTTCATATGAACTACCAGCCCAAAGGCTGGTAGATTTTTAATTCTTTGAATCTATGCTTCAATCCAATTATCTTTAATTTCTTGGGCATCTTTATTTAAAAGGACCTGATCCTCTCGAATCTCTCTTACCCATGCACTTGGGATAATATGGTGTTTACCATCGCCATGTTTGGTGAGTTTGATTTCTTTGCCTTCAATGTGGTCAACATCTCCAACTTTAGTTCCACATACAGCAATTACACTAGAGTGTTCTTTAATATCTGAAATATTAATCGTGGTCATGATGTACCTCTATCTTATTCATCGAACAAAAACGAAGATTTACCCTAACCTAATTTCTCCTATTCATGAGTTTTTGAAATACAAAACCAACATATTATGTCTTAAAATTTACGGAGTATAAAAAATGTCAACCTTTGTTTTATTTATAGAGCGCTAAGTTGATTAAATTATGCTTATTTTATTTTTAGTCAGCGTTTATTTACTGAATTTCCAGCATTATTTTAATGAATGACTTTTGCATAATTACCTACAGCGGTTGCATTATCAGGAATATCTTTTGTGACCACACTACCTGCACCGATGGTGGTATTATCGCCAATTTTAACATTATCGATAATACAGACATTTGGACCAATATATACATTGTTGCCAATTACAGCGGCCTGATGACCGCCATTGGCACCAATCGTTTAAACTGCGATAGGTTGCATTGTTTCCAAGAACAGTAGTTACGTTGACTATCAAAGGTCTCTCATAACAGATGAACAAGCCATAGCCAATTTTTGTGGTGCAGTGGATATCGATCCCGTATTTCTTCTTATAATAAAAAATAGAGTAGACCAGTTTGCCGATCTGCTGTTTGCAAGCCGAAAGACGTAACCAACGCTAAAGTTCAAAACTGTAATTAAACAAATCAGTTTTGATAAATGAGTTTAGTTTTGTATTGCGACAATACCGATATAAATCACTCAAAATCAATTGCACTAACATGGAAAAGAATTCTTAAGATGAATGTGTGATTTACTTGATTTGATGCTGAGCTGTTATCTAGATTTAGCCTTTCAGTATAATCTCTTATTTTTTAAAAATATCAATTGGCTTTTATTTGTACAGTTGTTTCGAAATGTCATAGGCTCTTGTCGAGAGTAAAAAATGCTTTTATATTGTACTTACAGTAGGTCGATAACTAAGACGCTACGATGTAGTTGGACGGATCAATGACAGCTCGTTGAGTTTGGAACGAAATGTTCAAACAATAAATCAGCACTAGCCTTCCAACATAGAAAAGCTCGCAGCAATGCGAGCTTTTTTTATGTGAAAAAATATGACTATGTATCTCAGTTGTTAAGCATATTTGATTTAAGTTTATGATTTATAGTTATGATTTTGAAAATATTTATATAAATTAACATTGCGATAAATTCTAACAACTCTTGGGGAGGTGTTGGAAAAAACTTGTGCTATAAGATTAAGCAGAGCTAAAAAAGAAAAGGAAAATGACCATGACTCAGCTTGTAGATGTAAAGGTAAAGGACCAATACAGCCAAACTTATAATGTGAAGGCCCAGTTAAGGCAAGTACCTGAAAACTCCGAAGCAGAACGTTTGGATTTATTTAAACGAATTGAACATATCGTTGTTGATGGTGAAGTAATTCTGCCTAGTATTGAACTGTTATTTGAAAGTCGGCAAACGGAAAATATATACCGAGTTGTTGATTAACCCTATTGAAAAAAGCCCATGTTTACATGGGTTTTTTATGGGCGATCTATATCAAGTTAAGTTATCCCATTGCAGTATATAAGAGATAAATTTTTTTGAGCGATTATCTTGAAGGTCCTAAAGTGAAATTAGGATATCACTTCACACATAGTTTCTATTTATCAAGTTGTTAGACGAATGGTTCAAGTAACCATGGTGCCAAAGTCTGAAAAAGTCGATGAAAGACATTAAGATTTATTGCCTGAATGATAAAACAATAGATTGCTAATCAAACTCGTAGTCTTTAAATCTTAACTAAGGCCGAAAAAGACTCAATTATTATCCTTTGAATCTATTTATTTAAGCTGCCTGCAAACGCAACAGTGAGTGATTGATCTGTTGTAAGTGTTGGTTGAGTACTATGGGTTCTATTCGACTTTCCTGTAACGTCGTAATCCATTGCATTTGGCAGCGTTTGAGACTGTGTAAATCTGTCGCCGATTCAATTTGAAGAATAAGTTGTTTTGCCATTAAGCCACAATAACGTTGTAATAAGCTCATCATCAAATCGCGTGTTTCTTCAAAGCTATAAGCTTTAAGCGGTGGGGCTGGGCTTTGTGTAGGGGTGGGTGGTGAAGGGGGCTGCGCTGTACTGTCTAAATCTATTGGATTGACGCTATTTTGACTATTTTTTAGTAGTGATGCAGATTCGGATAGAGGCTCTATTGGGCTAGAGACGTGAGCTGTTTGTGTGGAATGAATTAAACCCAATTCAATTAATTGTTCGAGGATTTCAGGCGTTGCGATGCGTTGTTTGAACTGGTCAGCCAATTGTTCAAAATCTTCTGTACCAATTAAAACCAATAGTCGTCTTTGACGCGCATTGAGTGGAATATGACGTTGTTGTAAAGCATCTAAACCTAATGCTGTTTTTTGATAATGATTCATACCTTAATTTACTCCCCCGAACAAATAAATTAAGGCTGAACATACAGGCTGAAAATTACAACAATATTAAGAATTTATGACAATACATTTTAGAGCGTTTTAATGCTCGTATTTTCTAAAGCTTTACGTAAGTATGGATCGAGTTCATCTTGACGCATTAACCACTGAATATAGTCGGCAGGGAGTTCGGCAATCGCTGTTCCGCGATGCTTGCCAAAATTAATGACTCGCGGAATACGGGCATCTTCAGAGACAGCAAATAATTTCTCCATGCTGTTTATTTTTAATTGATGAACCACATGCATTAAAATATTGGCCGTTAAAATAATATCCATATCGGCGCGATGAGCTTTTTTAATCATTTCACGGGCTTTTTCACTGCCTTTTGAAATCATATAAATGAGTGCCGAAATATTGTGGGCTTCAGCATCAGGCCAGACCAAACGCGCAAGGGCCAGTGTACAAATCGCTTTAATGTGAGAAGTATCGACACCACATTTTTCGATAGCACGAATATCATAATCAATATTATGACCAATGATGTATTGCGTTTCTGCAGGTAGTTTAAAGGTCGTATAGTGAGGCTTCCCAATTAGGTCTGACTCTAAAATATGATGCACAGCCATCGCAGCGAATGAGATCGGTTCATCGACAGTATAGAGCTGATCAAATACTTGGCTTTTATCTAGGCTTAATTTGCCATTTGCAATTTCAATCGGTGCATATGCAATCTCAATGGGTTGACCATTTAGGGTATGGGTTTCTGTGTCGAGAATAATGGCTTGCATCTGCATATCCGAAAATTAAAAGCTGAATAAATTTATCATTTTCAAGACTATCAAGACAGCCTATGACTGCCAGATTTGTGGTTTATTCGCTGATTTTGTGCGGTGATGTTGTTTAAATCATCTGGTGAACCTAGGTGATTAGAGATCAGACTTTATTGAGCAAGGAAAAAGTCGGAAGTTACTTGTCAATTTATTTAGGCAGATTGAAAAGGAAAATGATTGCTTAAAATAAAAATAATTCTTTGGGATTCGGTTCAAACAAAGACGAGAGAAGAGCTCACTGCCTGAATTCAGTTGTGGGATCAGGATTTATTTTGAACTCCAAATGACCAGTTTTTATAACAATGGTGAGTGTGCATTTGCAGACAATGTTCACTTTGTATCATTCTCGTAACTGGTATTGCCATGCGTCATTTTGAGGCGTAAATCATTAATGTATTCAAGTGATTTGAATTGTTACAACAAGAAAAAATGTCATAAAGGAATTTTAAGATGAAAAAACATATATTGGCCGTGTTCGTCAGTAGTTCTGTGCTTGTTTTAACAGCCTGTGGAGGAGGGGATGGCGATTCAACTTCTGTTGGTGTAGATGATGGGATTCCTAAAAATAATATTGTTAATCCAGTCGTAACTACGCCAACAGCATATACAGCTACAGATATGTCAGCTACCGCTGGTGAAAGTGTAGTCATGACTTATAAGATGTTAGGTGTCCATAATCGGGAAGTACAAACGACAGCTTTGGTTTTTACTCCTAAAACTGCAGTACCTGCCAAAGGTTGGCCGATTGTGGTGTGGGCACATGGTACAACGGGTGTTGCAGATGCCTGTGCGCCAAGCCGTATTCCATTGAATACGTATGTTAAAGGGATGATAGATGGCTTCTTAGCGTCTGGGTATGTGGTTGTTGCTCCTGATTATGAAGGCTTGGGTGAACCAACAGCCGATCAATTACATCCATTCTTAAATGTCAAAAGTGAGGCCTTTTCAATTACGGATGCGGTGGTTGCTACGCGTAACTATTTAGGCGCTAAGGTTTCTAATCAATGGATGACGGTTGGTCACTCACAAGGTGGTCATGCGGCACTGGGCGCTGCGCAATATCAGTCTAGAGCTCAATTGGACTATAAAGGCACAGTCGCTGTTGCACCTGCTTCGAATTTATCTTTTATTTTAAATGCAGGAGAAATGAAAGCAGCAGCACAGCCTGACGTAAACGATAAGATAGAAACGCTTGCTTCTTTAGATACCTTCACCGCACTGATTACAGCAGGTTTACGTAATCAGAATCCAAATTTACAGTATTTCCAAGTTTTTAAAACGCCTACGAATCAAATTGCCGAAAAAGCTGAATCAGATTGTTATACTGTTTTAGGGAATAAATTTGGAGCGGCAATGGGGGAATATGCTCTCTTAAATAATTATTCTATTGAGGGTTTTCCCCGCACGCAATCGAATTTTATGGAAAATATTCCAGAGGTGAAAGATTTTCTAGCCAATGGTTCACAGCCCTTAAAAACTAAAATCAGCACCCCTATCATTATTTATCAAGGTGCGGCAGATGCTACAGTTCCAATTCAGGCAACAGATCTTTTATTGAGTACTGAGGCTGCAAAAAACTCATCAATTTCATATAGAACAGAGGCAACATGGGATCATGGTTCAGCTTATGCGTTAAATATTCCTAATATTCTGACCGATGTCAAAACTCTCATGCCAATTCAGTAATTTGCTTTGACTCAAATTGCTCATGGAGTTCTGCTTCATGAGCGATTATTTATTTAAAACTGCGTAAAGTTCGTTCTCGAAATTTATAAACTTCATGCTACAATACGCGCCAATCTTAGCACGGCTTAAAAGCCCTAATTTCATAGGACCTCGCTAATGTTTGCCAATATCTCAATTGCTGAATTTGATCCAGAAATCGCGCAAGCAATCACAAATGAAGATGCTCGCCAAGAAGCGCACATCGAACTGATTGCTTCTGAAAACTATTGCTCTCCAGCAGTAATGGAAGCGCAAGGTTCAAAACTTACAAACAAATATGCTGAAGGCTACCCAGGCAAACGCTACTACGGCGGTTGTGAATATGTAGACGTGATTGAACAATTAGCGATTGACCGTGCTAAAGAGCTTTTCGGTGCAGATTACGCAAACGTTCAACCACATGCAGGTTCACAAGCAAACTCTGCTGTTTACTTAGCTCTTCTTAACCCAGGCGACACTGTTTTGGGTATGAGTTTGGCTCACGGTGGTCACTTGACTCACGGTGCTAAAGTAAGTTTTTCTGGTAAAACATATAACGCAATTCAGTACGGTTTAAACCCTGAAACAGGCGAAATTGATTACGAAGAAGTTGAACGTTTAGCAATTGAGCACAAGCCACGTATGATCGTAGCTGGTTTCTCTGCTTATAGCCAAATTGTAGATTGGCAGCGTTTCCGTGACATCGCGGATAAAGTTGGTGCTTACCTATTTGTAGATATGGCTCACGTTGCTGGTTTAGTTGCTGCTGGTGTTTACCCAAGCCCAGTTCAGATTGCTGACGTAACAACAACCACTACACACAAAACACTTCGTGGCCCACGTTCAGGTTTAATCCTTGCAAAAGCAAACGAAGAAATTGAGAAAAAATTACAATCAGCTGTATTCCCTGGCAACCAAGGTGGTCCATTGGTTCATGCTGTAGCGGCTAAAGCAATTTGTTTTAAAGAAGCAATGGCTCCTGAATACAAAGTTTACCAACAACAAGTGGTGAAGAACGCTCAAGCAATGGCTGAAGTTCTTATTGCTCGTGGTTATGACATCGTTTCTGGCGGTACAGAAAACCACTTGTTCTTGTTATCTCTTATTAAGCAAGATGTAACAGGTAAAGAAGCAGATGCATGGTTAGGTGCAGCTCACATTACTGTGAACAAAAATGCCGTACCAAATGACCCACGCTCACCGTTTGTGACTTCTGGTATCCGTATTGGTACACCGGCTGTGACGACTCGTGGTTTCGGCGAAGCTGAAGTACGTGAACTTGCTGGCTGGATCGCTGATATCCTAGACAGCAAAGGTGACGAAGCTGTGATTAACGCTGTTAAAGCGAAAGTTGAAGCTGTTTGTGCGAAATTTCCTGTTTACGCAAACTAAGTTCTGACTTGAGAAAGCCCCCTCAAGGGGGCTTTTTTTATAGCATTAAAAAATCAAAATCAGTTGAAATGTAATTTAGACTGCATTTCTGATATAACAGAAGTTATAGGCTAATAAATTATTTTTAATAAGAATTTTATTCATACCGTATTCAAATAGGAATGCAGCACATGGCAAACCCAGCAATTATCATTTCTGAGCAGGATCTTCATCGTTTAGAAACGATGTTAGAACATCAGCCTAAACTTACACCGACCATGCAGTTGCTTGAAGAAGAATTGGCCCGCGCCGATGTTGTTGCTCCACAAGATATGCCTGCCAATGTGGTAACGATGAATGCAAAAGTTTTACTGACCATTGCACCATCTACAGAAGCATCTGAAATTACTTTGGTTTATCCGCATGATTTTAAAGGCGAGAAGGGACAGGTCAATGTTGTAGCCCCAATTGGTGCAGCAATTCTTGGCTTAGCTGAAGGTCAAGAAATTGAATGGCCGCAGCCAGATGGTCAAATGATGAAAGTCAAAATTGAAAAAGTGGTTTATCAACCTGAGCGTGAAGGCGATTATTTATAATATCGAAACACTCCATTTTAAAGCCATGTTGATCATGGCTTTTTTATGACTTTGAATATGTACTTTCTATACTGAAAGACAGTAATGCAAAAGAAAACAATAAAATAGAGTGCTGATTGATTGCGATTTTTTATTTCATTTAGATAGAGTTGTTTATATTGCTGAGAGGCTTGTTCATAGCCGAAAATCTTTTTCCCATTCACATTTAATGCATACAAAATATCTTGATGGCTTTTTAGATAGGTGATGGGTTGCCCTGTCCAAGTGGGAATATCTAAAGGGAACTGCATTGCATCGAATAGCCATTGGCAAGTATGAAAATAGCGAATAGGTAAATTTATTTTATTCATTGGATTTTTCGGGCCTGTGTCAGAGGAGGTCTTAAGTGGTGCGTCTGGCCAACGATCACACCAAACTGTTTGAATTCGACCTTGGTTCTGGCTAAAGATACCGACCAAAAAGTGCGTTTTCCCCAAGCTGTTTAAGTTATAGGGTGCTTGATTTTTTTGATAAAGTTGGACGGCTGTTTCATTATCTAGCAGTGTGCCACTCACTTGTTGTAATTGGCTTGGATCATGCTCTAAAAATGTTTCGTGAATGTGTTTTGCTTTATAGTGCGCACCAACACTAATAAGTAAGGTTAATGCAATGCAGAAACCTAAACTATAACGAATGATGTGCTGAAGGCGAATGATCATAATTTTGAATAGATATAATTTTGTTGGAAACAGAAGCGATGATTAGCCAGATCAGGATAAACGGTTTTCACAACATTTTTGCAAAAAATCTACATGTTATGTGACATAAAAGCTGTACTATAAAAATGATTTTATTCAATTTCTTTATTGGGTTAAAGCACTATGGCACAAATTGACGTTCTTGTTCCTTTAAGGGATATACCAGTCAATTCAGATGAACTTTTAAGTATCCAGCGTAATGATTTGGTTCCGTTGCTGAACGATCAATATCGTCTCAATCATTATGCAGATAGTGTCATTCAAGCGCAGTCTGTGATGTTAAATGGAATAGATCCGCAGCTCACTTTACAGTTGAGCCAAACCATTGAGCAACTGATCCAGTCATTGGCTGACTCAAAAAAATACCTGAAGAAGCGTAAATTTAATGGGCTACAAAAGTGGCTCGGAATTGATATTGAATATGGTTCAACCCAAGTTGAATACTATAAGAAACTGGATCAGCTGTTGGATCGAGCCAATCATCTCAGCCAAAAATTACAAATTGAAATTCAAAAGGCACAGGCGCGCTATCAGCAGTTAACAGGCTTACGTGAGCAAATGGCCAAATATGTATCTGCGGCTGAAGCATTTTTAATGGAATATCCTAAATTTGTGAAGAATGCACATCCTTTAGATAATTTTGCAGAACGTTTATCCAAGAAAATAAACAGTTTACAAACTTTGCAAAGCAGTAATGATATTGCGATCACTCAAATGCAACTGTCTCAGCAGCTTTCATTGAGTTTGTTAGACCGATATAAAGAGGCACAACAGGTCTTGATCCCAGCATGGCAATATCATGTCAAACAATCGCAGCAATCAAGCTCGACAATTGAACTGGAAAAGCTCGATAATAGCCGTGAAAAATTGATTCATACCTTAAAAAAATCACTACAGAAACCAACACTTTAAGAAATAGATTAGGTGAATTATGACCAACTCAGAACAAAACAGTCTTGTGGTAGAGCCAACCACCGAAGTGATTGAACATAAGTTTCAACAGTTAAATTTGCAAGAAATTGGCTTGCAACAAGATGACTTCAATGCGGTCTTGGCAGCACGGAAAGAGTTGGCAGAAATCAACCATAACGCCGTAGCGGAGTATGGTAAAAATATTGCGACACAAACCTCAGGATATACCGATGAGTTGTTAAATTTGGTTCAAAATAAGGACTTGGATGAAACTGGGCAAAAGCTGAATCAGGTGGTACAAGTCGCACAACAGCTCAATACCTCAAGTATCTTAAATAAAAAGAAAAATTCAGGTTTCTTAGGTGGCTTGATGAGCAAAATTAAAGGGGCAAAGAATAATATTGATATGCACTTTAATACCACCAAAGAACAAATAGATACTTTGGTGAAAGAAATTGAAAAATCGCAGTCTGGTTTAAAAGCACGCGTTGATACTTTAGATCGGATGTTTCATGGTGTACAAAGTGAATATAAACAGCTCGGTGTGTATATCGCAGCGGGTCAGTTGAAACAGGATGAAATTCAGCAGGAAATCTCAACACTGACTGCACAGGCGCAAGACCAAACCACAACGCAGAGAGTTTACGACCTCAATCATTTAGCCAATAATTTGGAAAAACGTGTAAGTGATTTGCAGGTTTTACAACAATCAGCCATGCAAACATTACCGATGATTCGTATTATTCAGTCTAATAATTTGATGTTGGTCGATAAGTTTTATGCGATTAAAAACATCACATTGCCAGCATGGAAAAATCAAATTAGTTTGGCGATTTCTTTAAATGAGCAGAAGAATAGTGTGCAGTTGGCCAATACCATTGACGATGCGACCAATGACTTATTGAAGCGCAATGCCGATTTGTTACATCAAAACTCAGTAGATACAGCAAAAGCCAATCAACGTTCAGTGATTGATATTGAGACACTTGAACATGTACAAAACACCCTCATTAAAACAGTAAATGACGTGATTCAAATACAAAAGGAAGGGATGCAGAAACGTGCTGAAGCAACCACACGTTTGCGTAGTTTGCAGGACAATTTGAATCAATTGGTTTTAGACTCGAGTTCTAATCGTACGACACCATCTTAATGCCGAGCTGGGTGGTCAATAGAGGAGAAGCGTTTGCCTTCCTTAGATGAGTATGTTGTTCAGCCTCAGCACATTGAACAAGGCGTGTTTGCACTCAAACAACGTCAACGTAAACTGAGTTTATGGTGTATGTTGAGTGCCGCCTTGTTTATTGCTTCCAGCATTAGCTATTTTTTACAACCAGATTTTGTCTATAGTTTTTTTGGACTGAGCACTGAAATACAGCAACTACATATGCCCATGAGTGTCGATGAAAATCTCGCATCACTAGGGCATCAGCCAGATTATTTTCTGAATTTGCTGTCGTGGTTTGGTTGGCTTGTGCTCAAGATCATGGTGTCTTTTATTGGGGCATTCATACTGGTGCACTATGCACGGAAAATTCATTTTTTCTATGTACGTTTTCAATCTTTTATACTGAAGTTTGTGGCATGGCTGATTGCCTTTATTCTGCTTTGGTCAGGCCTGACCTACCTGCAATATGATTTAAAAGATGATGACAGCGAGGCTTTTCAGCAAATCGTACACTACGATAAAAATATTCAACAAAGTGAAATAGCGCAGTATTTGCAGCAGTCGAAAATACAAATACCTGTAAAACATTATTTGCTTGCGCAGACGGCATTGTTACACCAACCTGTCGATAAAAATGCAGCAATTCCGCATGTGCTTGCTCTGGTCCAAGCAGAAAAAAATGATTCACATTTTATTGAATATGGGTTTAAGCCTGAACAGTTATGGACGATGCAACATCAACTCTATGGCAAAACACTCACGCCGATGGCTGCAAGTGTAGAAAAACAAGTTCAGCAAGCAGCGCAGTTCACTAAGGTCATGCAATTCTTCTCGCTTATCTTGATGCTACTGATGGCGCTGTTGAGTCTTGTGTTATTTGGTCTAACGCGTCAGTTAAAAGCTAGAACTTTAAGAATTGAACAGCGGATGCAGAGTGAATCCTAAGCTTTGACTTCATTTAAAGTCCTGCGTTTAGTGTGACTTTTTATGATGAATATCTTTATAAATCTATAAAACCGATTATTAAAATAAAAACAAACTGTTTTATCTATTTTTAGATTTACTCTATGATTCTTCTATCAAATAAATTTATAGACTGCTTTGGAGAGCTTAACAATGTTAGATCAAAATACTTCAGCTCAATTAAAAACACTTCTTGAACGCCTTGAAGGTCCGATTGAATTGGTTGCGACTTTGAATGGTTCTGAAAAATCAGACAAAATCAAAGAATTGGTTGAAGAGGTTGCAGCACTGTCTCCACTGGTGACTGCACGTTTTGATGGTCAAAACTCACGTGCACCCAGCTTTGGTGTAGCAAAAGCCGGTGAAGAGCCGCGTGTCTTCTTTGCGGGTTTACCGATGGGGCATGAGTTTACCTCTTTGATCTTGGCATTGTTACAAACCTCAGGTTATGCACCCAAAGTATCGGATGAAATTTTAGCTTCAATCAAAGGTTTAGGTATCCAGTCTGACTTTGACGTCTTTGTCTCTTTAAGCTGTCATAACTGTCCAGATGTGGTGCAAGCGTTGAACCTGATTGCTATTTACAATCCGGGCACGACAGCAACTATGATTGATGGTGCATTCTTCCAAGACGAAGTTGAAGAACGCAAAATCATGGCTGTACCGATGGTGTTCCAAGATAATAACGATATCGGTCAAGGCCGTATGACCTTGGAAGAGATTGTTGCCAAACTGGATACCAATTCTGCGGCCAAAGAAGCTGAAAAGCTCAATGCCAAAGATGCTTTTGATGTTTTAGTGATTGGTGGTGGTCCTGCAGGAAATACCTCTGCCATTTATGCCGCACGTAAAGGCATTAAAACGGGGATTGTAGCTGAACGTATGGGTGGTCAAGTCATGGATACCATGGACATTGAAAACTATACCTCGATTCAAAAGACTCAAGGGCC
>NZ_JAQSUV010000026.1:0-6118 GCF_028649355.1 Acinetobacter sp. Gutcm_16 | reverse complement strand
GTGCATTCTACAGTATTTCCAAACCAACACAACCCCCCTTTCCTCAATTATTTATAAAAAAACTTCCACTTGTTTATTTATTCAGCAAAATGGCGTTTTTTTACTAACATTTCTTAAAATTTGATTTAACAATGAGCAATAAAGAGCTGTTAAGATAGTTAAAACATTATTTTTTTAATTCACCTGCTGATTATAAAGTTCCGGAACTCTTTTATATGCAACACATTCGCCACTTATGTGCTGGTCTACTCTTTGTAGGCTTTACAACATTTGCATTTGCTGAAGATGTAGCGCCTGCGGCTGCCAGCGAAATAGATACCAGTGCTGATCCGCAAACAGCTCAATCTTCTTCGCTTAAAGAATTAAAGAATATTAAAGCAAAAGATTTAAAAGTAGATGCCAATGCAGCACAACCTGATAATGTAAAAGATCCACTTCAGCCTTTAAATAGACAAATTTTTGCCGTCAATGATGCTTTAGACCGTGCGATCGTTCGCCCAATTGCGGTGGAATATAAAGAAAAGATCCCGTCTCCGATTCGTGACTCTTATAGTGGCTTCCGTAAAAACCTCGGTGAACCTTGGAATGCGGTGAACCAACTTATACAAGGTCGTCCCGGCCGTGCCGCAAAAACTTTAGGTCGATTTACCATTAATACGGTAACTACTTTAGGTTTTGCAGATCCTGCTTCGCGCTTGGGTTTAGAAACTGAAGATGAAAACTTTGGTACGACTCTCGGCTATTGGGGTGTTCCATCTGGCCCATATCTAGTACTCCCAATTTTTGGACCAAGCACTTTCCGTGATGGCTTTGGCTTGGTTGTTGATGGCTATGCACGCCCACAAAGATACATTTTAGAAGATGAAGAAGGCCTGTATTGGGCGGAACAGGCTTTACGTGGTATTGATGTGCGATCACAACTGATTGATATTGAAGGTGCGATTCAAGGCGACAAATACTCCTCAATTCGTGATATTTATTTACAACGTAAAAACTTCATTATTGCTGAGAAAAAAGGCCATGAATCTGAAGGGATGTTTATTGATGATGTCGGTGATGATGATTCATCTAGCTCTCCATCAACCAATGAATCACATCAAATGTTAGATACCGAATAACAATGTATTGCAGCTAGAGTTGAATTTTTTTTCTCTAGCTGTAATTTGCTTGTTATAGTAAAGCAATAGCTTAATGCTAAGGATAAGCCATTTTTTTTATGTATTTCATTCAACCTTCTCGCCATATTCCATATTTAGAACAGGTGCTAGACACACTACCAAGTGTGCAAATGATTCGCATAGAAGACATTGATCTTTATGACCCGACTATTATTGCTATTGCCGATATTCAAGATTATTTAGATTATAAATGGACACTGCCTACCATTGTCCTTGCCTTTGAAAATGAAGGTAGTGCTTTAGCCCAAGCTTGGGAACTCGGTGCTTTAGCAGGTTGGATGTGGAATAAACTGCCCAGTAACCCACAGCAATCCTTACTCAAAATTGATGCTCAATATAAACGCAATCAAGACAGTCGCGATCTGCCTTCCGCAGCAGAGTTACAAAAGCGACTTTTACCAAACCCTATAGAACTCCAAAACTACACCGTTGAAACGTTTTTTCAGCCTTCTGCTTATTTGTCTGGAGACTGGTTTGATTATTGGAAAATTAGCGATAAAGAAGTGATGTTCTACTTGGCTGATGTATCTGGTCATGGGGTCACCAGTAGCTTATTAACCTCTTGGATGGCGGCTTTTCATGGTCGTGCCAAAACACCGCGTGGGTTAATTAAGAAACTCAATGGCATGTTGGTTCAAGAGAATATTGAAAAGCACATCACCATGATTGCAGGGATTTTAAACCTCGAAACACATCAACTTCGCTGGTCGAGTGCAGGACATTACCCACCCGCAATTATCTTTGAGCCAAATCAAGCTCCTAAAATATTACATACCAGTAGTTTTCCTTTAGGCCTTACTGAAGAACTGGAAGTTGAAGAGCATGAATGTGTACTCAACCGTCATGCCCGCTTCATTATTTGTTCCGATGGCGCACTCGAACCCTTCAATGGCGGACTGAATGATCAGTTCACACAATTGGTCTATCATTTGCAAAATCAATCCTTTGAAGCACCAGAGCATGTTGCAGACGATATTGCTATATTAAGTTTACGTCGAATGAATTAATTAAATTATCAATAACTTATTACAATATCCTATCTTCTAAGACTGTTAGATACTTGAGTAAGTATTTGCCCTATGGGATAATTTCCTATCCTTCTCTGCAAATGGCATTTATATGTCAACAGGTCATGTTGAATATGCAAGCTTGAATGGAACGCATATTTTTAAGCTTATTGGCGAAGTGCGTGCCCAATCTTGTATCAGTCTAGACAAACTTTTAAACCGTATTGAACAACAGTCAAATGTTGTTGGTGCAATCGTAGATTTAACCCAAACTACATTCATCGACAGCACTGTGTTAGGCATTTTGGCAAAGTTAGGCTTAAAGCTTAAACAGATCCATAATATCCAAGCTGTCATGTTGTCCACCAACTCTGATATCACTACCTTAGCCAACAGCATGGGACTAGGGCAGGTTTTTGTGATTTTAAACTACTGCGGCGATCCAAACGTTTGTACCCTCGAACTGATGGAAGAGCACATTACACATCGTAATATGTTAAACACCGTACTAGATGCACATAAAACTTTGATGGAACTGAATCAAAGTAATCAAAATATGTTTGAACCTTTGGTCAAACAGTTGCAAAAAGAACAAGACAGCCTCGACCAAGTGTCACAGCAACAAAACGCATAACAACAAATTTTGTAGGCCCATTTATGACTTTACTTTCTGTTGTACAGATGAACTCTCAAAATGACATTGAAGCAAACTTCCTTGTCATTGAGTCTCTCATTCAACAAAGTAAAGCAAATGGTGCTGAACTTATTGTGTTCCCCGAAAACTTCGTTTGTTTTGCCGCAGGCAAACAACGTGAGACCGCAGCACAGTTTGAAGACATTCAAAAGCGTTTAGAAAATCTTGCCCATCAATATCAGATCTGGATCGTCGCGGGTACCCTCCCATGTCCGTTCCGTCCAGATGGTTCTGTTATTGAAGATGGTCGTGTTCGTACAGTCAGTCTTTGCATCAGCCCTGAACGTACTGAAGCACGTTATGACAAAATTCATTTGTTTGACGTACAAGTTGGCGATGCTGTGGGTGGCTACCAAGAATCTAAGTTTTTTGAACCTGGTACAGATGTCGTTGTGGCAAAAACACCCTTTGGTAATATTGGCTTAATGGTTTGCTATGACTTACGCTTTCCTGAACTGGCTTTAACTTTACGCGCGCGTGGCGCAAATATCTTGACTGCTCCGGCTGCATTTACCTACACCACAGGGCAAATGCACTGGCAGTTATTATTACAAGCCCGGGCGATGGATAGCCAAAGCATCGTGTTAGGCGCAGCGCAACAAGGTTGGCATGGTGAAAAGAGACAAACTTGGGGACATGCAGCGGCAACCAATAGCCGTGGTCAAGTTTTGGATTTGATTCTTAACCCGGGCGCACAGTTGATTACGGTTCCTTTTGACTTGGCAGAACAAGCTCAAATTCGTGAAAGTATGCCGTTGATGCAACATCGGAAATTAGTACAGTTTTAATCAAGCCGTGATCTTTTAAGACAACTTCATTCTCAGCACAAAACCTCATGATGATTCGCTGCTGCTCTTTCATTGAGTAGCTTTAGCACACTAAATGCATGAATCTATCCCCCTTTTTAAATTGATAAAGTTTCCGTGCTTTCAGTTCTTGTTCACATCAACAAGCCCGATTGAGAATTTTTTTAAAAAACAATAACAGACATTCATATCATTGATTTTTAATAAAATAAAATCTCCACTTAATCGCAAGCATTCTCTGTAGAAATTTACAAAAACACTGCTTATTCTTTCTGCAATTTAGGACAGGATAAGGACTCAAATACAATATTCAGGGAATCACAATGTCTTTAGAAAAAGTAGTTTATACAGCACATGCTAAAGCGACAGGTGGCCGTGATGGTCGCGCAACCTCTTCTGATGGAATTTTAGATGTAAAACTTACCGTTCCTAAAGAAATGGGCGGCGCAGGTGGTGGAACGAACCCTGAACAGCTTTTTGCCGCAGGTTATTCTGCATGTTTTCTAGGTGCAATGAAGTTTGTTGCTAACCGTGACCAGTTAAAAATTACACCTGATGTTTATATCGAAGGTGATGTTGGGATTGGCCCGATTCCAACAGGTTTTGGTATTCAAGTGACCTTGAACATTCACTTAGAAGGTTTAGAGCAAGCAGAAGCCCAAAAATTAGTGGATGCAGCACATATCGTTTGCCCTTATTCAAATGCAACGCGTGGTAATATTGATGTGACATTGAATGTAATTGTTTAAGTCATCTCTTCTATCCCAAAGTCATAGCTTTGGGATAGAGATTTTATAACTTACAAGGGTTTAGAAATATCTTTTTAAATTTCTTTTGATCATCGATTTCATCTGCCAGCAAAATCAAATTTCCTTTTTGATCAAAATAAGAAGTGCCTTGGAACACAGTATATTGGGCAATATCAAAAATAGGGACGTTTTGAAAAATAGGGTGCTGAGTACTGATCAAAATATGTCTTTTTTTCGAATTTAATTGGCGAGCTGTGATTTTATTGTATTCAGAATCAGTTTCAATTAAACAATTATTCTTCGTATCAATAGCGATAAATTCTTGAGTCGCATCATCTTCTTGTTTATTTCTCGATAGAAAACTATGAGCCTGACATGGGCTACCACATGACATTTGAACATGATAATAATTTTGATTTAAACGCTCAATATTTGGTGATTTCATACCGCCATAAACTTTTTCTTTCTTGCCATTGGTGCTTCTAATGACATCACAAGACCACTCCATTTCATCATTGCATTGTTTATAAACATTAAAAGTTTCATCTTTTGCAAAACTAAGTGGAGTAAAAAATACCATACCACTCAGCACACCAAACAAGGCTAAGGATTTATTCATCATTATAAAGTTCTTTATTTCCATTCGGCTTTGTTGCACAAACCTATCTCTAAAGGCTTACTCCACAATATAATTCTCAAATGAATAAGCCCACACCTAAAATCTATCGTACAACCAATTGGTCTTCTTATAACAGTGCATTAATAAATCGAGGAAATCTCTCAATTTGGTTTGATCCCAAGACTCAATGGTACGCTCAACCCAAAGGTAAACATGGTCGAAATCAAACTTATTCAGATACAGCCATCCAATGCTGTTTAATGATCAAATCCTTATTTCATCTTTCTTTACGCATGGTCACTGGCTTTGTGCAAAGTCTCATTCATCTTTGTAGATTAGATTGGACAGCACCAGACTATTCCACCATCTGCAGAAGACAAAAGCATATTGATATTGCAATTAACTATCAAAAAAGCAGTAATGGCCTCCAGCTACTCGTCGATTCTACTGGCTTAAAGTTTCTAGGCGAAGGTGAATGGAAGCGTAAGAAACACCAACCTGAATATCGTCGCCAATGGCGTAAACTTCATATTGGTATAGATGCTGAAACCCTTCAAATACGCGCTATTCAACTCACTACAAATAATGTGAGTGATTCACAAGTGCTTGGTGATTTACTCGATCAGATTCCACAAGATGAGCAGATTGACTCTGTCTATACTGATGGGGCTTATGACACCAAGCAATGCCGTCAAGTAATTGCAGACCGACAAGCACATGCGGTGATTCCGCCAAGAAAAAATGCGAAACCTTGGAAAGATACAAAGACCAGCTCGCTAGAGCGAAATGAATTACTTCGAACAGTTAAACGTTTAGGAAGAACAATATGGAAAAATTGGTCAGGCTATCATCGCAGAAGTCTGATAGAAACCAAGATGCATTGCATCAAATTATTAGGCGATAAACTCCGTGCGAGAAACTTTCAAAGCCAAGTCAATGAGATTCATGCACGTGTGGCCGTATTAAATAAATTTACAGATTTAGGTCGACCTCACACCCAAGTTGCCACTTAAATTTAGATAACTTGGAAGAAGTTTAGCTTTTGAATGTTTGTGCAACAAAGCC
>NZ_JAQSUV010000025.1:0-35247 GCF_028649355.1 Acinetobacter sp. Gutcm_16 | reverse complement strand
CGGTAATCCTCCCATAAATAACCGAAGTTAAAAGTAGAGGTTAAGCAGCCATTAGAGGTGGCCTTCCTTTGTTAGCTTGGTGTGGTCTTTCATGATTGTAATGCCACAGCCAATCAGTTGCGTAATCCTGAACTTCTTCTAACGTATCAAACAAATGCTTGCTCAGCCAACTATAACGTATAGTCCGATTATATCGTTCAATATACGCATTCTGCTGTGGCTTACCCGGTTGAATATATTCAATACGAATACCGTGCTCAATAGCCCAGCGCACAAATTCGTGACTGATAAACTCGGGGCCATTATCACATCGGATCACTAACGGTTTTTCTCTCCACTCCAGCAATTGATTCAACGTACGAATGACCCTAATTGTGGGCAATAAGAACCCTGCTTCAATGGCTAGGCCTTCGCGGCGGTAATCATCAATCACATTCAATAATCGAAACTTGCGACCATCGGAAAGTTGATCATGCATAAAATCCAGTGACCAAACCTGGTTTGCACGTATTGGCTCTTTCAGTGGTTCAGGCACATGTCGTTTTAGTCTTCTTCTCGGTTTAATACGCAGATTCAGTGCCAACTCACAGTAAATGCGATAAACCCGCTTGTGATTCCAGCAGTGACTCTCAACATACCGTAAATACGAGAAGCATAGACCAAAGCCCCAATCGGTATTTTCCTCAGTGAGTTCAATGAGCTGTTCTGCAATGAGCACATTGTCATCACTGAGTCTAGCCTGATAACGGTAGCAGGTTTCACTTATGCCAAATGCAGTGCAAGCTAAACGGATACTAACAGCATGTTGGGCCACTGCCTGTTGAGCCATCTGACGTCGACAAGATGGCTTTACCACTTTTTTGACATCGCTTCCTGAATAATTTCTGCTTTTAATCGTTCTTCAGCATACATTTTTTTTAGTCTGGTATTTTCTGTTTCCAACTCTTTCAGCCGTGCCATCAAAGATGTATCCATGCCGCCATATTTAGCACGCCATTTATAGAAGGTTGCATTACTCATACCATGTTCACGACAAAGGGCCGCAACAGGTGTACCAGACTCCGCTTGCTTCAAGATGGACATGATCTGGCTGTCAGTAAATTTAGATGTTTTCATGCAGAATCTCCTGCTTGTATCTTAAGAGAAAATTCTACTTTTAAATCCTATTATTTTTAGGGGGGATTACCATCGTAGCTTTATATCTTAGATGGTTTTTTGTACTAAATTTAGGGCCTATATTTTATTGATGTCATATCTTTTTTACTTATCAATCATCCTTAAGAAATTGAAAAAATTAAGAACAATCAATACTAACTTAGTTATAACGCTTTTGAAAACAGAAAGCTACTATGTTCTCTTTAAAAATTTTCCACATTAAATCTTTTATTTAAATTTTAAGCGCTTTATGCTATTCAAATTAAGATCTTCGTAAAGTAAAAGTTATATTATATAAATTTGTTTTGATTTCAAAATTCAATACACTCTAATTCACTTAATAACAGGACATTTTCTTGCATCAATGCAATTTTTTCTGTTTGCATTACCGTAAATATTTTGTGAGGATACGAGTTTTTAGTAAATCTGTCTTTCAAATTAGTCAGTTTACTAAACTGATCAAGATATTTATCTGTTCGGTTGCATGGATGATTATTCTGTAAAGCTTCCCATCCTTTTGGAACAAGGGCTGAAACTGGTCTTATATTTAAATAATTCATGACAATAGATAAACCACTTGGATCAAAGTCTGCATAAATTGCTACAGGAATATTCCATCCTAATTGGCCCAAAAGAGCTTTCACAGTACTTTGATTCTGTCCTTGACCACGATAGACAAATAAGCTGGATTGCCATGACCGAGGTAAATATTCATACCACTCATGTAAAGTGATTAACATCGAAGCATTTTCAAGTACCACCAACCTTTTTATACCAGTAGTATCTAATTCACCAATATCTATTGTTGGAACAAAAGTCGGATACCCTATTGGCATACTGACTGATTTCAGTGGTAAGTCATGATGCACTGATGCAAATACCAACTGATCTGCAAACACCTGTTTCGATGTGTTTTTTTCATTGCGATGAACTTTTACTGTCTCAAGACGATTCTGTGCTGTAGGCAGCTCATCTAATACATTATCTTTGCGATATTGTTGGTACAAATTTTCTAATATCTGATAATCCCTTTCCTTTAAACACAGAGCATTAATTACACGCTTACCAATCCCATGTTCTTCATGAAGTAGTTGCCATGTTTTATTGAGCCGCACCTGTGTGGACTTTTCCCTTAACGCATCCCGAATGACGTTTAACTGGATCTGGTTCACATGATCCCCCTAGATTTAGTAACAACTACATCATGTACTAGAAAGTTACCATCAAAACATGGTGCCTGAGTTTCTTCCATATACATTGTAATTTTGTGTTCATGTACCTTTTGGTTCACATGATGATAGCTAACCAATGACATTAACCAGAATTCCAGCTCAACCTGTGGATGTAATTCCTCGAAACAATCTACACCACTCCATTCTGTACCTGCATCACTCTGTAAGGCTGCCTCAAAAAAATATTCCAGAGCCGTCTGTAATGGACTTTGTTCCACAATCTCAACGTCATTTGTTTGATTGATGGTTGTTTCAACTTCTGCCAGTTGAATATTCGATTTGGCATGTCGATTTTCTGCTGCTTTTGCGCCTAGTTCTCCTAAAATGTCGAGTTGACTGTATTGATTAATGTTCCCATAACCTAATAATGGTATTGCTGCGACCTGATTAAACACATTTGGTGCTATACCTGCTTCCAGTTGCATGTCAATCTGGTTCTCTGATAAATAGCGATGAACTGAGTCAATCAATGTATTGCGGTGCTGGATCAATTGTTCTTTTTTTAGTGCGGTAATCTGTTCCTTGATCTGGTGTGCTGTATTTAATAACTCACGATTACATGCATTTACCACGGGCTGCAAACGTCGCTTAACCAGTCGCTCAAGCTCTTTGCTTAAACACATCACCTGATCTAGCCAATCTGCATTTAATATTATAAGTGTTTCACGTAATTTACCATGTTGCTTTAAAGCCTGTTCTGTCACATGAATTTTTAACTCAAGATCAGATATTACAGCTAAGTGTTCTGCCACTATACTGGAAAAATATAGGCAGTTTTCATGCAGTAAACTAGACAATTCAACCACCAATTCACTGAGTTGGCTTAAATAATATCTAGCTTCAGGCAAACTTCTTTGTCTGGCAAATTGATAGGTCTCAGTACAGCTATCAATTTGGTTAATACATCCATGAATATCATCACTGGAATTCTTGATTCGACCTTTCTTTTCAAAATGTGAAACAAACCTAACGACCGTACTATGCAGGACATAAGCCTCTGTATCTGTTTCGATGTAGCCCAATCCTGCCTTATTCAGCCGTTTAATCGTTGACTCATGTTCAGGGTTAAATTCAATAGCACCATGATTATTGCTAACCGCTGCTCCAATCACTTCAATATTTGTTGATAAGGTTGAACAGGCTTTTGCTGCTGGGTGTTCTACTCTGGCTTCATTCATACTAGATACCTATATCAAATCATACTGAACTTGTTGCCCTGCTGTGCCATGCAAGTTGTTCGTCGGGATCTGTTCACAGGTACTAATATATTCCAGTTGTTCATAAAATAATGACCATTTTGCTGTAGCTCGATATGTTGTTCCTGCATCATGGCCAGCCAGAATTAGATACTTTTCATCCTGCAAATAATTCAGCACATATTGTAATTGTTCAGAAGCATTGGTACTCATTGTTTGTTTACCAACTTTCTGGGCAAGTTTTTTCAGCTGCTCACTACCTAGGTGAGATTGTTCTACACTAGTAAGCAATGAACCTTTTGAAATGGTATCTGCATATTCAATTGGCTTACTGTCATTAGTTAATGTACGGCACAGGCGTATCCATTGCACAATGGGTTCAATTTTAGAAACAAAATCATTAAATTGGCGTTGAATAATCTTGTGAATCTCGGCAGGCTCAATATCTAGGTAAGCACAATAAAACCCATTGCCATCATTACTACGAACACAGGTACGATTTAGTCTGAATAAAAAATTATTGATCTCTTGAAGATTATCAGGCTGACACAAATCGCTATACAAAGATTTATCCAACCATGCATCAATAATCTCACCACGAAGTAACAGCTCTATACACTCACTGAAAGATTGATGATTCATCCTACATAACTCCCTGTAGCAAGAAGCGGGTTCTGTTGGGTTTTTGACTTAACTACAAACTGAGAAATGCCTTTATCCTTGTCAATATTGTATTTATATTGAAATGACTTTCCGATTTCTTCACTCATTTGTGGTTGCGCGCACACTAAATAAACCTGTTGCTGTTGCATTAGCTCTAGTAATTTTATGCTATTACTTGGGTCAATTTGTCCTAACTCATCTATTGGTAAATGAATGGCTACACTTTCATCCGAACACAAATGGCGGATTAATCCTGTAAAAATTAATAAAATCACCAAGCGGGATAAACCTGTAGATGAGGCCTCTGCCAAATCCCTGTCATTTCTCACCTTGACCAAACGAGTATTTTCTCTGAAGCAAATACTCATTTCCACCATCGTTTTTAGGTCATGACTTTCAACATTGGAATTATGTAAAGCTTTTACTGCATTTTCCAAAGAAGCAATGACGCTTTCATTAGGAAGTTCATTCACATCAGCTTCAAACTTATTCACGAAACTTTCTAGATCAGTAAGATAACCAAATTTATTGATCGTAGCTTCAAGGCGGATCTCAATATCACTTAGTGATGAAAACGGATTATGGGTATTAATATTCGAGCTCAGATCATCTGATACTCTGGAGACTTTCCGTTGAAACCGTTTGAGCGATTCATAATGGTTTTGGAAAACGATACCCAATGACTGGTATGCTACGATCGTTGCATTAATTTTGGATGGAATTTCATGCTCTAGCATTTTCCCCAATACTGTCATGGCTTGTAACATATAAGGTAAACTGTCTACCTGATAACGAGAATCTAGCATCTGGTTACTCCAGTATTTTTCCAGACCATTACCCTGCGCTAAACTCAAAATCTGTTTCACCAATGTATGTAATTTAAGGCTTTCTTTACGTAAATCTGCTAATTGAGACAGTTGCTCCTGCCCATGATTGAGATACCAGTCAAAATCCAGTGGTTTCTCTACTTCATCAATAGCGAATTCTGATTCCAACTCTGTAAAATCCAGTATTGATGGTTCCATACGTTTTAATAAATCATCAAGTTGCTGCGATTTTCTCTGAATTATCTTGAGAGCAGCTTGGTACTGTCTGTTATGTTCACTTTTTTCCTTATCCAGTTGTTGTAATGCTTTCACACCAGCTGTATGTTCTTTTTCCAGATATTCAATCACTTCCTGAATAATTTTTAATTGGTCGTGAAGTCCGGCACGTTGACTAAGTTCTACCTCAACCCATTTATGATAAGCATTAATTCTGCCAATGTATCCATTCACAGTTTCAAATTGCTGTTGAGCATCAGCTAAACGCTGTTCAGCATGTTTTAACTGTTGTGTATCCACACCTTCAGCCTGCAATGCTCGATCTTTAGCTCTAAGCAACTCAGCAATTTTATCATCACCTTGCTTGATGGCCTGACGAATATTGTCTTCCATCTGTTTTACTTGTTGCTGAAGTTGGGTATCTTTAAGCTGATACTTTGCCTTAATGCTATCGCGAGCTTTTTCTTGTAGTTGTTGCAGGTTATTTTTGGCCGACTTATGCTGCTGGATCAGAGATTTTTGTTGTTGCTCGGCATCTTGTAAGAGTTGGGTCGCCCTTTCCTTGCGTTCATTGACATTCAGGCGAATGTCTTTCTCAATACGTTCCTGTGCGGCTTCTAATTCCTGAGATTTTCTATTCAAATTGTTTAACTCCTGCTCAGACACAGACAGCTCTATTTGTAAACGTTCCAACTCTTCTTTGGCATTGTTCGTTTTACGTTCCAGCATCGTCTGGTCAGCCTGATATTGACTACAACGCAACACCTGTTGTTCAATACGCTTTTTAAGATCCTCCAGCGTGTCCGCTTCCTGAGGTAAACTCAGTTTATCCAATTCTAAATGCAATCCATAAAATGAGTTCTGGCTTAATTCATCAGTTTCCCATTTAGGATTGAGTCCTTTTCTAAGTAGTAAAACAGGATTAATCAATTTCCCAATATTCTGCTTCCATGCCTCATTAGGATGAGTACGCAGAAAACTGATTAATGAACCTTCATTATTTAATTGTTCACGTAATTTTTGTTCCTGTTCCTGCTCTTTACCCAATAGATTTTTATGTTTTTCCAATGCTTTAAGTGCATCATGCATCTGTTTTTTGTGGGTTTCAACGCTCTCTTTAAGTAGAATGTGTTTACTGAGATATTCTGAAATTTGCTGTTTTTGTTGTTTTAATAATTTTTTATTTAGATCCAGATGTTGCAGCTCGTCAAGAGTATATGCTCCAGCTTCGCCAACACTTCGATGTGCCTGCTGAATATTTTCATTTATGATTTCAAGGGCTAATTCCTGCCTGTTTGACAATTCAGCTAATTCTTTCTGCTGGTCTGCCCGAAGCACCTCTTCATCTAGCGATTGTTGTTTGAATAGCTCAATCTGTTGATGATGTATATCTCCTTTTTTCTGTTCCCATAGTCCTTTTTCCCGAGATGCTTCCTCACGAATCTGATGTCTATGCTGATCATGGGAATCTACAATATCTTTGGCAGAAGCCTCCAAACGTTGTAGTTGCGCCTGTTCCTCTTGCACTTTAACTTGATAGGCAGGCAGCTCATGATACTCACTGATCATGCGATCAATATTGAGTTGCTGATATTCCTGTTCCTGCCTATTGATATGCTCAATCTGATTTTTAACTGCTGTATGTTCACCTTGTTTGCTATGTAGTTGAGTCGCCAGATCAGTTATCGTAGTTTGTAAAACATCATAGTCCTGTTCGTATTTTAGTAAATAGGTATCATGCTCGAGTTGTAGCTCACACTCATCCTCTATAAATTGTTCGGTTAACACATGCCCCTGTAACTTCACCTTAAGGAGTTGCTGATATGTTTGAATGACATTTGTTCTAAGTTGCCTACCTTTTTCAAGTTGAGAACTTGCTTTTATAAACTCCTGCAAACTTCTCATGTCCTCAATCAGATTTAAGTTTGCCGTATGAGTTAGACCTTTATCCCCTACAACTGCATTTTCATCCTGTAGATACGCATCTACCAGCATACTTTTAAACTTATTAATCAGATCAACCTGAGACATAGGTACACGAGTTAATTCACCCAGATGACGCAGTGTATATTGACGATCACACATGGCATAGTCTGCTGCCAATATACGAAGACTCTTATCACGAGCAAAACGCTCTTTATCGTTATGCAGAATAGCCCGATAATCCAGTATCGTTTCAATTTGCTTACTGATTTTAATATTATTTAAGTGCAGTTCATGAATAATCTCATTCACTTGCGTATTTTTTGCAAATAATTCATCGAACTGTGGTGCAAAAAAAGTTTCTTCAGCACGTCCTTGCACAAAACGATAAATTAATTTCGTACCATTTTGGTGTCTGTACATCACAACACAGCACATACCCTGTTGCCCAAGATATTCATATATAATCATTGATTGCAGATTAGGCAAATAAAAGTCTAGAAAACTCGACTTATTCCCCGCTTTTTGCACCATACTTTCAGGTGAAATTCCAGCAAATATCGGTAATAAATTAAGCATACTAGTCTTGCCACGACCATTCCCACCAATCAAATTGGTATGACCATCACATCGCAACTTAACTCGTTTATTTCTAATATAAGAGTTATGTAAATAGACACTCTTTAAACCTTTTGTTATCGCTTCTTCATTTATGTTGTTCAAAGTATTTTCTCAAAAAACAAGTAAATATAAATAAGGGAACCCACATCAGGAATGTGAGCTCTATATAATTTTAGGGCTTTCTTGGTGGAGATGTAGTTTGTTGAGATGAATTTGATGCGTTCCCGCCAGAAGATCTGGTCGGTTGATAACCAAATTTATCTGAATCAGAAATAGATCCAGAAGGTTTCGGACTGTAACTATCATTTATGTTTTCAGGATTTTTAATATTAGACATTTCGATTCCTTAGGGTTTTTTAGGTGGAGATGTAGGTGCTTGAGGATTACTTGGGTTTGTTCCTTTCGATTTTTCTGGTTGATAACCTGCACCAGGCATTGGGTTGTGTGGTTTTATCACAGCTGGACTATAACCATCACCAACAGGTACTCTTTGAGTTTTATCATTCATAATTAATCTCGCTTTAAAATTAAGGTTTTTTAGGGGGCTGAGTATTCGATGGATTTGTTGAAGTCACCTTTTGTGGTTGGTAGCCTCTCGTTTGTAAGTCGTTTGGTATACTCTGAATATTAGTTTTTAAATCTTTAGTTGACATTGATAACTCCATAGATAAATATTAGGGATGTTGAAAAAATTCAATACTTTGGATGTCTTTGGATAATATTAGAATTCCTTCAGATTGCTCACGTATTCTTTCAAAACCACCCTCAGCACTAACCTCCCATGCTTTTTCTAAATAGATTTGTGGATCTTCAGGAAAACTCGATGTAAATGATTTCTCTGAATATTCTCCTGCTAGTTTTTTCCCATCAGATAAGGTAACTAAAACAAAATATTCTTTTCTCTGAGAAAAAATATAGTCCCATGCTCTTGGTGTAGGATGAGGAGCATTCTTTTTAAAAAACTCCATATTTCTTAATTTTAACCATCCCCAAGCTAAAAATGCTGGAAAAACAAGCATGACAAATGAATAAAAGGTAATTGTAAAAAAAGGACAAATAAAATTCCATTTTTTACTAAAAATCATCATATAAATAAAAGGTCCTAATAAAGCATAGTTCAAACAACTATATGTAATGGCATCAATAATTAGCTTTGTACTATCTTTTTCATGATTTGGGCACAGTAACGAATAAGTTTTTATTGAAATAAAGCCTGGAATTGCAAAAATAATAAATAGAACAAGCTTACTAGATTCAAAGATTTCCATAATAATCCCCTATATTAAAGATAAAAACTGACTTTATTAGAATTTATAATAGCCATTAAAACGGGATCATTTGGATCATCTATCTTATTTTGTAAATCGGTTAGTAATACTTCATCCAACGCACTAGGTCTTGTCGATACATGGTCAGGATGAGAATGCCAATCACCGATATAGCGAACAATATAGGCTGTTTTCTCACTACATAGATCAATGTAATCTGACAGGCCTTCACTACCCCTTATGAAAGTGGTTGGTGTTGCAATGCTATCGTGAGGTGCTTCACAAACATCCACAATATAGATACTTTTTAGTTTCTGATCGATGTATCCTAAAATTACACCACCTGTTTCATTTGGAAGTTCTTTTGCTCTTATTTCAGATAATTTTTGGTGAATAAAATCATCATAAATTATTGTCCAGCCATTCTGTAAGATTTCTCTCTTTGAGGGTAATACTTCTATAATGTGAGAATTTACTTGCCCTGTCGAATCATCTAAAGACCAGATTTTAATCTGAGCTTCATTACAGTAGCTACCCAAACGAATTTGTCGTGCCAGTATAGCGCCATGTAATTTAATTAGTTCATCAGAAATAATCATAGAAATATCACGGCATCCTCCACCTGTTTTAAATGCACCAAGATGTTTCTTAAGATGTTTTACTCCCCAATCATTATTTAATATAGCTCTATAATATTGTGCTTCTAATGCATCAATTCTAATCTTCTGTTCTTTATCTTCGAATAATAAAACAGAATCATCACCTGATGGTGTTATAAATGTAGATACTATACGTGTCGAATTTGCTAATGTTGGTAGATCTCTTGCTGCTTCAATTGATGTTGTTACATCAACTAATAATTCAGCGTTATTAATAGCTTCTTTAACTTGAGAATTTTCTGAGTCGTTAATTTTTGCATGAATAGCAACACTTTTTTCTCCAGAACGATAGTTTAGATCCACTAATTCTTTTACAACATCTACTTTAGATTTTCCAATATGGCAGTCTTTACCGATATGCCGGATTACATTATGAGGTTTAAGTAGGTCATCATCCACATACGACCACTTCCCCCATGCTTCTTTTGACCAAATTTCAGCTAATGTACTACCAAGTGCACCCACCCCAGCTAATACACCGTTAAAATTTGCGTTTGAAAGATCTATTCCTGAGGCCATTCTTGCGAACTTTTGTGTGGTTTCGAATGTAATTTGAACATGTTCAAGTTGAATATTTGTTAAATTATCATTGGGCTGTTCAACTTTTAGATCAAATAAATGGTGATCAGGAAAACATATATTCTCGTTTTTTTTATCAAAACCTTTGTTCAAAGCGCCTAACCTAATACCCAAATCAGAAATAGTAGTATTACTAAGAGCAAAACCATAAAAATCGTAGTTAGTGCTTTCATCATTATTTTGATTAACTATTGGAACTATAAGTAAAAGCAATAAGAATGTATTCGTATTTGGTGGTAAAAACTGAATACCATTATGATCTACATTTTTTTTAATTTCTTCTATCAATATATTCTTTAGATCAATATTCTTTGCTCTAAAATATTCAACTAAACCATCTAAAGTATCAGGAACTCTTTCAATCGGATTTAAACCAAGTTCAGGCAGTTTTACTACTATACTTTCTAAAGAAACCTCGTCAATTTTTTCAGCTACACCTATATATGAAGCTCTAAAAATTTTATATAGCTTATCCTGATTGTAAATATAATTTAACCTAAGTTTGAAATTTTCGGAATTCAAACTATTAAAAAAATCAGATGGTAAAATTACTTGGTAAAAATTATTATAAAATAATCGCTCAGGAACAATATCATTTAGATGTAAAGTATCATTTGATGTCTCATGAAGCCACCATAAGATTCTCTGAAGAAATTTTTTGGGTGTCCAAGTCCTCTCAACTGATTCCCAACTTTCAGCATATAAGCAAAGCGAGGCTGGCTCTCCAGAAGATGTTCCATTTAAATGAGGAGTTTTTGGAAAATCTTTTCGAAGTGCTAAAACCTCATAGGAACTGCCAAATCGTTTATTAGGGTTATAAACTATAGCCAGTACTTCTGTCACTAAAATACCGACTTGATTTTCCGTTGGGACAGTCCCATCACCACAGTGGACAATAATCGCCTCAGCTGGTTGATCTGATTTCCAAGACAATTCAACAATATCAGCAATATCAAAATCAGGATGACTAAGGCATGATTGAAATAATTGACGTGTCTGTTCATACTTTAGAAGATTAGGATCTAAGCTAGAATACGATTTACCTATCTTGAAAAACGGATCGACTGACATATAGTATTATCCTGCTCTAAGGTTAGGTGAAGCTGCAATTGACGCTGCGCCAATGACAGCTTTATTAGCTACACGTACCCCAACGTTATCAATCTCAAAAACGAGTGGCTTCACATTGGTACTCTTAGGATATTCACCCGTACAGTAAAACTTACCACTCACAGAGAGTTGCTGGACAATTCTTGTATAAGTCCGTTTAGCACGGATACATGGAGGATCACTGTCTTCATCCTGAATCAACTTACTACTGGCAACAATGGCAGCCCCTTTTCTTGCCTGAGATAGTGCATTGACCGCATCAGCAGACTCTTTTGCACTTTCTCCCTTTCCACTCCAGCTATCATGTGAAAGAGTACGCCATGAACAGTGATGGGGTGTTTGCAAAATATTGTACGCAAGAACCTCTGGAGTAGAGCGATACTTATCCCAAATCAGCTCCCAAATTTCTACCTCTGCATCACCACCAGATAAGAAACGGCATTTATCAGAATAGTCATTTGAAGCAATACTAAAATTAATGATTACGCTTGAATGATTTTTAGAAAGAATACATTCCAGTTCTTCACTTTGCTTGGTCATGGGCGCGATTAAGAAACATTCAAGATTTGAATCATACCCTTGATTATTGATTCTAAAGGTTGTGCCAGATTTAATGAGAATAGGATTTAGATCATCTGTCTTACCATTCTCATCTTCACCCATAATAAGGATTTGATCTCCTTGAGGAATACTAAAGAAATTATTCTCTTTATTAATTTTAACTCGACGTCGTGCTTCTGTATTGAAAGCACAAGCATCCTCACATAAAGTATGATTTTTTGAAGCGCGTCTAAACACCATCGGTGAAGACCAGAGCTCACGAATCACAATTCTCTTTTCATTGTCTATTTTATTATCATCACAATAGTTAGCGAAGGCTCCTAAATGAAAATGCTTTTGCAATCCCGTACAATGATCTTTATCAGGATGGCTTAATAAAAATACATCAACAAAAGGACGATTATTCATATCCCGCTTAAGTCTGCCCCGTAAGTCACTGGCAACATCATAAGTAGAAGTTAAAGGATTATCAGCATCCTGACGGATATTGATATCAACTAGTATGGTTCTACCATCAGCTAAAGTGATAAGTGTCATATCACCATTATCGACGGGAAAGAAAACGATTGAAGCAGGCATACGTTTACCTTAAGCGACTAGAAAAGATTGATGTCTTAATATACAATATAATTTTTAGATGGGAATACTTTTTATACCCATCTAAAAATTATATTTGTTAGCAAACATTTCAGGTGATGTATGACCGATAAAAAATCCAAAACGTCAAATTGGTCACAAGACAAACGGTTAGAGTTTATAGATTTTAGGCTTCAATGGACTGGTAAAATCAATCGTAGTGATCTAGTAGATTTTTTTGGAATATCTGTTCCTCAAGCTTCTCTTGACTTAGCTCGTTATATAGATTGGCGTCCAGATAATGTATTTTATGACAAAAAAACAAAGGCTTATTTAAAGTCTGAAGAATTCCAACCTCTATTCAGCGAAAAAGGTTCACGCTACTATTTACGTAATTTACTGGCTTTAAATCAAAATATTATTAGAAGTGATGAAAGCTTTATCGGCATGTTACCACCAAGTGATGTCTTACCATCTTTAGAGCGAACAGTGCCTGAAAATACCTTAGCTTTGGTTATTGATGCGATTAATAATAAAAAAGCTATCAGAGTAAGCTATCTTTCAATGACGAGTGATGTAGCTTCTGAAAGAACACTTAATCCACATGCTATGGTATTCGATGGTCATCGTTGGCATGTAAGAGCATTTTGTCGAACACGTAAAGATTTTCGTGATTTCGTTTTAGCTAGAATTATTACAGCAGAAACTCTAGATGAAGCAGTGGTATCCTCCGAACAAGATATAGCATGGCATACATACATCACACTGGTTTTTAAGCCTTCATCTGACTTATCTGAAACACATCGTAAAGCCATTGAATTTGACTATGGAATGATCGATGGGAAAATAGAGATAAAATGTAGAAAAGCATTATTATTTTATACTTTGAAACGTTACAATCTCTTAAAGGATTTCATAACGGATAACGAGAAATTAAATAAGTTAAATGATCAATTTATATCCTTATCAAACTATGAAGATATCTCTCATTTAATAAAAGATGAGATTGGGCAATAAGTTATGGCAAATGAACTATCTACCTCAGAAAAACTTCAAAAAGAAAACATAAGTAACATATGGAAAATCATATGTATGGATTTTCTTATTTTAAATATTATTTTATCCGCATTGAATATAGAAAAATTTATGAGTTTATTACTTTCAAAAAGTATGTTGGATAACTCTTTATTTAAATTATTATCATCCTTTATCTTGGGTATTTTAATCGTAAAATTGCTATTAAATATTTTACCAGCAGAAATTAAACATAACATTATATTTGGGAAGTTGAAATATAGTCTCCCTGGGCATCGGGCTTTTACTGTACATGCGAAAAAAGATCCACGTATTGATATGGAAAATTTAGAAAAAATACTCGGTGTACTTCCTACACTACCGTTTGAACAAAATCATGTCTGGTACAAAATTTATCAAAAGCATAAAAATGATGAACAAATTATTGACTCTCATTTAAAATTTCTATTTTTTAGAGATAGCAGCATATTAACTATTTTTATACTTATTGGCTTTATTATTCTTTGTATCACTTTTAAAGCAACACTATTCCAATGGATACTTTCAATCTCATTCATTACTATTCAATTAATCATTTTTATCATCTCAGCAAGAAATAATGGCATTAGATTCGTCCAGAATGTTTTATGCCTTGAGTCTCATAAAGATCTACCTTAACTTATTCTGTAAAAAATTAAGAAAAAATTCCTACAATAGTGAATCATACCAAATTATAATTTTTTAAAATTATATAAGATTAAGATTTATTCTTTATTACTATTTAATTCGTACCATTTATTTAAGAGATCTATCTCTTCTTCTTCAATAGTTGTTTCACCATTTAGTATTCTTCTTAATCTTGAATTAGAATTTTTTCTACAAGCATTGACTACTTCTTCTGGAAATGCTTGTCGAGCATTCGATTGCGCAATTAACCATGCATTTCTAATTTTCTTTTGTTCAAGAGTTAAGTTTTCAAATTTACATTTTGCTTGATATAACCATTCTTTTACATGATTGGATTCTTCTTGTGGTAAAAGCTTTATGGCTTTCTCAAGTAGTTCATAGACACGTAGTTTATCGGTATCTTCTGGCATATAGTCATCAAAATCATGTAATGAAATATATCTAAATAGTTTACTGCCATTTAGTTCTATAGCCAAAAATGCTTCTGCAATAATTTTATCAGCAATTGCTCTAGCATGTGTGGCAGCATAGACTTTCGGTGAAAAAATTGGAACTCCCATTGTCTGTAAGATTTCACTAGCTTCAAAGACCCCCTCTTCACCTAAGTATATATTTGTATCGAATAAAGCAATTTTACCTTTTCCCATGATATGAAAGGAACTTAATTCGGAGTCGGAATGCCATGTCTCTCTTACATGCCAATCACCTGTTAAAAACTCATAGTCATTGATATTTAAAGCTCTCATACCACTTATGTATAATTGCTTTGAAAATTGTATTTTTGCTAGTTCTTCATAGAGCATGTCGTTTTACCATTTTCTAAATTCATATAATTATAAATTACGTTAGTCTTGTAGAGCTCTGCTTAGTATGAATTATTTGTTTTATGTACTAATATCCCGTTTTTTAATTTTATAAGTGCCTGATCTATCAATTTTTTTGGTCAGCTCAGGGTTACGTCCAGACAATTTTTTAATTAAGACGGGAGTGCTATTAGGAGCCTTGCTCCATATAGCATCATTCTCCACATAAAGTACTGTGTTGGTACGTGCATTCTCAATAAAACTTTTACAAAGTTCTCTAGCTGCTGCAGTAGCTATATCACTTTCATCCTCTAAGCTGTTAATTTTCATATCTAAAACCTTATTTTGATTAAATTTGGTTAGGCTGACGAATAACATAATAGCTATTTTAGCCCAATGTCCTATAAAAATAGTGAATTAAATAAAAAATCTTTATGGATAAAAGTAGTTTTGAAGAATATATGAGGGCTTAATTGATTTTTGAAACATTTGCTTCAAGCGATTGAATACATTGAATATAAAAATGACAACTTATGTGTCGTTGACTGCTGACATTCTTTGTCATTAAAAGCCTTAAGCTATTGATTATTAGATTGCAGAAATGGCAACTTATGTGTCGCATGACGATTGTTGATTATTCACTAGTTGAATTAACATCAATAATCGATAATTTAATTCAAGAAAAAGAGAAATTTCATGTGGAATTAGAGGAATTATTTAGCGAAATCCAAGCATTAAACGACTTGAAAAATTTATATCCTTCTCTTGGAACGAAGATTGAAGATATAAAGTTTTTAAAACAAAAAGAATATCTTGAGCTTAATTCTAAAATTAAAGCTATTGAGTCATTAGTTAACCATACTACCCTTAGTGCAAAAGTGTCAGTAATTTAGATCCTTAATATAAAGTTTAGAATTCAGTAACAGGTAAATACAGATAAATTATGAAAGAGATCTATAACATCTTTTATAAGTAGTAGTACTTTATTCTTATAACTAGGTTCTGGAACTCTTTAGGTATTCTGAATATTTTGAGTATAAAAGTTGGCTATATGGCGAACATTAGGTAAAATCAGGTAAATGTTTGCTATATAGCTAACAATTTTAGGAACTACATACTTTTATGGCTTCTAGAAAAGAAATAGGTATCGAGATACGTTTAGCAAGAAAAGCGCTAGGCTATACACAAAAGACTCTTTCAGAAAAGACTACTGTTAATAAAACTACAATTTCTGAGATTGAAAATGGTCGATTCACAGGGTCATTTGACATCTTCGAAAGTGTTATTGATGGTGTTGGCTTGCAATTCGAAGTTCGTAAGAAAAAGCTTGTGCTTCCACATTGGGATGAAATTAAAACAATATTTGCAGAAGATGATTGAATAAAGCATTAGTTCTCGTATATTTATTTGGTTACCATTATTAAATGTCAACAGACTCTAATAGTCTGTTTTAAATTTAAAGGAAAAGTTAAATGATGCGGAAAAAATCCGCAACATTGAATATGGTTCCTATTGAATATGGTTCCTGAAGGTGTGGTTGTGTGGTTACACACTACAAGTTTCAAACATCTTTTTTCAAATCTGATTCTTACCCTTGATGATGGTTACTTCAAGATTTAGTGATATATACATCAGTCTTAAAGTACCCTTCAGCTCTTACACACATATTTTTCTCTTGCCGTTGTAGCCATAGGACTTGCTTTTGAAAGCTTTCATTAAATGGGAAATTCCCTAGCTCTTTAGCTTCCAACCAGTTCGTATATTTGATCTGCCAGAACCCGACCCCTTGATCTAAACGAATTTCAATTTTTTTGCCAGATTTTAATTTGAAAATTAAAAATCTAGCATGATCTATTTTGGTCTCTGGTAGATTCAAATTCAGCTTCTGGGACAACTGATCTTCGAAATAATTTATAAAGAAATTCTCATAAATCGCACGTTGCCTAAAATCTGAATATAATTTTTCATCCTGTATTGTTTTATTCCTAAAACAAGTTGTTATAGTCAATCTAGGGCGTATACCCAATAATTTCTTTATCTCTTTAAACAAACCAGTTATCAGAATAATATTTGCAGGAGATTGCAAGTATCGATCTGAATAATCTATCTCTGTAATTTCGTCATTTACGAGATGATTTAACTTAGACATTGGAAAAATTTTAGCCCAAAATTTTTGAGCGAATCCATCTACAGGACTATCATCAAATTCTTTACCAATTTTTAACTGATGAAACTCATTTTCATAAGATTCAATAGCCTTAAAATCAAAACTAAATTTTTGCAATTGCAATTCTTGATAGGAGATTGATTTATAACTTTGGCTTTGACTTTCCAACCAGGATTCGTTAAAACAGCTCACCTCCAGTGATTGATTATATAAAGTAGTTATTTTATCCTGACCTACAATCTGAGCGTATAAATATTCAGCATTGAGATTGGTTACTGCAAATGAAAGTCCAATCTTTTCTAAAGCCAACATTTCTTGCTGTATTTGTGCATTCAAATTTAAAGTTGGTGAAACCACAATCACCAACTTAATATTATTGTTCAACAACTTAAATAGTTTTTTTCTAATTGCAGTACATAAAACATCCCAATCTTCACTATTTCCCGTTAAGTTGAATGTAACCTGTGTTGCTCCATAGTTTACATACTGCTCAATGATGGAAAATGGAGTTCCAGCAATAAATTCTGTTTCAGGAATTGGAGATACTAAATAAGTTGAAAAATCATTACCTAACCAAGTTAAAGCTAAAGTTCGATCTAAGTATTCACTATCATGTCTTGTTTGACTATCAAGCAAACACTTTCCACATGCTGACACACAATTTTTTTCATCTACACAATTGAGTTTCTCTATCAACGATCTTAAAACTTCAGCAATAAAATTGGCTGCCGTTGTTGAAAAACCAGCACCGCCACTTAGATCATCATAAATTTGTAAAATTAAAACTGATTGATCATCAATTTTTTTCACTTTAATTGCGTAGCCGAGTTCATCTGTTGCGATTCCCGATTCACTCGCTATTGCCTGACGTAAAGCTACGACCAATGTTGTGGCAATTACTCGACCTTCTTCAGAGTTTAAAATATATTCATTACGAGTCGGATGTTTTAAAACAATCTCTAATACATCTGTTTTAATTTGACAACCTAAATGAATATTAGATTTTACGACACTTGAACCACCACAATCAGGGCGCTTAAATTTATCACCATCTTTTTGAGCCTTAAGAGACTTATGTGGACGATCTGGAGTTAAAGTACTTGGAAACTTCACTTCCCCGTCATAACTTTCTTCCATTGAGTCGGCACGACCACACTGCATACAAATGGCAAATCCTGTGCCGTTCAATCCTGAACTATATTGAAATACATGTCCATTTGGGTCTACATTAAAATATCCTAAATTAGCATGTGGCAATGGCCAACTTTCAGCAATTTCTGAAAGACCTACCCAAGGTTTTTGAACAGGTATGTATTTTTGCGTAGTGACATCATTATTGGGTTTATCATAAAAATCGACACTAAACCCGTTCGGACGCAATATCTTTTTATCATCTTTAATAGTTTCGCCACATTCGGTATTCGTACAGATCAACTGCTCTTCATTCAATAAAACACCAGATGTTAAACCTGTCTGACCACAATGGTGGCACATCCAAGCATGATCAAATTTTTGTGGTTTCTTATCATGTTCATTATGAATATTTTGCCATGCAAGTGATATTCCTTTGGACGTATAGACTCGACCATCAACGATTACTTCGGCACCTGGTGCATATTCACGAATGGCAATTGCAATATTTCGACTTGGTAAGCCTTTTATTCGCGATAAATTATCTTCGCGATCAATACGACTTTCCAAATCCATCTTTTTTCGGCTTTTTGAAAGCTTATCCCAGCGATCTTTCTCGAGCTTATTGGTATTATCGAAAGTAATCACATCTGTTGGAAAACCGTAGCTTGGTAAAAAATTACGCATCGCCAACTCAGACAATAAATATGCTTGTGTTAAACGATATTTTTCACATGTTAAACGATAGAGATAGCTACTATTAGGATTCGTCACTAGCTCTTGTTGATACTCCCTTTCAATAATGACATATTCTTCCAGCCATTCTGTTTTGAGCTCACGAATTTTTGTCACACAGGCATCAATGATTGCTGCATTATCAATATCTTTTAATGCTGTGCCTCTTTTCAAAAATTCCAATACATGTTGATAATCTTGTATTGCTTTACCCACTAACCACTTTTCAAAAGTGTCACAAATCGAATCAGATTGACCATCTTGCTTAATGTAAAACCATTTCAGGTCTAAGCTAGGTCTATCAATATTAGTATCTCCAACTTCTTTAATTAAAAAGGTAGCTAGTAACTGTGCATTGATATGGCGCTGAATCAAACGTTGTGAATTAAAGCTGACATGAGGTGCCTGAATGGCTGTGGTATAAGCCCATAATGGTTGCTTAAACACTTGTTGATCATGTGGATTATTTTTACAAATTGTATAAGAAATAGCACGTGATTGACTACCACGACCTGCTCGTCCTGTACGTTGTAAATAATTGGCTGGATGCGGTGGTACATTATTCATTACCACTGTTGATATCCCTCCAATATCAACCCCCATTTCCATGGTCGTCGAGCAGTTTAAGACGTTAACTTTACCTGCCTTAAAGTAGGTTTCATATTGCTTCAGTAAATTTGCCGACTGCTGTGCAGAGTGCTCCGCTGTACGATAGAAGAATCCTCCCGATACTGCGCTATCCGACAAGTCTGTCCATAAATTTAGTGATCTTAGCTTTTGCACTGCTGAATCTTGATGAAGTTCAGTTAGATCTTCAACATCAAAGTTCCATAGCTTTGGAAAATCCATTTCTTGGGTTTTATATTTATCAATATCTTGTGGCAAACTTATCGGTAAATAAGGTGTAAATCCTTTGAAGGTGGTATCTATTAAACGATGTGTGATTGGGCATAAAAACACTCGATCAACTAAACTAAAAGTCAATTTTTCCTTTCTAAGATGATATTTTGAATTACCATCTTCAACTAAAAATTCAGCTTTTAAAACTTGCCATGCTTTTTTCAACCAATCATCAGCCATATTGCGATGTTGAATCAAACTCAAATCTAATTTTGCCCCTAATACTAAAAGCTTCACCAAACGATGCTTTTTAGATACTGAGGCGAGTGGCCATGCCAATACACTATTGTTTTTTGACCCATCTTCTCTTTTCTTATATTGTTCCCTCAATTCAGGACCGACAACATGTTTAGGTAAAACTGGACCTCCTAACCACTGTTTCCAATCCTCAGCAAGTTCAATCACTGTATTTTCACGAATATAATAATCTAGAATAACTTTAATGAAGTCTTGCCAGTCTTTGGTACTTAATTTTTGGTCTGTCCAATAGTTAGGCAGATCATTTAAACTCTTTAACTTTTGATAACCAACTTTTACTAATCCCAAAGTTTCTAAGCTATTGGCATTTTTAGGGCGACGTGAAAACTCTCGTGTTAATAACATTTGTGCAAGTTTAAGCGACCCTGCATCATCAAAAATTTCACCTGCAATATGACGATTGGCAAGTAAAATACCAGTCCTAAAATCAAAGTCTTTTGCGATTAGCTTGCATAGTTCTTCCCAACTCATTTCAGGAATTTCAAATTGTTGATTACTGCTACTTAATTTGGACAATTCTTCTTTAAAAACATTAATTAAAGCAGTATTTCCATTTTCTTCCGCTTGACTTAATAACTGACGGAGTGTTGCCTCAGCAGGATTTACAGTTTGGTGTTGAGTTGCTTTATTAGTATGTTCTATCAGTATGTTAACCACTGCACCACGTAAGCGTGATCGTTCTGCCTCTTGTTGCATCTTGACTGATAAGCGTGCCGTCCCTTGGCGACTATCCGTAAAGGTAATTAAACGCTTACCCTTCGCTGGCATATCTAAATGTGTACAATTTTTTAAATCTTTGAATTCACCTTCAATGTATTCTGGATCATTAAAATTTTTACTTGCTTCATCAATATCATCTTGATCAATATCTGGACAATACTGCAAAAGATGCGGCACAGTCTGTGTTATGTAGTAAGGGGCGCCTAAGATTGCACGCTTGAAGGGTAAATCATATTTTGAGCCCTTTGCACTACATTCAGCCTGACTACATAAAACTGGATCACCGCCATTACCTAGTTCAAAATAATGTACAGTCAAAGTATTTTTAGAAATTTCACCTAGTTTCAAGTTTTCCAAATTCAGTTGATCTCGACGATAGTTTTTGTCTTTATTTTCATTGACAGAAAATACAACTAAACGATTCTTGATCGTATTTTTATATTCAACTTCCTCTTGTTCTTCTGTTTCATTATCAAGAAGTAATGCAAATTCATCTTCAATTTCAACAGCCCATTGTTTAAGCTTGTCATCCTTACCCAATAGGCCTAGTAAATGTGGTTCCTTACAACTTTTACAGAAAGTTAGCTCCAATACAGGTGACCCACAAGCGCAATTTTCTTGATGTGTTGCATATACTTGGCCAAAACTCCAATTTTTTAATGTTTCAGATTTTTGATTGCATTTGAAATTTATGCAGCTCCATAAACCATGAGTTACACGCTGATAATAATTAACGCGAATCTTCAGAAAAGCTTGTTTTTTGTCAGCAGGCTTGGTAAATGTGAGTAAATCTAACCATTGTAAGATTTCATCTTTAGAAAGCTCAAAACTGTTTTCTTGAGTAATTTCAGCTAAAGCATCCAAAGTTAAAGCACGTTGTGAACAAATACTTTCTCTCAAAAGACAAGCAATAGTGTGACCTGCTAATTTTTGATAACGATCAAAAGAAATTTCTTGACCTGCATCAATTGTGGCTAATTCATCAAAAGATAGATGTTCATTCTCAACCGTAGGTAATACAGGGACTTCGCGCTGTCCACCAATCACCAAAATATTTTCTGTACTTTGACCTGAAATTTCAGATAAAAATTGTTTAAGCTTTTCTTCTGCATCTGCACCAGCAATTGTTGCAGAGGTCGCTACAAAACGAACGTCTTTTGCTTCCACACCAAAAGCATGCAGAACCCGACGTAACTGCATCGCAAGTTCTGCAGCTTGTGAGCCTATATAACTATGGGCTTCATCTAATACAATCCAACGCAATTTTCCTTGAGATTTTTGCAAAATAGGTGCATCAATTTGACGCACCATCATATATTCCAACATGGTGCCATTAGTCACCAAAATAGGAGACGGATTTAATCTCAGTTCTTCACGTGTGAGCACTTGGTTAGGATGTAATTTTTGTTTTCCTGTTTCCTGTGATTTATGCTCTGGTGTATTGCCATTATACAAACAATACCGAACGGCATTAGGTTGTGAAAAATGGCGAGTCCAAGCATCTAATCGCTCTTGTTGCGAGTTAATCAGTGCATTGAGTGGATATAAAAATAAGGCATGCACACCTGTTAAGGATTGCCCTGCTTGAATAAATTCTTCGTATAAATCATTTAGAATAGGCACCATAAAACATTCAGTTTTACCTGAACCCGTTCCTGAAGTAACCACTATCGATTTCTTGTCTTTTAATAAGGCATTCCAGCTTTGTAATTGATGTACATAAGGCTGATAATTACGATTAAAACGATATGCGCCATTTTCTGAGTGATCTAAAGCATCGATTACTTTCTTATGAAGTAATTCACCACCCAAAGCATCTAATGTGGGTTGACCTTTTTCCCATGCGAACATTTGTTCAATCACTGGCGAAGATAAAAATGATTGATCTTCCCCCACAAATTGAGACATTTGTTGTCCTAAAACATCACGTAATTCAGGATGTGAAATACCTAATACACTCAAAGTTGCTTCTTTATTTTTTTGAATACTTTCTTGCGTTAAAGAACTAAAATACTGATACATTGCTTTACTTCGCTTCTAAAATTAAATACTTAACAACAGAACTAAAAATTTGATTAAACCACTGCTCATCAAATGCAACGGTCTGTTTAAGTTGCAATATCTCATAGGCACTCAAATGGAATTGAGATTGATGCTTAACGTTCATATAAGCTAAACAAAATGGTAAATAGACCACATCTTTATTCCATTGACTTGCCAATTGACTACTAAAAGGGAGCCTCTGCATACAATCAAAATAAATCCATTTATTCTGCGAAAGCGCGGTTGGCCACTCTTGCTCTTCAGTCGCACTATGATTTCGTTGCAACATACGTTGATACTCAGAGTTTTCTACACCACCCCAAAATTTGCCCTCAAATATACAATCATTTAAAAGCTGAAAATTGTATCCTGGTCCAAATGAACGTTGATTGTTTAAATAAAATGGATGGAAAGATTCAGCCAATAAAGGAGTCAAATTCTTCAATCGTTTTAAGATGTTTCCTGCCTTTCCTCGACCGAAAGCTCCATCATCAATAAGTATTTTCTGCCAATACTGAATCAATTGATTGGTTGCATGCTGCCATGATGAAACAGGGATTAAATACCACAACACAGATAATTCGGTTTCAAAACGTCGTAAAATATCGAGAGACAAATCAAGTTTAAATATTGCCATAGCCAATTGATCATAATTTGTCGCTAGACCCTTTAAGACTTCAAAAGTATTTAAAGGCAAATGGTCATAATCATGTAATAAGGTTTTCACATGGTCCCAAAACACCTCATTATTGTCATAATTCAAAGTCCGTATAAACTGCTTAATCGATTGTTTATTCTGACCAAAAGTACGTATTGCCTCGGTTAATGCATCAATTTCACTATCTTCAGGATAATCAAATTCTGGAATAAGCTTGGCTCTAAATAATGTAGAATCTTTTGCAGGTATTAATAAATAAGGAGTAAGACTCATATCTAATTCTGGAGCTTGAAAAACCTTACCTATCCATTCATTTTTTTCAATTAAATCGAGAGGTGCAACTTGTGGTTGCACTATTGACATCACCTGTGGCTTAAAGGATAAAGAAGCTTTGTCATTATAATAAGCCTTAATATTTTTACCCCAATTAAGTTGGTGTGCATAATGCCGGATGTTCCATTTTTTTTCGCTGTGATGATAGCTAATGGTGCATTCAACAAAACTATCTAAATCATCATCTAAGGCCAAAACGCCTTTCACATCTTCGACTAGCTCATATAAATTAATAGAAGAAATGCCTTGTTTAACCTTTATTTTCTTACGATAAAAAGGTACATCATGCCCCTGATTTTTTTTTGTTTTTAATACAATATCAAAATTTAACTTAGCCGCGCGGTCATAAGAGTACACTTGCAGTTCGGTATTCAATAAGTCGTGAATTACTAAATCTTTTGATGTTACTTCTTTCTGCTCATTAATCAGTTTAAAGCCTCTTGCAGGGAACGGAACAGTAACAATACACTCCCCACCAAATTTAAAGGTTATTTTTAAGTTTAATGCTAAAGGTACAACTGCACATTCCACTTGGCACTTATACGATATTCCAGTCTTTTCATAGACTAAGCTTGAATGAGGATTCAAGACTTCAATCTGAATTTCAGCATCTGATTTAATATCAAGTATAGCTTGATTAAGTACAGCACCTGCTCTTACATTCACTTCAAAATATTTTGGTAAAATAACTACTTTCTTTTTGAATAGACTTTCACCTTGTCTATTTTTTAAAGTTAGCATCAGTTGCCCAAGTAACCGATGCAAAGGGATACTTTCAATCTGCTCCTTGCCACAGTACAAAGCATGTGTACCATAGGTTTTTAATGTTGGCTTACCTTTAAATGCTAAACTAGGAGAAGTTTCTAATGTGCTGAGATTGCTCGTTCTAAATAATAACTGCTCATATTCAGCATCAGAATGACCACACTTGATGAGAATTTGGTCACCATCTTGTGTCAGAATCTGTCTTTGACCACTAATTTTATACAACTTAAATGATAAAAACTGAGCGACAAACTGCGGGGCTTCTACCAAATCTGTATCTATAAACCTTGCACCAACAGGTAGGCTAATCAAGATTTCAGTCGCTTTAGTTTTTAAAGCACCCTGTGCAATATATTTTGGTTGTTCTTTTATTTCAAAGCCTACAGGTATAGTTTCAAAATCGATTGCACTATCTTCTAATTGAATAAAATCAATAAATACACCATCTACCTCTAAGCACAAATATAATGCCTCGTTATAGGCTTGACGACGAATATTCTTTGAAAACCCTCGGTTAATTTCTGCATTAATTTTATTCTCTGTTAATGAGAGATAAGCAACACATAAAAATTGGCTCTTCTGATTCAAACCTTCCCTAATAACTAGATTCCCACGTGTTCGCATTAACTCAACATCTTCCTTAAGAGTAAATGAAAGTTCTGCTGGCAAATAAACTGTAGTAGATAAAGATTTGAAGTCATCCGATAATTGATGACTCGTTTTTAATGCTTGGCGTAATTGGTGATGCTTGGATATCTCTTCTGATGTCGACCTGAATAAATTTCTTAAAAAATCATCGACGATCGTTTGGCTTTCATCAATCGGCAATGGAAATTCATTACGCCAATACTTAGATTGCTGATCTAAAATTGCAATGGGATCATGCTGTGCTGATAACTGACAACTCTCCACTTTCTCAATAATCAACTCCACAATATCAAAAACTAAAGATAGTGTTTCATCATGCTCAAATGCTTGTGGCAACGTTTTTAACTCTTGTTGAATTTCATTTCTTAATTCATCAATATGATATTTATTGTCTAAATATAAAGAGGTCACCTTTTGGAAAATTGCAATATAGCGATTGCCATCCTCTTTTAACAAGCGTGAGGGGAATCCACCCTCTTTAAAAATCGAACCTAAGTAGTTATTGGCTTTACTATATTTAATAATCGGGCGTTTCCAAAACCTCAGTCCTTTAATTACAACTTCATTTCTGGTATTTACAGGTAAATCGACGATATTTAATGCTGTTAAAATCGGATCCCATGTCCATTTTGCAGTATATTCACGTCTAAACCATTCAGCAGCATACAATGTAAATAACTTAGCCCATTCATCGCCTATACGATTTATATTTTGGAATGGAAAACTTTTTTTAAGAAAGTTTTCCATTTCTTTAAATTCAGCAAAAGACAATTGATATTGGTAAAGTACACGTGCATCAGCAGATGTTAATCCCCTTGTTTTTAATATCTGCGCTAAATACTGTCTAGGGCTAAAATTTAAACTACACATCATTAAACACTCGAATTTTAAATACTACTTGCAACTATCTGTATTTTATTATGCTTTTATAACAAGCCATCCCCAGAAACAGCATACCATTTTACATTGTTTTTATTAAGAATTTTTTTTTGTACACAAGCCTAAAAACTAAACGAAAAACCACCCGAAGGTTGCCTGGTGAAGTATTACCAATGATTTTTATCCCATACCTGCCAGTTATTCGCACCTAAGCGTTTCTGCGCTTCATTTTTTAAAAATATTAAAAAGTTATTTCTATTCTCTAAGTCTCGAATAAGACATCCAGCAGTAAACTGATGGCAATTATCTATTAGGACATTATAGTTTATAGAATTACCGACCATTAATTCAGAAAAAGTTTGATCCTAGGCACTATTATGGACAGCATTTCCCTCTAAATTCTTAAAATACTCCTGTTTAAAAGCCTCAGGGCTTAACCAATCATTTGCAGAATGCCTTCTGAGTCGATTGTAGTAAACTTCAATATATTCAAACAAGACCGAATTAGCTTCTTTTCTTGTAGAAAATACACTGTCATGTACAACATGCCCTTTTAATTAATGTATGAAAGAAGCTTTCAGTAACCCCATTATCCCAACAACTCCCCCTGCGTGACATACTTTGAATGCAGTTATTCATCATTAATAATGCCCTAAAATCACGACTACAATATTGCGATCCTGAGAAGCATTGCTTCGCAAGGGAGTGAACCATGACATTCGTTGGATAGTATTGACGTGCAAGTGCATAGTCCAATGCATCGCAGACTAATTGGCGATCCAGAGGGATTACTTGTCCAATATTTTGGCTAGGATCAAAAAGTAGCCAGTCAAAAAAGATGACTGGCTACTTTTTTAATACGCGGTTGTAAATTTAACCTATTTTCTCTTATTCAATAAACCATAGAAATTTTCTTCATCTGATTCAATTTCTTTAAAAATATTGTAAAAAGACTTAATAAGCGTCTTGTCAGAAATGAATACACCAATTGGTACAGTCGTCAAAAAGCTTTTTCGAGGATCTCTGGCATGAATAATCAATACGCAGAACGAATCCTTCTTAACTATAATCTCCACCCCCCCTTGATACTTTAGATGGCTCTCATTCACCAAATAGAAGTTGTTTTCACCCGCCTGCGTAGAGATAATTTGCTTATAGCTAATGATTGAATGTCTATCGTCTCGATATGCCGCCGGTAAAAAGCATTTGAAGCTTTTTGTCGCAGCGTTGGTAGACAAACGATCAATTAAATCACCAAACCGATCAGACTTACCCCAAAAATTATCAGATGGTGCCAACCAATATAATGGATTCTGTTCACCTTTTTGATCGGAAGAACTCAATATTTTTTCGAAAAATAAATCAGCATTCTCTTCAGAGTAAATAGGCCCAATAAAGTAATCACTTGATTCATTCTTTAAGCGCAATAAATGATCTAAATTTAATTTATTATCGCTAAAAACAGTGTGAAGACCCAATTCATCATTACCATCCAATTCACTAAGAAGATCAAGAATTACTTCTATGTTTTCTTCTTTTCTCAATTCTTTAAGGGTGTCATAAAGTTTTGAGTCTAGGACAACACTATTTTCTAAATGGCTAAACTCATTAACCTCTTTTGGCAATGAATTTCCATCAAGTGTTAAATTAAGTGTAATCCGACGTGAATGATCTCGTAGCTTTTCTACTTGGGTCAGCTTGTACAATTGAACATTCTTTTCTTCTTCAGTCGCCTCTAAGTTCAATTTAATCAAACCCTGTCTACAGTAGGTTCGAAAATTCTTTTGAAACTCCTTATAAACTAAAGCCTCACCACTGGATAAATTTTCTTGGGAAGCCACTAATTTAATCGAGTTGGCACCATTATCATTCGTGTTTTGATTTGTAGCACTCGGGTTAAAATCAAGCATTTCAAAACTTAATTTTTGCATGCTCTCTTCAATTTTGCTTACATAAGGAATGGCACATACGTCAGTAAATGCTTTTTGAAGCTTGCTTGTAAGTGAAAAATTACCATCTTCGAGTTGCTGGATTTGTTGCCTGTGAAGCAAACTTGTCAAAAGCACTTCTGTTTCATAATTTGAAAGATCTAGGAATTTTGCAATTCTTAAAGCACTCAGTGGAGCAATAATTAACAAGCGCAATACCATGGTGTCAATAAAATCCAAAGTTTCTTTCGTTGTATAACTGAAAGCCACATTGAAAATTTGAGAAGGTAACGTTACATCAACATCATGATAACTGATCAATGACTCATTCATGAATTACACTCCTACCCATTTAGTATTTCGACGCGGTTTGTTTCGATTTTGATTTTTGGATTGCACCTTTTTATTTCTTGCACGCTTATTGAAGAATTGATATTCCGATTCATCTTCTTCACGAGCTTGAATATATGTCAGTACACGACCCAATGGCATCTCACTGTTTATACCTTGCCACATTTCAGATGCACCAAAAATAACCAGTCGATCCATTGCACGAGAAAGCGCTACGTTCACGCGATTATCCAATTTTAGAAATGCGGGAAATTTGGTAGGATCATTTCGCGTTACAGAAAGAATAATGATCCGATTTTCTTTACCCTGATAACTGTCTACTGTATCGATACGAACCAGTGATCTTAGCTCATTCGAAATATCACTTAATGCGAAAGCCTTTCTCAAACGGTTTTTTTGTTCAGCGTAGGTGCAAATCACTCCAATTACCGGCTCTTGTACCGAACCAGGTTTAGGCATTAATCGCTGTAATAAAGGTTTGTCTTTATCTATACGTTGAAGAAAATCGATGATTTGATCAATTTCGTGTGGATTATAGATACTGCTCCCTTTCTCTGGATTGAAGTGCTCAGCATTACCGGTATCAACCCAAGTAACTGTTGAATTCAACTCAGTTGCAATTTCAGAGTAATAAATATCAGGAACAATCCGCTTTAATTCAACTTTCTCAAGTTCCTCAACAGTTTTAAATCTTGAATCAACTACACCAAGTTCAAGCTTACCTTTATAGAAGCAATCTGATACCAAATTACCAATACTTGGGCTCATTCGATATTGGGTTAAGATTTCCGCACTCGCTTGCTGACCATAATGTGAATCAAAAATACGACCAAAATCACTTTGCAATACATGATCGAGGTCATCTTTTTTAATTCCGAGTTGAACAGCCAAAGCTTTCTTAAGCTCAGTTGAATACAGTGGAGGAAGCTGATTTTGGTCACCGACCAATAAAATTCTTTTTCCAGATTGCATTGCAATCGCCAGTTCTGATGAAATAGAACGCGCTGCTTCATCAATAATTACCCAATCAAATACTTGATTTGCAATACCGATACTTTGCTGTCCAACCCCAACACAAGTACCACAAATTAATTGTCTGGTTTTAACTAAAAAACTTTCATAATTTGCACTTGGACTATCAATAAGAGGTTCATAATCAAAAGCAATATTGATTAATGCTTGTGCACTGCGTCCTTCTGCACTCGATATACCATGGTATTGATTTAAAGCATCAAAGGTCATTACTTCAATATTGTTCAACCGATTCAAAGCAGTTGACTCTTTATCATCAATACATTTTTGAAGCTGATTGAGCAGATTTGGATCGTGGCTAAATTGAACTTTAAATCTCTCCATAGCCTTTTCAAAAGCGTTTTGATATTCATCTGATGAAAAGCTAATTTTTTGCTCTAAATCATCTTGATCAATCGAACCGTATGCAACTTTAAGATTATTTAGCTCAAGGCGGAGCATGTATAAATCCCTCAAATAATCCGCATCTAAATCTAAAACTTCAGCAAATGAAACGATTTTTTGTTTCATGTTCGACTTAAAAAGCTCTTTTTTCGCCGTGATAATCGAACCCGTGTAAACATCTTTTAGGCCATCTGACACAGCACTTTCTTTGTTGCTAATTCGAGCAATACTTATTTCAGTTTCCCGATTTAAAAACTGTTTGCGAATTCGCTCCACACTTTCATTCACAGCTTCATGCGATTGGCTGACAATAAGTATATTTCCAACATTGAGTACTTCATAAAGAAAGTGTGCAAACGTTGAAATGAATTCTGTTTTACCAGTTCCTGGTGGCCCTTTAAGCATAGAAATTGGGCCATGATTGAGAATTTGACGAAATGCTACTCTCTGTAATGGATTTAAGCTTTTAATTAACTTACCACTGTCATTGTCGTAGACATTATATTTATCAAATTGCTCATCGGTGACTTCAACCCCATAATCATCGGCCTCAATGTTTAGAGCTGGTTCAAAATAATCAATCAGATTCTGTATCCGAGCATCATTTCCAAGAATGTTTTTTAATGCATCTGCTCGTTTTCGGTTAGACGATTTATCAGCTTTACTTTGTAAAAATAGGGTTGATCCAACAGGCACTGAATTTTTATCATTAAAAAAGTCAATCCACAATTCCCCAACTCTTGATTGTGCAATATTCATCGTACCAATACAAAAGGTGTAATCGCCCCCTCTACCTGTTTCCCTCGTACACATGACATCAATCTTATCAGTGCTACTAAACTTAGCGGATACATCCTCATCCGAATCATAAAAAGCAACAACACTCTTTGAATTGAAATGATGCTTATTCTCAACTTTCTTTAAAGGGCCACTTAAGGTAATTGATGGATGAGCATGACGTTCCGCCACCATGACCTTTTTCCAAAGATCTTTGGTTGATATATCGTATAGCGGGCTAATCCCTGATTGAGCGACATTCTGAGTTGGAATAGCACCTAATAACGATTCAACCTTAACAATATCATTATCATCAACAGGTTCTAAACCATGAAGTTGAGCCTGCGTAGCCGCAAGTTCATCTAATCTCTGAACTTGTTTAGCGTAGTTAAATAACTCTAAGGCATCTAAAAAACCTTGATCTTGCTGAAGAAAATCACTCAATTCAATAATATTATCCCGCGTGTTTCGACCAGAAACAGGATTTACATGAATCGTTGCATCAACACTGCAGCTTGCTTCTTTACTAGCTCGCCACCATAAATCTTGTTTTAGTAGAGTGTCAAGAAAGCTTAATTGCTGTTCATGGGGCTTATAGAATCCTTTGGCTGTTCCATTAATCCCACTAAAAGTGACGCGTATATCTCCCTCTTTAGCAGACTCAAGTTGAATATAAAGCTTCCCATTTTCAGGATAAATAGTGAAAGCTGTATCAACTTTATTAGAATAAATTGAAATCTGTGGACCTTTCTTAACATTGTCATCTTTACATTCAAAAGCTTCCATAAAGCGAGTGTTGTCAATATAACGAACACCAACGTCTTCGCTTAATTCAGTACTGAATGCCTGAGATAACCATGCTAATTTTTGATCTTGTGAGGAATCCAACTCAGTATTTAAGTTAATATCATATAACCCAGCAATCAATTTCAATGCAGCATAATTATCACATTGCATTGCTGTTGGATCTTCAATATCGGCTGCATAGTAAGGGCTTGAAGAGTCCCCTTGAACCGGCACTGGGTGATAGCTGTCGGTAAACACAACTTGTAAATTTGCGCGATCTACCAATATATTTTGATCACTCAAATGCCCATGATAATACTCGTGCCCATGTAGATTTTTAATTGCCTGTAATAGATTAACTACAAGGCCTTCTTTTTCCTCATCAGTTAGATCAGCTACCGTATTTTGCCAAGTATCAAAACTCAATGTAGCTGTAACAAGATACGCTGAGGCAGTAATAGTTGATAGACCAAAATCTATAATTTCAGGTAGATAAGTTGGCTTGAGTGATTTGATGTCTTTCAATTCCTCAAAGAATCGCTTGTAACAACCCTTTTGGTAAGTTGTCATTGATGTAACAACTTTCCCTCCCCAAAATTTCACTAAATTATTACCAGATGCATATGTCATAAACTCTGCATTGGCTTGGATTGGTGCTCCAGCCATGGGATAGCTATCGTAGATATTTACCTGAGTTAAAAATGGGTCTAAAACAGCATCGTCTAGCTTATAGCTAACTTCGACATCTGGTTTTTCTAACAAGTAATCACTGAAAAATTCAATCGCATTTTCATATCCCCCAGTGAGCGCCCGACTTATAACTCGATCGAACCAATCATTTTGATCCAGTAGATTCGGGTTAAAATCTTTTAAAGATTTCCCGCTTAGACGTTGGTTCTTCATGATATGAAAAATAAGAAGGCCAAGCCAATACACATCTTGCTGAGGTGCAGTTAATTCCAGGGCGGGTCGTTGAGAAGCTGTATTATAAATAGGTAAAATATCTACCAATTCCTCGCCAATTCGCGATGGTCGTAATTGATCACTCGCTGATGTGAAGTTTGATAGCGTTACCTCCATTTTGTATGAAAGCCAGATGCTATGCTCACCAATATCGCCGTGTACAATGCCCATTGCATGCAAATCATTAAATTTACTGATCATAATTTGGAATAGATCGTATTTCTCTGATTTACTCAATTTTGAAGCATAAGAACGAATGAATTCATTTGTCCGAAAGGCGGTTTCAGGGATTTCATACAATTCATTATATTTCGATGTCATATCATCGAGAGTTGGATTCGTAATTGGGTGTAAACAAATTAGGTACAGATCCGGCTTTTCACTCTTGATACGCTGATAAATTTGACGCTCATTACAAATAAAATCAAATCGATGCTGTCGCTGATTCATTTTTGAGTTTGAACCAGATAACGCATTGAAATCCCAACAGCGCATCAAGGATTTTTCACCAATAATATTGGTAGATTGTGCCTTATACTCGGTATAAATTTTATTTGGATGTGGAAGAAGAACATCTCCACGTTCATGATTGTTTAAGATGATCGAGCGTGGCTGAATTTGATCATTGGCAAAAATTTCATCCAAAATACCGTGGTATTCTTTTTTAATGTCATAAATACGACCATCTCGCTCAAGATGCTGACGGAACATCCAATTAAAATTAGATTGATCAGCGAGTTTTAAAAACTCATCTAAAGATAGAATATGTGCAAGGTCTTCAGGCGGTAAAGTCGAGTAGTCCGCTTTACCACACATCACAACAAAGTGAGAAACACTTTGATAGTGGAATGTAATACCTTTCTCGCGCTTTTCCTTAACTTTGTCTTTGAGTTTATTGGTGATAAGATGCATTTTTTTAATATTTTTTTCAACCGGACATGTATCCAATTCCTTGTTGTCTAAATACCATTTACCAGCACTTTTGGTAATCTTCTTGCCATTCCAGTCTTTCAATTCAATGACTAAAATGTTTGCATGGGTAATAATCAGCAAATCAAATTCGTATTTATCTAATTCACGCACTCCTTTGTTTCGGCCAGCATTGTGCATAAACTGAAATCCAGCATAAGCCCTCCAATCCTTTGTTTTAAAACCACTATCGAAAACCTTTTTAATCTTGTCTAATGCTATTCGTTCGTGTTCGTAAATTCCAGTTTCTGTATATGTAATCTTCATATTCGTAAAGTTTCCAATTAAAACAGTTGTTTAATTTTTAAATGTATTAGTTCGGCACCCAAAAAAAGATGCAAAAATTTTCACAATTAAAATTCGTGTATAAATAAATCTAAGTTTTAAAAATTCTTCTAAAGAATTTAGGTTTTTGTGTTTTGTTTGTTAGGCTTGATGGCCCTCCGAATAATTTATTTAAGTTCAGTAGGTTTGTCTTAAGTTTTTGCTTTGCCGAAAATTCCAATGAAAAACTTAGCTTTCGGCAATGATCATCAAATAGATGATCTGATATATGTTGAAGCAAAACGTATTTCACTTTAACGGTTTGGGACCTGCTTCAAATACTACACATTAATTCTCACTTTACAAACTTTATTATTTATTTTTTTAAATGGTGGATTTAAAGTCAAGCTTGTAAGAAGAAACACGAAATTTAAATTTACAGACACCGAGTTGGGGCTGGGAGGCTTTGTTGCACAAACATTCAAAAGCTAAACTTCTTCCAAGTTATCTAAATTTAAGTGGCAACTTGGGTGTGAGGTCGACCTAAATCTGTAAATTTATTTAATACGGCCACACGTGCATGAATCTCATTGACTTGGCTTTGAAAGTTTCTCGCACGGAGTTTATCGCCTAATAATTTGATGCAATGCATCTTGGTTTCTATCAGACTTCTGCGATGATAGCCTGACCAATTTTTCCATATTGTTCTTCCTAAACGTTTAACTGTTCGAAGTAATTCATTTCGCTCTAGCGAGCTGGTCTTTGTATCTTTCCAAGGTTTCGCATTTTTTCTTGGCGGAATCACCGCATGTGCTTGTCGGTCTGCAATTACTTGACGGCATTGCTTGGTGTCATAAGCCCCATCAGTATAGACAGAGTCAATCTGCTCATCTTGTGGAATCTGATCGAGTAAATCACCAAGCACTTGTGAATCACTCACATTATTTGTAGTGAGTTGAATAGCGCGTATTTGAAGGGTTTCAGCATCTATACCAATATGAAGTTTACGCCATTGGCGACGATATTCAGGTTGGTGTTTCTTACGCTTCCATTCACCTTCGCCTAGAAACTTTAAGCCAGTAGAATCGACGAGTAGCTGGAGGCCATTACTGCTTTTTTGATAGTTAATTGCAATATCAATATGCTTTTGTCTTCTGCAGATGGTGGAATAGTCTGGTGCTGTCCAATCTAATCTACAAAGATGAATGAGACTTTGCACAAAGCCAGTGACCATGCGTAAAGAAAGATGAAATAAGGATTTGATCATTAAACAGCATTGGATGGCTGTATCTGAATAAGTTTGATTTCGACCATGTTTACCTTTGGGTTGAGCGTACCATTGAGTCTTGGGATCAAACCAAATTGAGAGATTTCCTCGATTTATTAATGCACTGTTATAAGAAGACCAATTGGTTGTACGATAGATTTTAGGTGTGGGCTTATTCATTTGAGAATTATATTGTGGA
>NZ_JAQSUV010000024.1:0-220555 GCF_028649355.1 Acinetobacter sp. Gutcm_16 | reverse complement strand
AATCCACACAAGTTGTTCTTCATAATCTCTTAATGATCTTCTTGCTGATTCGTCATCAGCAAGACCTTCGCTTTAAGTTATTCACTACATTGCGTTGGTGTGCTGCGTATTCTATACAATTTTATTTGCAGCGCAAGTGCATTTAAATAAATAATTCAAAAAAAACCATTCGACTGGTTATTTTTAAAACAAAACATACGTTTTGGGTTAAATTATAGTCAAGTTATCTGCCATGTAAATGCGCTATCTAAATAAAAAAAACAGCTAACGCTGTTTTTTTTAGAATGTACAAGCTACTGTGCTTGTTCAGCAAGCCAAGCCATAAAGGCTTGACGTTCAGATTTAGATGCACTTTTCCAAGTATTAATTAATTGTTGAGCATTACCAGAACTTGTTAAATCTTTTTGTTTATCTGTCCCAACTTTCGCAACAACAGCTTGTGACGTATAGACCGGTGCAGGTTGTACCACTGTCGTTGCTTTTTGAGTTAGATCGGTTGGTGCATCAGTAAATAGATTTTGAAGAATACCTGCATTTTGAGTTTTACTGCCCTTTTGCTCAACCAGTAACTGATTTTTGGCATTGTATAGACCAAAGATCGGCTGCTTAGCATAAGCCTTGGCATCATCATGGTTTTGCGGAGGATTGATCAGCGCCAAACGGTAAGACTGTTGGTCTTGTAAAATTGGAGTCTTAATATTCACAATCCCTGAGCGAACGATATCGTGTGAGCCAATACCCGGATGCTCTTCAAAAAACTGGGTGTAGCGAACACTGATAATATTTTCACCAGCATCAATCTTATATTTATTGTCAGAACTGAATAAACGACTCTTAACCTCTTGCCCATTTAAGCCTTCAATTTTTATTTCCTCCGGTGCAGTAATAGTTACTGCTGAAAATACTGAAGTACTCAACATCAATGCTGCTGTTGCAAGGGTTATGCGTAAGGTCATTTTTACACTCTATCGATGGTTTATTAAAGTTTAGTTGCACTATGCAGTGTATAAATGACAATTTTATGACAATTTCTGAGCTTAGAACCAACTCAGCACTACAATATATAGTGCTAAGCTTTGATATTTTAAAGATAAATCACTAAACAAAAAAAGAGCAGACTTACTCTGCTCTTTTTCATTTTAATGACTAGCGATTAATTAAATGTTTTAAAGCGATCCGCTTCCGCCATAAATGTTTTCTCACCCGCAGGTGCTTCAATCGAACCAAAAACAAGTTGTGCACGAAGTTTCCAATTCGCAGGGATATCGAAGATCTCTGCAATCTCAGCATCTACGATTGGATTGTAATGCTGTAATGACGCACCAATATTTTGTTCAGATAACGCAGTCCATACGGCAAATTGAGCAATTGCAGAAGAATGTTCAGACCAAACTGGGAAATTATCTGCATAAAGCGCAAATTGTTCCTGCAATGATTTTACAACATCTTGGTCTTCATAAAATAAAACCGTACCATAGCCTGCAGCAAAGCTATTAATTTTTGCATTTGTGCCTTCAAAAGCAGCTTCTGGAACAATTTTACGTAAAGTTTCACGCACCACATTCCAAAACTGTAAATGTGACTCACCAAACAAAGTCACAATACGAGAAGTCTGTGAGTTAAATGCAGAAGGACTGTGATTTACCGCTTCTTTAATTACAGATTCAATTTTTTCTGGTGTTAATGCTACATTTTTACCAACAGCATAAATGGTACGACGTTGTTTGATGTGGTCTAAAAATGACATGTTATTTTCCTCAGCGATCTCACGATCTTGTTATATGCAGATTCATATTCATCATAGCTATAATTTCAAATTTGAACACGCTTAATTCAGCGACATAGTGTCTTAAAAATAGAACAATATGCCATAACATTACAAAACTTGATCTAGAAACCACTAAAGACTATGTCGTGTCATTATGCATAGATCATAAAGCGCTCTTCATCTTTATAATGTTCTTTTTCAGCGACTTTTTCCTCTATCGAACCAAAGACCAATTGCGCGCGTAACAGCCAATGTTTTGGAATCTCAAAAACCTTTGAAATGTCAGCATCAATACTCGGGTTATAATGTTGTAATGACGCACCCAAACCCGCATCTGCTAAACAAGTCCATACAGCATATTGGGCCATACCAGAAACTTGCTCTGACCAAACTGGAAATTCTGCCGCATCGAAAGGAATTTTCTTTTGTAATTGTTGGATGATCTGCTGATCTTCATAGAATAGAACTGTACCAAATCCTGCCGAGCATTGATCAACCTTCAGTTCTGCACCAGCAAAAATATGCGCGGGGACTAACTTGCGCTGCACTTCTTTTACTATATTCCAAAAGTGATGATGCGCGTCACCCATTAAAATCACAATACAAGTACTTTGTGAATTATGTGCCGAAGGACAACTTCGCACAGCCTCTTGGATCAATTCAGCTAAATACACCTGACTTAAATGCACACGCTTCCCTAAAACATAAATACTACGGCGCTTTTTTAGTTGATCGATAAATGTGGTTTGTTTTAGGTCTTCTTCGTGATTATTTTTAAATTTTAAGTCTTTGGTTAAGTCCGTTGTTAGAACTTGTCCAATTTTATGTAATAAAGCCATACCGTGTTCCCCAAAATGTACAGTGATGCCTATTGTGTTAGGTACTAGTGTAATCTCAGGAGAATCACTTATATCCATTATGTGATTTCTAAATGCTTGTTTTTAAAACAAACAAATTGAATAAAAAAATAAACTCCGCATTTAGCGGAGTTTATGTGACTGATCTAACACTTTAAAAACAGTATTGTTGAGTCTTATTTCTCTGTTTCGAACAAAGCAGCAACAAAGGATTTTGCAGAGAAAGGACGTAAATCGTCAATTTTCTCACCAACACCAATGAAGCGAATTGGAACATGCGTACGACTGGCAATATTAAATAGTACACCACCTTTCGCAGTGCCATCGAGTTTAGTAATCGTCAGGCCTGTCAAGCCAACTGCCTCATCAAACATTTCTACTTGATTAATCGCATTTTGACCCGTTCCTGCATCGACCACCAACATAATTTCGTGTGGCGCGGTCGCATCGATTTTTTGCATAACACGTTTTACTTTGGTCAACTCTTGCATGAGATGACCTTTGTTATGTAAACGACCTGCGGTATCTGCGATCAAGACATCAACACCTTTCGCACGCGCACTTTCAAACGCATCGAAAATGACAGAAGCGCTGTCAGCACCATGGCCTTGGGCTACTACGGCAATATTATTACGCTCACCCCAAATTTGAAGCTGCTCAGTCGCTGCCGCACGGAAAGTATCTCCCGCAGCAAGCATCACTTTCTTGCCTTCACCTTGTAAACGTTTTGCCAATTTACCAATGGTTGTTGTTTTACCCACACCGTTTACACCCACCACCAAAATCACATAAGGCGTTTTGTTCGGATCGATGTGTAAAGGTTTCACACGTGGTGCAAGTAAAGCCACCAACTCTTCTTGAAGCGCTTTATAGAGCGAGTGCGAGTAAATTAAATCGCCACGTGCAGTACGTTCAGTCAAGTTAGTAATAATGGTTTTCGTTGCATCTACACCGATGTCGGCTACTAGAAGCTGCTCTTCAACTTCTTCAAGCAGTTCGTCATCAATTTCCTTACCGCCGATCAAAATATTGACCATACCATCGGCAAGGTTTTTACGGGTTTTGGTTAACCCTTCTTTCATGCGGCTAAAAAAACCACCTTTTGCAGATGTATCTGCTTCTTCTACGTTTGTTTCAGCAACCACAACTGGACTAACAACTGTTTGCTCTTTTGTTTCAACGATTGGCACATTGACCACAGGTAAACTTGGTAGTGTGACATCGTCATCCCCGATATCAGCATCAATCAAAAATTTGTTCTGCTCATTAGATTGCTGTTGCATGCCGAATCCTTGAAAAGCACTGCGTTAAAAAAGACGGATTCTACCATAAAAGATAGGCTTCCGCTTAGCAACAATACTTTATGTAAACACTTAACAAATCAATACTTCTGGCGCTTGATCTACTTCGCATTTTTCTTAAGAATGGTTATTTATTGAAATGCTTTAACTTCACTTCAACCTGAGCCCAAATTTTATATGCATCACTTATTAGTCACGCATTCTTATAAAAGAAGTTTAGTTGCACTGGGTTTTACTCTATTTTGTTTACCTATAACTACCCATGCACAAATACGCAGTGAACTTACCCGCAGTAGTTTTGAAACTACTTTAAGCAATGGCTTGCAGGTGATTATCCGTGAAGATCACCGCTCCCCGATGGTCATGACCCAAATTTGGTACAAAGTCGGTAGCACTGATGAGTCTGGAAATATAACGGGTATTTCGCATGTACTGGAACATATGATGTTTAAAGGCACATCCAAAGTTCCCAATGACGAATTCAGTCGCTTAAGTCGAATCTATGGCGGTACAGTAAATGCCGCAACATTTACCAATTACACCAATTACTATCAGCTTTATCCTAAAACCTACTTCCCGATGGCTCTAGAGCTTGAAGCAGATCGTATGCGCAATCTCTTACTACGGAGACAAGACTTTGACCCTGAAATTAAAGTGGTGATGGAGGAGAGACGCCTGCGTACCGATGACAACCCACGCTCACTCGCTTTCGAACGTTTCAAATGGATTTCGTATCCCACAAGTCACTATCGTCAACCCGTCATTGGGCACATGAAACACTTGCAAAACATCAGTCTAGATGACGTGAAGCAGTGGTATCAAAAATGGTATAGCCCAAACAATGCGATCTTGGTGATTGTGGGTGATGTCAATGCAGAATCCGCCCTCAGACAAGTTCAAAAATACTTTGGCGACATCAAAAGTCATCCAACACCTGTACGCAATGATGTGACTGAGTTTGAGAACATTGGTTACCGTCACATGGAACAAAATACCAATGTTGAAGTGCCAAATTTATATATGGCTTGGAATGTGAAATCGCTTGCAACAGCAAGCAATCCAGAAGATGTTTATGCACTCACACTTATTCGAAGCTTGTTAGATAGCGGGATCAGCTCTCGATTACAACAGCGCCTTGTACGCGACAAAAAATTAGCGACCGCACTGAGTGTCAGTTATGACCCTTATAACCGTGGAGATAGTCTATTTAGTATCTCCGCACTTCCTGTCACTGGCGTGGAACTTCCCGAACTACAAAAAGCCATTGAACATGAAATTGAGCGACTCCAAACAGAACTTGTTCAACCACAAGAGCTAGAACGGATAAGTACACGCTTCGTTGCAAACTTAATTTATGGTCAAGATGACATTATCGGGCAAGCAAAGATGATTGGAAACTTAGCCGTGAATGGCTTGAATTATCGACTGATGGATCAGCTTCCACAGCATTTTGAAGCGGTTACACCTGAAGATATTCAGCACGTTGCTCAAACTGCTTTTGTTCGTAATAACTTAAGTACGTTGTACCTTCAACCAGAAAAGAAGGCCACAAAATAATGAAAAATCAAAAGACCATCTTTCACCTATTATTTATTACCATGTCTACCTTTTGCACTACCAATGTAATTGCAGATGTAAGTACAAGCAGTATTAGCAATGATGACCCACGTACATTACAGTCTGTTGCTTCTCTACAAAGCTTAAAACAAGTTCAAGCCAGCGACTTTTATACAGCACCACATGTACACGAACTTAAAAACAAATACAAAGTTCGAAGTCTATTTGTCGAGTCACCCGCCTTACCTATGGTGGATATTCAACTTACCTTTAATGCAGGCTCTGCACGAGATATAGAAGTAGAAAAAGGCCTATATGGTGTTGCCAATATGGCGGCACAACTCATCGATGAAGGCACCACGCAACATGATGCAGTTGAAATCGCGAATGCCTTTGAACAAGTCGGGGCTCGTTTTACTGTAGCTGCACACCGTGACATGTTTGTGGTTCGACTGCGTTCGTTGTCTGACCCTAAAAAACTAGATGCTGCGGTAAGTACGATGCTTGAAGTATTAAAAGACTCTACTTTTAAAAATAACAGTATTAGTTTGATGGTGAGCAATACCCAAGTGGGTCAGAAGCAATTGAAAGAAAGTCCGAGTCGATTGATGAGTATTCGCTTTTATCGCGCGCTCTACGGTTCGCACCCTTATGCGGAACCGATTACAGGCACCAATGGCAGTATTAAAAAAATTACGACTCAGCACTTAAAAAAATTCAGAGATGAGTTTTTGGTTAGTCAAAATATGAATATTGCACTGACAGGCCAACTCAGTGTGAAACAAGCACAGAAACTGGCTGAACGAATAAGTGCAGCCATCCCACAAGGTGAAGCAGCAAAGCCACTTGCTATACCACAAGATAAACCTAACTTTGATATTCAACACATTCTGTTTAATTCAACTCAAGCCCATGTCACCATGGGACATCTATCAACCACGCGGGATGATCCGGATCGTTTAGCACTCGAACTGGCTAACCGTATGTTGGGTGGGGGGGGATTTAGCTCCATTTTAATGAAAGAACTACGTGTTAAACGTGGATACACCTATGGAGCAAACAGTGCTTTAACATTTAGCCAATCGGCTGGAAGTTTTAGTCTAAGTTATTCAACCCAGCAAGATCAGCTCATGGACAGCATACAAGTGGCGCATAAAGCCCTAGTTGACTTTGTCCATCAACCAATTGATGCACAGCAGTTAAAAGAAACTAAAGCCGGTATGTTACGCAGCCTACCTAACAGCTATAGCAGCAATGCAAACATCAATGCACAACTTGGCTCTATAGGGTTTTATCAGCAAGATGCGAATTATTTAGCCGACTACCCAAAACGTTTAACTGCGATCACGCCTTTAGATGTTCAAAATGCGATACGTAAACACATTCACCCTGAAAGTCTTACCCTTGTGATTGTCAGTAATGCTTTAGATAAAGAGCAACTTCGACATATTTTAGAATTGAATCTTGACCCGAATATTAAGCAAAGCATGCCGCATCCTGATCAAATTCCTGCGATTATTGAACCTCCGGAGCCAATGCCGGAAGCTGCTTCGCCCTATTCTGCTCAAACTGATGAGCCTGCATTAATCTAAAGTAATCAATATAGGAAATCTGGTTTTCCAAAACCAGATCTTGAGCCATCTCTTGTGTTTCTGGGAAAGTCGCTTGATGAGATAAGCGACTTACATTTTCAAATTGGCTTGGAGAAATGGGTCGAGATAAAGCAATACTCGATAAAATGACAATAAGCATAATGATCGATGCCATCAGACCATTATAAATTTGTACAAGTGTAATCTGTGATTTTAATTTAAGAATTTTTTGGATCGCAATGTGCATAACCTACCTCTAATGAAACTAGTGTAAGTAGCGAATTGCATAATCACAAGTTGAAATGCTGAAAAATGCCCCCATTAATGCTAAAGAGGACATAATTTCAGCAAGTCAGATTGTTTGTAAAGCAGAAGTCTAACCAACAATGCTACGAATAACTGCAAAATAGAGCACCAAGGCAATTACCCCCAATGCAATCATAATGGCGAAAGCCCCAACACCATTTTCTGCATCTGCAGGGTGTGCAGGATCGTCATCTGCAATACGTCTTAGCTCCCCATTGTATGTTTCATAAAAATCAGCCCGTTGATTTTCATCAAGCTGACGTGTGAAATCATAAACTCGTTTACGTTGTGCCAAACAAAAATCCCCAAGATGAATTTCTTGATGGAAAACTGCTTCATCTAATAGTGTTCGGTGATATTGCGCCAACGCTACAATTTGAGAAACAGTTGGAGGCATATCAAAATCAAAACCGTCTAATGTATTTGTCATGTTATTCTCCTTATAAAATACAGTTTCCTGTTTTATTATCATATTCAATCTTTTGATTGTTCATTGTTTAATCATGTAAACAAAATAAGATGAAGAATACTCGACAATATATTTGACAATTCCAGCAATTTGTAATAAATATTTAACATTAGCGTGATATTTATATCTAAAGGTAAAAATACCTTTAAGTGATCATAATTAGAATAAGGAGCTTAATATGATTCAACAAATCTCTCATCATGACTTAGAACATGCGTATGCGGATGCAGTAAACACCATTCAATCACAAATGAACTTCGTAGAAGCAGTACAACAGTTAGAAAGCGTTGCACGCGCAGGCCACGGTAAAGCAGCACTGTTTTTAGCAGAACTTTATTATCAAGGTTTCCGCGTAGAACGCGACTCGCTTAAAGCACAATACTGGCAACAGCTTGCCACCATGAAAGCATAATAAAACGTCACCTAGGTGGCGTTTTTTTTGAGCCTAACATTTTGATATGACATATTTATTTACATAGTTATGCAAAGCTTACACTGAACTTTCATCTTAATTATTTAAAATAGCGTCATGTTCCTTAATGACATAACGCTATGTACAAAATTTTGAAACTACAACCGATTTCAAATCATTTATATTTAAAAATCAATATTCTAAGAGGCATGATGTACTGCGGTATTCTTTGGGGGCTTTACAACGCTGAACAGCAAGGCTGGGCGATGACCTCAGATCACGATGACTATGTTTTCCCTTTTTGGCTCAATGGTTTACACGCACACCAATATGCTCAATTGCACTGGCCAAACTATATTCCTAAAAAAATCACGCCACAAGATTTCCAAAGCGCATTACTGCCTACTCTGTCACGCTTAAAAGTCACCCCCGCGCTATGTAATGGCACAAAGCGTATGAAGCTCAGTACGTCTCAAATGCGTCACTTTTTTTTCAATGACCGTATTCTGTCGCCAGCTTAAGGCTCATTAAGAACAATAAGACGTAATTAACTTATTATTTTATTGAGAGCTATGACTGTAAAGTATTTGCTTTTTTTTAAAATCGCGCTAATTTAAATATAAAACAATAACCACAACCGAGGATATGCCCTATGACCAATGTTGCTCAAGTATTAAAAGATAAAGTACATCAAGCAATCTACACCATCAGCCCTGAAGCCACGGTTCTTGAAGCAATTTCACTTATGGCAGATAAAGGCATTGGTGCACTTGTGGTCACACACGAAGAACGCGTTGTAGGTATATTGTCCGAACGTGACTATATGCGCAAAGTCATGTTGATGGAACGTAGTTCGAAGCAAACCACAGTCAATGAAATTATGACAGCCAAAGTACTGACAGTCACAACAGCCGTTACGGTTGAAGAATGTTTAGACCTTATGACAGACCGCCACCTACGTCACTTGCCTGTGGTTGAACAAGATAAATTATTGGGACTCATTTCGATTGGTGACTTGGTTAAAGCGGCAATGGATGATCAAAAGAAACTGATTGAGCAACTACAACAGTATATTTCAGGTTAAGTTTTAATGTTTAGGTGTTCAACCATAAACATATACTCAGCATTGGCTATTAATGATAAAAACAAGATCATAAAAAATCCCTGCTCTAAACAGGGATTTTTTATATGTAAATATGAAAAACTTGAACCTTAATTCAGACCTATTTTTTCAGCGACATAGTCTGCATCTTTGTCGCCACGTCCAGATACATTCACCACAATTTTAATATCTTTGGCCAACTTTGGAGCTTCACGAAGCGCCCATGCTACGGCATGTGAACTTTCAAGTGCAGGGACAATCCCTTCAACACGTGACAACCGCATAAACGCATCCAAGCACTCTTGATCAGTCGCAGTGGTATATTCGACACGACCCAAGTCTTTCAGCAGACTGTGCTGAGGCCCGACGCCAGGATAATCTAGACCTGAAGCAATCGAGTGTACTGGTAACGGTTCACCCTGATCATTTTCAAGTACATAACAGGCCATACCATGAATCTGACTTGGTTTACCTAAAGTTAAGGTTGCCGAGTGCATGTCGGTATCTAGACCATGACCTGCTGGTTCGACACCAATCAATTTCACATCTGCATCGTTCAAAAATGCGGTAAAAGCCCCCATAGCATTTGAACCGCCACCGACACATGCAACCACATAATCTGGGTTCGCACCAAAGCGCTCATGGGTTTGTTCTTTAATTTCTTTACCAATAATCGACTGGAAGTCGCGCACCATCATTGGAAATGGATGTGGCCCAACAACCGAACCAATAGCATAGATATAATGGGTTGGATCTTTTAAATACTCTTCAAAAGCACTGTCCACAGCATCTTTCAATGTTGCGGTACCACGTGTCACTGAAATGAGTGTTGCTCCAAGGATTTTCATTTTGACGACATTGGGATGTTCTTTTTCAATATCCACCTGCCCCATATGAATTTCACACGGAATCCCGACCAAAGCACAGGCTGTTGCTAATGCAACGCCGTGTTGGCCTGCCCCCGTTTCTGCAATCACTTTGGTTTTACCCATATATTTTGCAAGCAGCGCTTCACCCAAACAGTGATTAATTTTATGTGCGCCTGTGTGGTTTAAGTCTTCACGTTTAAGATAGATCTGCGCCCCGCCCAACTGTTCAGATAACCGTTTTGCATAAAACAACGGACTTGGACGACCAACATAGTGCGCAAACAGTTCAGCAAGTTCAGTTTGAAATTCTTCTGTTGCACGAATTTGCTCGTAAGCGACTTTAATGTCATCCATTGCCGCTTTTAAGTGAGGTGGAATAAACTGACCACCATAGTTACCAAAAAAGCCCGCCTCATTCGGCAAAGCAATACCATTAATTTGATGATCCATTCTTTTATGATCCTTATTCTTAAAATGTGCTTTCTTTCCAGCTTTATCGTGCTAAATACTTAGTCATATCCTCAACGCCTTTGAGGGTCATTGGGTACATATGGTCTTCAAAAATTTGCTTAATCAAACCAATCGTATGGGTGTAATGCCAATAACGATCTTCTTCTGGGTTCAACCATGCTGTTTTTTCAAAATGATTGCGTAAACGCTGTAGCCAGACATTGCCTGCTTCATCATTCATATATTCAACCGAACCACCCACAGAATTGAGTTCATAAGGTGCCATAGAAGCATCCCCAACCACAATTACACGATAGTCGCGTCCATAAGTATTGAATAAATCCCATGTATTCATTCGGGTGCTTGAGCGACGTACATTGTCTTTCCAAACATAGTCATATAAACAGTTATGGAAATAGAAATACTCTAAGGTTTTAAACTCAGTTTTCGCAGCACTAAACAGTTTTTCGCATTGCGCAATGTGTGAATCCATCGATCCACCCACATCAAACAACATCAGCACCTTAATACGATTACGACGTTCTGGCACGAGCTGCACATCAAGTATGCCTTGCTTCGCGGTTTCACGAATTGTACCGTCGATGTCTAACTCTTCAGCAGCACCTTGTCTCGCAAATTTACGCAAACGACGCAATGCCATTTGCATTTGGCGCGTCCCGAGAATTTGATCATCATCCAAATTCTGATATTTACGTTGTTCCCAAACTTTTACAGCAGAACGTTTACGTCCTGGCCCACCAATACGCACCCCTTCAGGATGATCACCATAAGCACCAAATGGAGACGTTCCTCCAGTGCCGATCATCTTGTTTCCACCCTGATGTTTCTTATGCTGCTCGCGCAAACGCTCTTCCAGCATTTTCATGAGTTCTTCTAATGAGCCAGCTTTCTTTAATTCTTCACGCTGCTCAGGGCTTAGATGCTTTTCTAAGAGTTCTAAATCGAACCAGTCTTTCGGTAACTTTTGAACTTTATTGAGTAAATCATCTAAATCAAAAGTTGAAATCCCATCAAAATAGTCTTTCATCCCTCGGTCAAATTTGTCAAAGAAGCGTTCATCTTTCACCATAATGGTTTTGGCGAGTTGATAGAACTCTTCTTGATCGGCAAAGACCAGACCTGAAGCAACAGCTTCATTCAGATCGATCAGTTCACGCGTCGAGACGGGAACACCGTATTTGCGTAAGGTATAAAACAAGCGCACAAACATGCGTGTTTCTCCTTTAGCGACGGGACATGAAGGCTAAACGTTCAAGCAACTGTACATCTTGTTCGTTTTTAATGAGTGCACCATATAAAGGTGGAATGGCTTTAGACTTATCATGATTACGCAGTACATCTTCTGGCATATCATCGGCCATGAGCAAGCTTAACCAGTCAATCAATTCAGAAGTTGATGGTGGTTTTTTTAGACCCGGAACTTGACGTAATTTGAAGAAAACTTGTAATGCTTCATTGACCAATGCCGTTGAAATTTGCGGGAAATGAACATCAATAATTTCACGCATGGTTGCGTCGTCTGGAAATTCAATATAATGGAAGAAACAACGACGCAAGAATGCATCTGGAAGTTCTTTTTCATTATTTGAAGTAATAATCACAATAGGACGTTGTGATGCAGTAATGGTTTCGCCCGTCTCATATACATAAAAAGACATCTTATCCAATTCATGCAACAAGTCGTTTGGAAACTCAATGTCCGCCTTATCAATTTCATCAATCAATAAAACACAACGTTCTTCACTGGTGAACGCTTCCCACAATTTACCCGGTTTAATATAGTTTTTAATGTCATAAACACGGTCGTCACCCAGTTGGCTGTCACGTAGACGTGAAACTGCATCATACTCATATAAACCTTGCTGGGCTTTTGTGGTTGACTTGATGTGCCAAGTCAATAATTTTAAGCCTAAGCTTTCAGCCACTTGTTCAGCCAGTAAAGTTTTGCCTGTACCCGGCTCACCTTTGACCAACAAAGGCTTTTGTAAGCTACGTGCAGCTTTTACAGCAAGTTTTAAACTATCGGTAGCGATGTACTGATCTGTACCCGTAAATTGTTGTGTTTCAACAGACATGATTAAACCTTATTTTTATTAATTACAGCGGTGAATGATTGTTACTGACAACTACTTTGGTTTTATTAGCCACATATTTTGACCAAAAGAAACCGATCACAAGCCCCACACCCATGACAAAGAGAATCAGTGACAAATTTGACCAAATGAGTGCTGATTCTTTCGTTAACACACCGAAAAGCAAGCCAAAAATAGCAGGTGCAATCGATGAGTTTGGCCCTTCGGAAACCGTTGGCGTCAATAAAATGGCAAAGATCATCATCCATGTGATGCCACCCAACAGCTTCGGAAGGCGTGTGGCAATCGAATACCAACACCACAAAATTAGCAAACTGCCCAAAAGGTAAACTGTGACAGCAATACTGTCTTCAGGAATTGAATCGAGCATTGAAAGAAAACTATCCACGGTGCAACTCCTGAATTATGCTTTATGCGCCACGAAGGCCTTCTGGTGCCGCAGCGTTCGGATTGATTAATCCTTCTGGCGGCATTTGTAGGAAGAAGCCCTGAGTTTGAATCGAATCCATGACATGCAATACATTTACACGGGCCAATTTACGCGCTTCACTCAGCTCTAACGACATCACAAAAGTCGCTCGACCAAATGCAACACGAACAGCTTCAGGTAAAACATTCAATGGGCTAAAATCTTCAGCGGCTTGATCAGCTTCAGTTGGACAAGCAATATAAAGATACATTTCATCTTTTTTGCTTGATTTATAAATAGAACATTGCATATCTAAAACAGCACTCAAATAACTCAAGCCACAGGATACATCAAATAAAAGCAGCTGACATTAGTCATGATTAACGCATCAGTCGTGATTTTGTATAAATATTCAAACTTCAGACCAATTGACTAATTATTAATCCATGACTTTCATTTGCGTTGAAAGATAGCTTTCATCACGGCGTAGGAGTTGAATTAAAGGTTGGGTTAACAAATCATAGCGCCAACCTAATAAATAATCAGGCAAGTCTTGCTCATCATTATGAAAAACCACATGTTGATGCAGCGCGTTCATCCACTTTTTGCGCATCAACACTTCTTTAGGAATGCTGGTTTCATTGACCACATTTTGAATTAAGTGATCAATCTTCTCCCCCACATCTTTTGAAGAATGACGGATCGGACGTGCCATACGTAGTGGCCAATCTGCTTGCTCAGGCAAGAATTTCACCAAATCTAAAATGGTTTTACCGTGCTCGCGGACGACGTTTTGACGTATGTCTTTTACACCCGATAACTGAAAAGCATTTTTTGGATTTTTCTCAACCAAATCAATCATGCTTGAGTTTTTCAAAATGAAACTACGTGGTGTATTTAGCGCTTTCACCATGTGCTCACGCCATACAGCCAACTGCTGCAACTGCATTAACTGACGACGTGAATGTCGATAGTTACCAATATCTTGATAGAGTAAATGCAAAGGCGTTTCTGTCGCGATCTCTTGCGTCAGATGCTGACAGTCCTCAAGTGCAAAATTTAAGAGTGACTGTGAATCAAGTTCTTGTTTAACTTTTTCTGAGAGATTCATCAAGTACAGCACATCGTTTGCCGCATAGCTCAGTTGTGCAGGGCTCAATGGACGCGCCAACCAGTTTGAGCGGGTTTCCCCTTTATCGATATCGACATCCAACATTTGTTTCAGTGCATTTTGATAGCTCACTTGTAGACCATGTCCTAAGAAAGACATGCCCACTTGGGTATCAAATACATTGTTTAAGGTTTTATGCTGTGCATAGTGATAAATCAGGTCGATATCTTCACTACAGGCATGAAAGACATTTTGCTGTGCGCGAAAAAGTTTATTCCAAAATTCAGTTAAATCGAGTGTCGTACCATCGAGTAAATAGACATTGTTTTCGACATTGATTTGAAATACGCCTAACTTTGGCCATAAGGTATCGACTTTGATGAATTCTGTATCGAGTCCATAGACTTCGTTACGATCCATTTTTTCTAAGACTGGTGTTAAGTCTTGTTGCTGCTGAATAAACTGAAACATATCCTACTGCGTCTAATGCTAGATGCTCTTTGGGCTATCTTACCTGAATAAGATCATTTAGCTATCAAGATTTCTAAGGGTTTTTTAATTATTTGCCGTTTTTTGTGATTTTTTTATACAACTAGATTCAAATTAATATTTTTTTTATCTTACTCAAGATTTCAATCTTGTAGCTCAACTAAAAAATGAAACAAGTATCGAAATACTTATTTCATTCGCATTCTGTTATGTACAGCTTGGCTTAAGGTATGGCTATCGACATATTCAAGTTCGCCACCCTGTGGTACGCCTTGTGCAATACGCGTCATTTGGATCGGTAAATGTTTCGTTGCCTCAACCAAATAGTGCGCTGTGGCTTGACCTTCTACCGTTGCATTGGTCGCCAAGATCACTTCTGTTACTTTACCGTCGCCTAAACGCTGGATTAGATAAGGAATGCCGATCTCTTCAGGCCCAATACCATCAAGTGGAGATAAATGCCCACCTAATACATGGTATTTACCGCGGAAACTGCCACTTTGCTCAATCGCCATCACATCTGCGGGTGACTCAACCACACAAAGAAGTTGATCGTCACGTTCATGCGAGACGCAAATGTCACAAACTTCGTTTTCGGTCAGTGAGTGACACAAACTGCATTCGTGAATATAGCTGGTGGCTTCGTTCAAAGCATGTGCAAGACCCACAGCCCCTTCACGATTTTTCATAATCAGATGAAGCGCCATGCGCTGAGCCGATTTCGGCCCAACACTTGGCAAAATACGTAAAGCTTGTACCAATTGATCAAAACGATCGCTAAACACTATACGTATTCCTTAATTAGAATAAACCAGCAAGACCCGGTGGTAAGCCTGCACCTGAGTTCGCAGCTTTCATACGCTCTTCAGTGATTACTTCGGCCTGACGTGCAGCATCATTCATTGCCGCAGCAATTAAGTCTTCAATCATATCTGCATCATCTTGCAATAATTCAGGATTGATTTCGATACGTTTTACCACATTACGGCAAGTCATCGTCACTTTAACCAAACCACCACCAGCTTCAGCATGCACTTCAGTTTGTGCAAGTTCTTCTTTGGCTTTTTTAATGTTGCCTTCCATGTCTTTTTGCATGCGTTGAGCTTGCTGCATTAACATATTAATGTTCATTAAAATCTCCGAACATAAAATTAAAAAATTAGATTAAGTCTAAACCACGTGTGATATCGCGAATAATATCATCAATATCTTCCAAACCAACAGAAACACGAATTAAACCTTCACGAATTCCTGCGGCTTGTTTCGCTTCTGGTGAAAGTTTGCCATGTGTAGTCGTTGCAGGATGGGTAATGGTCGATTTAGCATCGCCCAAGTTGCCTGTAATTGAAATAAATTGGGTATTATCAATAACAGTCCAAGCCCCTTCGCGCTCGCCTTTCACTTCAAAAGAAACGATCCCACCAAAGCCTGTTTGTTGCTTCACTGCAAGTTCATGCCCAATATGCTCTGGTAAACCTGCGTAATACACTTTTTCGACTTTCGGGTGTGTATTTAAGAATTCTGCTAGCTTTTGCGCACTTGCTGAATGCTCACGCATACGTAAACGTAAAGTCTCTAAGCCTTTTAAGAATACCCATGCATTGAAAGGACTCATTGAAGGCCCTGTAGTACGCACATAACCAAACACTTCTTCGAGTAGTTTATGACTACCCACTACTGCACCACCAAGAGCACGACCTTGACCATCCAAATACTTCGTCGCTGAATAAATCACCAAGTCCGCACCAAACTCAATTGGACGCTGTAATACTGGCGTACAGAAACTATTATCAATTGCTAAAAGTGCGCCATTGGCATGTGCGATATCAGCAAGTGCTTGAATGTCTGCCACTTCAGCCAAAGGATTTGACGGAGACTCAACAAAAAGTAATTTAGTTTCAGGCTTAACGGCATTTTTCCATGCATCTAAATCTGTTAAATCGACAAAGTCGACAGTTACACCAAACTTAGCCACATATTTTTCAAACAAAGATACGGTCGAACCGAATACCGCACGTGAACAAATCACATGATCGCCTAGTTTTAAAAATGACATTGCCACGGCCATAATTGCGGCCATACCCGAACTGGTTGCCACTGCACGTTCAGCACCTTCTAAAGCTGCAAGGCGTTTTTCAAACATCGCAACAGTTGGGTTGGTAAAACGCGAGTAGATGTTCCCTGGCTCTTGACCTGAAAATTTTGCTGCGGCCTCTGCTGCATTTTCATAGACAAATGATGAAGTTAGAAAGATAGGTTCGCCATGTTCTCCCTCGAAACTACGCGTATGCCCAGTACGAATGGCTAAGGTATCTAATTGGTATTCAAATTCGTCTTGTAGGCTCATGGCTCTGGTTCAGTCGACGGACTGCCTTTGTAAAGAATTGCCAACATTTTGAGCGTCTAGGCTATTTAAGGTCAAGGTAAAATACGCGAATATTGATTAGACTTCGATCAAACTTTCTGCTTATTTGAGATCTAAGACCTATATGCACTCTTTAAAAACTAAAATTTCAACGCATCAAAATAAACTAAAGAATCTTTCTACGCGCATTTTTAATGGAAAGTCACTCATTTTGTCACAAAGCACACCTTATGAAGTGATTGAAACATTTGATCTGACCCAAATTCGCTATTACGCACCTGAAGTCCGTAAGTATAAAGAACCCTTAGTTTTTGTGGTCCCGCTAGCCATCAATATGTCTATTTACGACCTGTATCCTTATCGCTCACTGGTGAAGTACTTCCAACAGCAAGGCTTTGCCGTATATGTGATTGATTGGGGGAAATTAAATATTCATAACCGTCATTTTAACTTTCTGACGTTTATTGATCATTATATTCCACTCTGTATACAAAGCATTTTAAAACATAGCCACAGCGAGCAAATTTCTCTGCATGGGTGGAGTATGGCTGGCATTTTCGTGACCTTGTATACCGCCTTACATCAACCCAATTTTGTGAAAAATTTAATGGTTTTGGGGAGTCCAATTGACAGTTATAAATCTGGGCGAAATGGACAGTTCTTTGCATATCTCAATCGAATCATTTCAAAAAGCAAAGCATTACAACAGCAAATTTATCAGGGCAAGATACCGAAGCGTCTGCTTCATACCTCTGGGGGCTTAAATACTTTTGGTTTTAAAATCATTGATCCTATCGGCTGGCTTCAAAGTCATAAGAACTTACTGCTTAATTTAGATGACCATGAAGCCTTGTATGAACATGCCACCATTGGCGGTTTTCTCAATCGTATGATTGATTATCCCGGAGGCATCAATCAAGATATGCTTTTTAATGTTTGGCTGCGTAATCCACTCAAAACTGGACTAATCACATTAAATGAGAAAAGCATTGCTTTAAAAAATATACAGTGCTCATTGCTTGTGGCTGCGGGCACAACAGACCAACTTGTTACAGCAGAGGCAGCTCAACCATTAACCCAATTGACAAGTAGCACCGATGTCACGTTTACTCTTATCCCAGGGGGACATTTAGGACTGATGTCGAGTAAGCGTAGTGCCGATGAATTTTGGCCACAACTGGCTCAGTGGTTAAGTGAACGTTCAAGTAAAATTTAAATACTAAGGTTTGACATGATTCAGTCAGTTGCATTTATCGGTCTAGGCGCCATGGGTTATCGCATGGCATCACACTTACCTAAACACTTTGAACACGTGTGGGTATGGAATCGCAATTTTGATAAAGCAAAACAACATGCAGAAGCCTATGGCACGCAGGCGGTGGAACTTGCGCAAGCCGTTCAGGCCGATGTAGTCTTCTCTTGCCTTCCAACCAGTCAAGATATTGAAGACTTACTTGCACAAGTTGAACTTAAAGCAGGCAGTATTTGGGTCGATTGCACCAGCGGTGTACCCTCTTCTGCAAAAAAAGTAGCTGAACAGCTTAAACAACACGGTGTGGACTTTTTAGATGCACCTGTGAGTGGTCAAACTATTGGTGCTGATAATGCAACCCTTACGGTTATGATCGGTGGTGATACAGCTGCTTTTGAACGCGCATTACCAGCGATTCAAGCATTTGGTAAACTGATTAAACACGTGGGCGAATCAGGTACTGGTTTTGCAGTTAAAGCCGTAAACAATATGCTTTTGGCTGTGAACCTCTGTGCTGTTGCCGAAGGTTTTACCACCCTAAAAGCCCATGGCGTAAACTTAAACGAAGCATTAGATTGCATTAATGCGTCGAGTGGTAAAAGTGGCGTAACTGAAACTGTTTTACCACAGCGCATTCTCAACCGCAGCTTCCCGCTTACTTTTGCACTCCCTCTATTAGCAAAAGATACGGGCATTGCAGTGGATTTAGTCCGCGAAGCAAAACTATCCGCACCTGTGATTGGACTGGCTCAAAGTTTAATTCAAACTGCTAGTGATTTATCTGAAGCAGACAGCGACTTTTCTTCCGCAGTTAAACTATATGAGTCATGGAGCAAAATCACTTTAGAGTAATGCTTATCATAGTCAGTCATACTTTAATCATAAGTTAAGCTATTCCTATGGCCGAACAAAAAGCCTCATAAAGAGGCTTCTTGTATATTTCTAATTTTATCGACATTTTGATTCATTAAGTGTCTGACTACATATTTAAAAGCCATACGCTGTATCGGACTAAGTTCTTGTTGATGCATATTATACAAATCATCTGGGTTATCAAATAAACCGAAATCTTGATTAATCCCCTTGTCTTGAATAAAAGTATCATTCAAATTCCAATCAATAGCTGGATTTTCAAAATTCTCGGTAAATACCCCAAAACCACAAAAGGTTGTTGTTTGATGCTTATTTATACTTTGTAATTTTTCTAGATAGAGTCGATCAAGAATTACACCCTCCAAAATATACCATTGTTCATTCACATGCACTTCGACCCAACTATGTAAAATATTCTTGGGCGATAACTTATACCAAATGCCTTGGATGGCACCTTTTTGTAAGGCTTTATCGATGGTAAACCCATGTATCCGAGTGGCTACACCCACCGCTCGGAGTAACGCCATCAATAACGTTGCTTTGGTATTACACTGACCATAACCGTCCCTTAGGACTTGAGATGCCTGTATCGTATCTCCCGTGTTATAGCCAAATTGAACTTCATCACGAACAAAGTTATAAATATTCCTCACCTTATTAACTTCATCAAGATCTCTCCATTTGCGTTGTTCAATCAAATTTTGAATCGATGGATGGTGATAATCTAAAATCGGCGTCTGTTCTAATAGCCTTAGCATACTCAGCTCTCCAGTCTAGTCATTTTGATTTAAAACTATGGAGTTAATCCAAGGTCAATATTTTTACTGCCCACTTTTATAATGAATTAAGACTAAAGATTGTTTTGAGTTTGATTAGTTTTATAGTAGAGCTCTGTATACTCAATTAATTCAGCACATATAGCTTTCTGTATAAAAAAACCGAATTAAATTTAGGATAAACAATTTATGCTCAAAGTCATTGCTCAGGATTTTATTAAACTAGAACATCTTGATAGAGTCATGCCTTTATATCGCGAACTTGTAGAAAAAACAAAAGCTGAACCAAGATGTATATCCTATGAGCTATTTATTGATCAGAAAGATGCTGGGCATTTTATATTTATTGAAGAATGGCCTGATCGAGCTGCGCTAGATGCGCATTGCGAAACGGAGCATTTTAAAAGACTAGTGCCGCTGATTGACCAATACCAAAGAGCTGCAGGAACGTATATATTGATGGATGAGTTTTCACACCAAAGTAGCTTCACCTAAATCGAATATGGCATCGAAAAATAAAATTATCCGATAAATACGTCCATGTAAAATTACAGCGAAACATCTCGATTTAAATATTTTCATCTTTCATTGCAGGCATGAGAATTTCTTTAACACAAGATGCATTACTGGTGGAGATGATAAATTTTATAGCTAAAATAACATCGAACAAAGGAATTAAAGCATGATTGGTCTCTGCCAATACAGTTGCGGTTGGAACATCTGCTTCATATTCTGTCGCCAAATACCCTAGATTTAAAACACTCACCCCAATCAGGTCGTTACGCAAAATCTCCCGCAATGATTGAGCAATTCCACGCAAAGCATATTTCGTTGCAGAAAATACCAACTCTTTGCCATTATGATTATCTACACCCCATGTAGAACCAATCAATATGACTTTAGCCTTATCCGATAACTTTAAATTTTCTATCAAGGACTGAAGAGACTGAATACAGGTATTAATGTTTGTATTTAGAATGGTATTTAACTCAGCAGATGAAACCTCTTCAAAGTTATAATTCTCTGTAAAAGCATTATTTTCCCAGATTCCAACATTATAAATAAGAACATCTATTTTCTCTTCTTTGACTGCTTTTTTTACTTTATCCACAGCATCTTCAGGAGTAGATAAATCTGCACAAATCCAATTCAATTGAGCATTATTTTTAGGCATATTACGGGAGACACCATAAACTTTGTCCTGAGCTTCAGGCACTAAGTTTACAATCGCTTTACCTAAGCCTCTACTTGCGCCATAAATTAGAAATGTTCGACCTAAACCATTCATATTTTAATTCACCCTTTCATAACCAACTGCATAATGATTTAAACTTAAGTTAAGTTTAAATCAAGCTTTATTCATCATTTTATATTTTACTCGATGGTTTATATTTAGCTCTTAAAGACTATAATTCTCTAATCCACAGAAAATAAATTACATTTCCATAATTTATTTTCCACCCACTTATTTCAAGTAAATCCCCAGCATAAGGCATTCAATAATTAAATAGTAATAAATAAAGCTTTTAGACTGTCTAAAATAAGCATACAAAAGAGTCCATTTAAGACAGCAAAATATCATTAACCGATAATGATACATAAGCGCTTAATTCACAAAAAATGAATAACTTAAAAAATTCATTGCTAATCGTATAAAAATGCCTGAAATAGAATTTGAGATGAGGCGAACATTAAAGGTTTAAAAAGCTGACGCACCGAAGCACTGTGACCCTCTCAATGAAATTTAAAAATGTTAGAGCCTAAGAAAAGTTGTAAAAATAGACTAAATTACATAAAAAACTTAAATATCCATTTCTATCTGTCATCTTAAAAGCTATTGATATATATAAATTTTATGTATTATATGCAGCAATGATGAAGTAAAATTACAATTGAGTAAGAACTCACCATTGAATAAACAGAACAAACCCCTATAAAGTAATAGCGTGACTACATACAATGTTACAAACTGAGGAAATTCTCATGAAAAAGTTGACTGTAGCGGTTTTTGCCAGTCTTGCAACATTAATCGGGGCGCAAAGTTTTGCGGCATCACCTGAGCAAGAGTGTCAAAAATTAAAAGATGATCATGATGTCATTTATGCATCTAAAGGTTTCTGTTTTAAGGACCCTGAAGCGAAAGCAAAATTTGGCAATGATAATTGCTACACCACTAAACCGAAATTCTCTGAAAAAGAGCAACAACGTCTTGACGCCATTAAAGAACGTCAAAAAGAATTGAACTGTAAGTAAATCAGTTTAAGCGAAACTTAAGGAATAGACATGGCTTACGATGAGCAAAACATTTTTGCACGGATTTTACGTGGTGAACTTCCAGCCATTAAAGTATATGAAGATGACCAAGTTCTTGCATTCATGGATATTATGCCTCAAGCAGACGGTCATACTTTAGTCATACCCAAAACACCTGCGGTGACCTTACTCGACCTCCCTGCCGATGCTGCTGCCTACACCATTCAAGTGGTACAAAAAGTAGCAAAAGCCATTGAAGTCGGTTTGGATGCCCAAGGCATTGTCCTCATGCAACTGTCTGGAGCTGCTGCTGGGCAAACCGTCCCCCATGTACATTTCCACCTCATTCCGAGTTCGGTACATGAACTAGGTAAGCATGCCTTACAAATGGGTGATCAAGAAAAAATCAAAGCACAAGCAGAAAAAATTCGCGCTGCTTTGTAATTCCATCCATTAAATCAAGGAGCTTCGGCTCCTTTTTTTAGGGCTAAAAATAAATAAGATCAATAATCTAAGTTCTCAAAATCAAGCTTAACAATTTATCGCGGAAATGCATTTGACATTGACTTGTTTAATATTTTTGTAATATTCCCTTAATATTAATGACTTATTTGTAATCAATAATGAGCGCCAAGAGACAGAAGTCTGATGAATAAAAAGACGACTGAATAACCTTTTATAGACGAATCAACAAAAAGTCTTTCTTGGAGCTACACATGAAAAAAACACTTTGCGCATTAGCAGTTGGGGCAACTTTACTTACACCAGCTTTAGCGATGGCTGCTGACGTAAAAATTTATGGCCGTGCGCATGTTTCTTTAGACTATCTAGATGATGGCGCTGACTATAACGAAGTTGGAATCTCTTCAAACTCTTCACGCTTAGGCTTCAAAGCTGAACAAGAGCTTGAAAATGGCATGACTGTATTCGGCCAAATTGAACAAGAAATCAATTTCGCAAGCGGTTCATCAAATAGCGACCTTGAGTTTGCAACACGAGATACTTTTGTAGGCTTAAAAGGTGACTTCGGTCAAGCACGTGTGGGTCGTTTTGACAGCCCATTCAAGGCTGCACGCGGTCCAATCAACTTCTTTGGCGACATGGTTGGTGACGTACGTAACGTAACACGTGTAGGTAACTTGAAGTTTGATGAGCGTAATGCAAATACTATCGAATATAAATCACCTAAATTTGGTAATGGCTTCAATGTATTAGGTGCACTTTCTTTACATGAAGCAAATAGCCCAGATGCAACAAAAGATGGTGCTAAAGACAAAGATAAAGCTTATGACTTAGCTTTAACCTATAAAGAAGGTAACGTCGACTTCGCTGCTGCATACGAACACTATGAAGAAGAAGCAACTAGCGGTGAGCGTGATGGTTTCCGTATCGCTGGCGCATACAAAATCACCCCTGACTTTAACTTAGGTGGCATGTACCAATTCCTACAACATGACAACTCTACAGTTACTCCTGATGCACAAGTCTTTGGTGTAGCGGGTGAATACAAGTTTGCTCCAAAAACTTTAGTACGTGGTGAAGTATTCTACCGTGATGTCGATGCAGATGATGCAAACTCAACATTACTCGCTGTTGGCCTTGAGCACCGCCTAGACAAAGCAGTTCGTTTATACGGTAACTTGGCAACGGTTATTAATGATGACAAATCAAACCTAACCCCTTGGAAAGAAGGCCGTACAAACAGCGTAAGCGGTGTAGCGGGTGAAAACAGTCTTGGTCTTTCTCTAGGAATGCGTTACGACTTCTAAGTTAGCGCTCCCCTAAAAATTAAAAAACACGCTTCGGCGTGTTTTTTAATCTAGAATTTCAAGTAATAAAAAAGCCATTCTAGGATGGCTTTTTTATTGTGAATTTAGCGTTTTAAAAAACCCGAAACCAAGTTCAATACCTGTTGGATATCCGCGTTGGCTTCTTGAGGGTTGGTTTGTCCTGCTTGCGGGGTGAGTGAATCAATAATTTGCGGTAACACTTGTGAAATAGCACTATATACATCTTGTTTAGGTGCATTCGCTTGCTCTGCAACTTGCTCCACCGCGGCATCATCAAACAAGTTTTGCACTTGCTCTGGATTTACACTGGCGTTTTCTCCTGGCCCTGTAGAAACCCAGTCCTCAACCTGACTGCTTAAACCTTGCCCTTTGAGTTTATCTAAAGCTGCCTGCAAACCACCTTGCTGTTGAATCCATGCCAAAATCAAAGGCAATACCGCAATCAATAAACTTTTTCCACCGCCTGCGAATCCTGAGTTCTGCGAGTTTGGCACCTGTTGTGACTGTCCACCAGTCAAACCGCCCAACACCGAACCTAAAATATCGCCCAGACCACCCTGTTGTGTTTGGCTCGTACCACCCGCCCCGAGTTGTCCAAGCACTGAACCCAAAATCCCACCCAAACCACTTTGCTGATTTGACTGTTGCTGACCGCCCATGGCCTGCTTTGCTAAAATTTCTATAATATTATTCAGGTTCGTCATCACTTTATCCTTTCTAGGTTTTTTAAACAGCATACGATGTTTAAAAAAACCCTATAGAAATAAATTGTTAATTTTTGCTATGAATGGAAAAATACAGTCGCAGTCGAATCACCAACGGAATTTATTCCAGTTTTCAGGATTCGCCCAAAATTTTGAATTGAACCAGTCAGGCACATGCTTATAGGTCAAAATATTAAATTGCCATAAAGCAAAGTCTTTACCATGCGTCGTTTTATCGATCAGTTGAGTAAAACCTAAAGCACGAAGCAGTTGTTCATCCTGCAATTGACTCACCACCACAATACGCTTTGCCATCAAATCTCTTAAACGTACCAATAGTTGTGATTTTTGTTGTGAGCTTATATTTTGCATTTCTGCCGTGTCAAAAAGCACAAAACCTAAATCATAGCGCTGGGTAAAAGGCAGACTTAAAAAGTCAGATACGCTAAAATATTGCCATTGAATAGATTGATGATGATTTGGGCTGAGATCCTGCCCAATGCACAATGCAGTTGAAATAGGCTGTTCTTGAGATAAATCGTCTAGCATAGAAGTAATGACGTTCAGTTCAGCCATAACCGCATCCTTAATATTGAGTGAGTAATTCTGTATGGAACTTCAAGGCATTTGCCATAAAATGCATGCAGGTCTTAAGGACCTTAGTGTAACTGATCAACATACACACAAGGCAAATGTTGAATATAAATTTATCCTAGATCGTTCAGAAGTTGACCTTCCTTTTAACTTGGGTCAAGAAATCGAGATTGAATGGACTGGTAAAATCTTCTGTGTTTCATGTGGTACGAAGACTTCTAAATCATTTTCGCAAGGCCATTGCTTCAAGTGCTTTAAAACCAAAGCCTCTTGCGACATGTGTATTATGAAACCTGAAACCTGTCACTACCACTTAGGCACCTGCCGAGAAGACAGCTTCGCGCATGAAGTTTGCTTTCAGCCTCATATTGTTTATTTAGCCAACTCAAGTGCCCTAAAAGTTGGGATTACAAGGATTAGCCAAATGCCAACCCGTTGGCTCGATCAAGGTGCAACCCAAGCCCTTCCAATTATGAAAGTCGGTTCGCGCCGTCTTTCAGGCCAGCTCGAAATTATGTTTGGCACACAAGTGGCAGACAAAACCGATTGGCGCAAATTACTCAAAGGCGAAGCTGAACCACTCGACTTGATTGAAGTTCGCGAACAACTCATCGAAGAATTTGCACCTAAAATCCAAACCATTCGTGAGGAATTTAGTCAAAATCTTGAATTCAATGAAACGGTTGAGCTTTTGGAAACTGAACTGCCACGCGAGTTTGTTTATCCCGTTGAGCAATATCCTGAGAAAATTAAATCCCACAATTTAGATAAAACTCCCGTGATTCGCGGCAAGTTACAAGGGATTAAAGGTCAGTACCTGATTTTAGATACAGGCGTGATTAATATTCGTAAATATTCAGGTTATGAGCTCAAAATTCGTGCCTAAGCTTGTTTATCCTTAAATAAAATTTGTTTATCTACACACATAAAAAAACCTGCACGAATGCAGGTTTTTTTATAGCGTGCGATTATTTAATTTTCGCATGTGCTTTTAAGTATTGCACATAATCTTCAGCTTCTTGCTGACCACGAAGTTGTTGATATAACTTCGAAAGCTCAGCCAACTGCTCATCCGTCAATGCACTAGACGTCGTCTTGTTTACGTTTGATACCGCGACCACCACCATTTCTGTTGGCAATAATGCTGTTGTTACAGACCACTGTCCTGTTTTTGGTGCCGCTTGGCTAAACGCCGCACGCTCAACTGCACGTGGTAAGCCTTGTGAACGAATAAACACTTGCGGTGCAGTAAAGGTCAAACCGCTCTTAGCAACTACTGATGCCGCTGGTTGAGTTTTAAAGTCTTTTAAGCTTTGAGCAATTTTAGCTTTAGCAGCATCATAAGCTTTTTGTTCAACCAATTTTGCTTTCACACGTGGTGTTGCTTCTTGGAGCGTTTGGACACCTGCCGCATGATAATCACGTACTTTTGCCCAAACTACATCCCCATTTGGAAGTTGAATGCTACTGGTCGCGTTACGATCACCATTTTTAACGTCATCGTTAAACAGTTTCACTTTCACAGCAGCATTACTTAATACAGGATGCTGTGTAGATAAGGTCATGCCTTTTACAGTTTGAACTTGTACACCTTTAACTTCTTGAGACACCACATCTAAAGCATCTGAGTCTACAACCAGTTCATTTAAGCTGTTTACAGCATCAGAGAATGCATTGGCTGTTTTATTCTTCTGAACTTCCGCAGTCAAACGAGCTTTTTCATTTTCAAAAGATGGCAACTTCACAGCTGGCGCATCAGTTTCAATGACATGGTAACCAAATTCAGTTTTTACAGGCGCTGACACTTGACCTGATTTAAGTGATGCTACAGCTTGGTCAAAAGCATCACCAAAAGTGCCTTTGTTATAAACTGCTAAAGTACCACCATTCGCTTTAGATGCAGTATCTTCAGAGTATTGAGCCGCAGCTGTTGTAAAGCTTGTGCCTGATTTAATTTTTGCAACAACTTCTTCTGCACGTTTTTTCGCTTCAGCATCTGTACGTGCATCTGTCGTAATCAGAATATGTTTAACCAAAGGCGCAACATTATCTTTTTGTGCTTCAACAAACTGTGTATAGGCTTGCTGCAACTCCGCATCTGTAACAGGTGAAGCAGCAGCCGGCACATTGGCTGGTGTTAACAACACATAGTCAACATCTACACTTGCCACTTGTTTAAACATGGTTGGGTGTTGCTTGTAATAGTTTTCAATCTCTTGTGCTGAAACCTTGACGTTCTTTTTATATTCATCAAGATTTACATTGGCAAACTGCACAGTACGCTGTTCTGTTTGTAAGTTAGCAATTTGTTGAATATCTAGTTTACTCACCAATGCATAATCAACAAAAGTCGAACGCATCATTTTTAATGCATGGTCTTGACGTAAGTTTGCAACGAGCGCATCACTACTCATACCCACAGACTGCAAATAGCTTGAATAACGCGTTTCTGAAAATTTTCCATTTTCTTGAAAACTTGGCTGTTGAGCAATCATCTGTTCAATTTGAGTATCACTGAGTGAAATGCCCAGCTTTTCAGCCTGTTGCAATAACAAAGTATTAGCAATCAGTTGGTTCATCGCTTTATCTTTAATAAAGCTTTGGTTGAGTAAAGTTTCATCCCCATTGGCATAAGCTAAGAATTGTTCTTTAAAGGAAGCGGTTAAGGTCTCTAATTCCTTTTCAGAAATATCTTGGCCATTGACTGATTTCACAGCGTCTTTTGATCCGCTACTAAAATATCCTTCAATACCTACAAGTGCTAAAGGGGTCAAAAACAAAATGAGCAAAGCCTTGCCCAACCAACCCTTAATAACTTTACGAAAAGATTCCATAAGTATTCCAATATTTTATTTGCCCGAGATTTTAACTGAAAAGCAGCAATGAATGAATGTGTTATCGACACATTTTCTAATGTTTAATAAAAAACGCGCCGAAAAGGCGCGTTTAGTATTTATTTAAAAGATTAAGCAACAGAATCTTTTAAACCTTTACCAGCTTTAAAGCTTGGTACTTTGCTTGCTTTAATTTCTAAAGTAGCACCAGTTTGTGGGTTACGGCCAGTACGTGCAGCACGTTCTTTCACGTTGAAAGTACCAAAACCAACAAGTGTAACTGTATCACCAGACTTAAGCGCTTCAGTGATTGAAGCAATTGTAGCGTCTAAGGCCTTACCAGCATCAGTCTTAGACAATCCCCCTTTCTCTGCAATTGCATCAATTAATTCTGATTTATTCATGTGGATCGCGTCCTCTTAATATCGTTTATTTAAGGTCCAAAAATTTAGTATAAATTACCGTAACGCCTTTATAGCAATGCTTTAGGTGAAAACGCAATACTCTGTATATGCTTTTTTGGAAAATAAATCACAAAAAAACGTTGAAAAAGGTACAAAAGCACAACCAGATCACTTTTTATTCACTTTTTCGTTTAACTTCTTATTTTCTTCAATCAAAACATCGATTTTATCATTCAGTTGAAGAATCAGGTTTTCTAAGTACTGAATGTCTTTCACCGTGACCAATCCAATCCGGTTTAAGGAGTGATTTACACCACGATCCACAATCTTCTCAACCTTATCTTTAGTATCTGTCACCGATTCACGTGCTTTCTCAGATACCTTTTCAACCGTTTGGTCAGCAATTTCAGTGGTTTTAGATTCTAACTCTTCGCCGACTTGGACCAACGAGTCAAATAATTTATTCCCCTCTTCCTCTGCACGTGAAAAAGCGCCCAAACCCGCTAACCAGATTTGCTTGGTATACTTTCTAAAATCCAAACTATTTTTACGGTGAAAATGATGCTTAGTTTTTGTTTTTTTTAGTGTTTCATCTTCTTTCGAAATATCATCTAACTCTATATCTGCTTTTTCCATTAGCACCATCTCCTGCATGATTTATGTGCAAAAACATCCAAAAAATCTTATAGATTGCACTATACTAGCAAATATTAGACTTGATCGATTTGTAAAACTGTTCTACAAAGCATCTTTATTACATTTTTATTTTTAAGTCTGAAGTTTTTGCGAGCAGGATGCTCATTTCAGGTCAGGATTTAGGTTACTACTTATGAGTGATTCTCAAAAAGAACACAATCAAACACATATGCTACTCACTATGGTGATGATTGTTCTTGAGACGATCTTTTCTCTTATTTTAAAACACGACCGCGTGGTTGCACTTCACTGTAAAAAGTTTGTTGAGCAAAATATTGCGATTAAAATAAATAGCTACCTGCCTTATTTTGACTTCTATATCACCTTTACCGCTCAAGGTGTTTTATTTGACGCCAAAGCCCCCGAAAAACCAGTCGACTTAGATGTACGCACCACATTGATGGATTTAATTAAAATTTTCGTCTTTGGAAACCGTCGTAGTATTAAAACCATGCGTATTGATGGTGACATCACCTTAAAAGATGAGTTCCGAGATTTAATTTTACATTTTAGTGCACCTAAAGTTCTTGCCGATTGGAAAAACTGGTTAACTGAACCAACTGATCCGCAAAATGTGGTTGCATCCAAAAAGCGTATTGCACCACTTTTAGAGAAAATTGAAGAACAACGTTCTAAAATCAACACTCTACAGGTTGAAGTGAAACAATACAAAAATCGTATTCGCCGTATCGAGCAACGTCAAAAACGTATAAATGTCACATTTTTTGTGTTTTCTATACTTTTGATTAGCTTATTGGTATATAATATTTGGCTTGCATAACTACATAATATTTCAAGCAAATTAAATACGCACAATCCCTATTAAAAAAACTTGACTATTTTAGTCAGGATTCTTAAAATCGGCACATCTAGTCTAATCATGTGTATCGAATCATGCGCTTAACAACTCGCGGACGCTACGCAGTGACTGCTCTACTTGATTTAGCTTTGCAGCCAACTGAACAAACGATCACGCTTGCAGAAATTGCAGCTCGTCAAACTATCTCTGTTGCTTATCTTGAACAGTTATTTGCGAAATTAAAGCGCCACGGCTTAGTTTCTAGTATTCGTGGTGCCAACGGTGGTTACCACTTAGCTCGTCGCGCTGATGAAATTACAGTATTAGCAGTTATTGAAGCTGTAAACGAAACAGTTGATGCCACTCGCTGTGACCATAAAGGCAACTGCCAAAATGGCGCAATGTGCTTAACTCACGATTTATGGCAAGAACTCTCCCATCACATTGCCGACTATCTCGCTAAAATCACTCTTGCTGACCTTGTAGCACGTGACAACGTTCAAAAAGTTGCCATTCGCCAAAACACAGCACCTTCAGATTCAGCCCTTTTATCGGTAACAGGTATTTGACATGAAACGTCCAATTTATCTTGATTATGCAGCAACAACTCCTGTAGACCCGCAAGTCGCTGAACGCATGATGGAATGCCTGACATTTGACGGCACATTTGGCAACCCAGCATCTCGCTCTCATGCTTACGGCTGGCAGGCAGAAGAAAAAGTAGAATATGCACGTGAACAAGTTGCAAACTTGATCAAAGCAGATCCACGCGAAATCGTTTGGACTTCTGGTGCAACTGAATCAGATAACTTAGCTCTTAAAGGCGTAGCACAATTCTATGCCTCTAAAGGCAAGCACATTATTACAAGTAAAATTGAACACAAAGCTATTTTAGACACTTGCCGTGAGCTTGAGTCTGAAGGTTTTGAAATCACTTACCTTGAGCCACTTCCAAACACTGGCTTAATTACCCCTGAAATGGTTGAAGCAGCTATTCGTCCAGACACTATTCTTGTTTCACTTATGATGGTAAACAACGAAATTGGTTCTGTGACTGATGTTGCGGCAATTGGTGAAATTACTCGTGCACACAAGATCTTCTTCCATGTCGATGCGGCGCAAGCTGCAGGTAAAGTTGAAATTGACCTTTCAACTATGAAAGTTGACCTTATGAGCTTCTCTGCTCATAAAATTTATGGCCCTAAAGGTATTGGCGCACTCTATGTACGTCGTACTCCACGTGTTCGTTTAAAAGCGCAAATGCATGGTGGTGGTCATGAACGCGGTATGCGTTCTGGTACACTTGCAACACACCAAATCGTTGGTATGGGTGAAGCATTTGAACTTGCAGGTAAAAACTTAGCTTCTGAACAAGCACGCATTCGCGTACTTCGTGACAAGCTTTGGAATGGCTTACAAGACTTAGAACAAATTTTCTTAAACGGCCACCCAACACAAAACGTTGCGAACTACTTAAACGTAAGTTTCAACTTTGTTGAAGGTGAATCGTTAATGATGTCGTTGAAAGACGCTGCTGTATCTTCGGGTTCAGCTTGTACTTCAGCAACATTAGAACCTTCTTATGTATTACGTGCACTAGGTTTGTCTGACGAACTTGCGCACAGTTCAATTCGTTTCAGTTTTGGTAAATACACCACTGAAGCAGACATTGACCATGTACTTACAGTGACGCGTTCTGCAGTGGAGAAACTTCGTGAACTTTCTCCACTTTGGGACATGTACAAAGACGGTATCGACCTTTCTACAGTTGAGTGGGCTGAGCACTAATTTTTCCCATTGAAGTCATTCACATACTGGATGACTTCATTGAAAAATCAAGTTTTGACCCCATATTTAATATTAACGCTGACCCCGAGGTTTGGAGACGCATCATGGCTTATAGCGAAAAAGTAATTGACCATTACGAAAACCCTCGTAATGTAGGTGTATTAGACAAAAATGCTGAAAACGTAGGTACAGGTATGGTCGGAGCACCTGCATGTGGCGACGTTATGCGTTTACAGATTCAAGTAGATGACAACGGTGTGATTGAAGAAGCACGTTTCAAAACTTATGGTTGTGGTTCTGCTATTGCATCAAGCTCTTTAGTGACTGAATGGCTAAAAGGCAAAACTTTAGATCAAGCTCAAGCGATCAAAAACATTGATATCGCAACTGAACTTGCGCTTCCTCCAGTAAAAGTACACTGTTCTGTACTGGCTGAAGATGCTATTAAAGCTGCTGTTGAAGACTACCGCAGCAAAAAATCTAAAGCTTAATTGCTTCGCATTTTAAAGAAAGATTAGGGAGTTTTCATGATCAACTTAACTGAAAATGCTGCAACTCATATCAGCAATTATTTAAAAAATCGCGGTAAGGGTGAAGGTATTCGCGTTGGCGTGAAAACTTCAGGCTGTTCTGGTTTGGCTTATGTGCTTGAATTTGTCGATTCAATTGATGCACATGACACCACCTTTGAGCAGTTTGGGGTGAAAGTATTTGTAGACCCAAAAAGCTTGGTTTATCTCGATGGTATGGAGATGGACTACGTGAAAAATGGTTTAAACGAAGGCTTTGAGTTTAACAACCCAAACAAAAAAGGCGAATGTGGCTGTGGTGAATCTTTCACCGTATAACAGTTCATTAACTTGCTTTTCAACATTAAAACAGTGTGTATCACACTGTTTTAATTGCATTTACATAGAGTGTTTTTGCTTTCGCAATGACCCCCAATTTAGCGCGGAATCCCTCTCCTATGAATCATTTTGAGTTGTTTAACCTCCCAGTAGCACTCGATATTGATTTAGCAACCTTAAAATCAAAATTTTTAAAGTTGCAGCAACAATATCACCCAGATAAAGCTCTCGATAAAGATCAAGCCCTCATAAAATCAAGTGAGATCAATCAAGCATTTAAAGTTTTATCTCAGGTTGATAGCCGTGCAGGATATTTATTAGGATTAAAAAAACAAGATTATCATCTTGATCAATCCATCAATGATTTTGAATTTCTCCAGTCTGCCCTAGAAATCCGTGAACAACTTGATGAAGCACGTTCAGCAGATGAATTACAATCACTCAAATTAGACGTTCAACAATGGATTGATGGTTTAGTCCGCGAATTCAAAATTGATTTTGAAGAGGAAGATTGGGCTGAGGCACGTGATGATGTCCGCAAACTTCGCTTCTTTGTAAAAGTCATGCATGACATAGATAAAGCTGAAGATCGTTTTGAAGATGATGATAGCTTTGATTTAGATGATGAATTTTAACTTATTTTTAATTTTTGACGCTCAAAGGATGTAACACATGGCTCTCTTGCAAATTGCAGAACCTGGACAATCAAGTGCGCCACATGAACACCGTATTGCCATTGGTATCGACTTAGGTACAACTCACTCTCTAGTTGCCACTGTACTTTCAGGCAAAGCAAAGGTTTTGCATGATGAACAAGGTCGTGTCTTACTCCCATCGATCGCGCATTATGGTGTAAACCAAACCCAATATGGCGACGAAGCGAAACCATTTTTGACTGCCGATCCTAAAAACACCATCGTTTCAGTCAAACGCTTTATGGGACGCTCTAAAGCCGACATTAAATTTCAACACCCCTACACTTTAGTGGGTGAAGATAATCAAATGCCTGCTTTTGAAACTGCTCAGGGCCGCAAAACCCCTGTCGAAGTGTCTGCTGAAATTTTAAAGCAACTAAAAGATCGTGCTGAAGCGAGCTTAAAAAATGAAGTCAATGGTGCAGTGATTACCGTTCCTGCATACTTCGATGAAGCTCAACGTCAAGCGACACGTGATGCCGCACAACTTGCGGGTTTAAATGTACTACGACTTTTAAATGAGCCTACTGCTGCTGCAGTTGCGTATGGTCTGGACCAAGAAACCAATCTTGCGCATGATCACAACTATGTGATTTATGACTTGGGTGGCGGTACCTTTGACGTTTCAATTTTACGCTTTTCACAAGGCGTGTTTGAAGTGTTAGCAACGGGTGGTCATACCGCATTAGGTGGTGATGACCTTGACCGTTTAATCGTAAAATGGGCGAAAAAAGAACTCAACATTGAGCAGTTCGATGACACTGAATATGCACACGTTTTAGTTGCTGCACGTAAAGCTAAAGAAGCTTTAACCGATGCAGAAAGCGTTCATTTACAAGTCCTAGAGCACAGCTTGACTCTTGATCGCACGACATTTGAAGGCATTATCAAAGTTGCTTTAGATAAAACGATTAGTGTGTGCAAACGCGTCCTCCGCGATGCCAAACTTGAACTCAGCGACATTCAAAACGTGGTTTTGGTCGGTGGCTCAACTCGCTCTTATGCTGTACAAAACGCTGTACGAGATGTATTTGCTCAAGAGCCATTGTGTACCATCAACCCAGACGAAGTTGTTGCTATCGGTGCATCGATTACAGCCAATCAGCTGATTGGAAACACAGCCGATGGCGCATTACTGCTTGATGTAACTCCGCTTTCTCTTGGTCTAGAAACCATGGGTGGCTTGATTGAACGTCTTATTTCACGTAATACTGCAATCCCAGTTGCACGTCGCCAAGAGTTCACCACCTACCAAGATGGCCAAACCGCGATGCTGATTCATGTGGTTCAAGGTGAGCGTGATTTGGTTGAGCATTGCCGCAGCTTAGGTCGTTTTGTCCTTCGCGGTATTCCACCAATGACTGCGGGGCAAGCACGCATTGAAGTGACCTTCCAAGTGGATGCCGATGGCCTACTGACGGTTTCAGCTAAAGAAACAACCTCTGGCGTACATGCACAAATTGACATCAAACCATCATATGGTTTGGCTGATAGTGACATGGAACGCTTACTGCTTGATGGTTACAAGTTTGCTGAAGAAGATAAAAATCTTCGTCACTTACAAGAAACCAAAGTTGAAGCAAAACGCGAACTCGAAGCTTTAGAGCAAGCCCTAAAAGTGGATGCTCACCTGCTCACGAATGAACAACAAGTTGCATTAAATGCGGCCAAAACTTCATTAGAAGCAACACTTGAAACAACAGAAATCAAAGCAATTGAATCTGCTGTTGAACAGCTTAAAATACACAGTGATGCTTTTGCAGCAGCACGTATGAATCAGCATATCGATGCAGCGCTGAAAGGCACAAAACTCGACGACTGGTCAAACTCAAACTAATTTATAGGTAAAGACTATGCCACGTATTAAAGTTCTCCCACATGCGCAAATCTGCCCAGAAGGTGCTGAGTTTGAAGTTGAACAGAATGCAAATCTTTGTGAAAGCTTACTGAAAAATGGGATCAAGATTGAACATGCGTGCGATATGTCAGCCGCATGTACAACCTGTCACGTTGTGGTACGTAAAGGCTTTGACAGCTTAGAAGAAATGAATGATGTTGAAGCCGACCTTCTAGATCGTGCTTGGGGCTTAGAACCTGACTCTCGCTTGTCTTGCCAAGTGAAGTTAGTGGATGAAGACTTAGAAGTTGAAATTCCTAAATACACGATTAACCACGCGTCTGAAAATCACTAATTTTCAAAGCGTAAAAAAGCCACTCATTGTAGTGGCTTTTTTACGACTCTTACTTTTGTATCTCACACCATCAAGTTAATGATATTCATTTTTCTGAACAGACTCTATTACTTCATCTTCAAGATTGAGTTTGACGATACCTTGTGAGTTGGTCATCTTTTGTTGGGTTTGAATGCGTTGAATCATTTTTTCCAAGACTTGAATCAACTGCGGATATTCAAAATTCTGCACTTCATCTAAGTTCAGCAATAAATGAAACCCTTTATATTCATAATCAAACCAGCGTTGATAGTCTGATTTTTGCGAGGTATATTTTTCAACGACTTGCCACGTCTTCACAGCACCTTTAATCCCCTTAAGGAAAATTGGTGCTTTCGGCGCACAAAGATAATCATTTTTTACTAAATTATGTGTATCGTCCGAAATTAAGATTTCATCCACTTGTGCTGCACTTTGTAAACGTGCAGCAAGGTTTGCATCACGACCAACAATGGTATAAGCCATACGGTGCGATGCACCATAGTTCCCTACGTGGCAATACCCTGTAGAAATCCCCATACGAATATGCAATGGCGGATAACCCATTTTCACCCAACGCTCGCGCAGAATTTTCATTTGCTGACGCATCGCCATGGCCATTTCCAAACAGTTTTGAGCATCTCGCTCTACACCTTCGGAATTAGGGTCACCAAAGAACACTAAAATTGCATCGCCCATGAATTTATCCACAGTACCTTCATATTGCTTCGCAATCTCGGTCATGTGTTTTAAATAATCATTGAGTAGGAATGCTAAATCATCCGGAATTAAGCTTTCAGAAAGCTCTGTGAAACCCTGAATATCTGAAAAGAAAACTGTCAGTTTTTTACGTTTGTATTCAATTTTCGCCTCAGACTCACCTTTCATGATCGATTGCCACAATTGAACTGGTGCATAGCGACTCAGCTGATTGGCAAACTCCATATAACGGTTCATCTGATCGAAATAGTGATTTTTGCGGCGATATATGTCTTGCATTTGATTGCGCTGATAATAGCTACCCACGCCAAAATAAGTAGTGAGGCACAAAAAGCCCAATACGATCAGTTCTGTACTGGTAGCCTCGAAATACTCACCAAAACCAAAGACAAAGATAATCGAGATATAAAAGACAACCACCCCAATCAGGCTGGCCAAAGACACCATCAAAAAAGAAATTTTATTGCTAATAGCCGTGTAAAGCATAGCAAAAATGGTTAAAAATGTGAGTACGATACTGAGATGTACAGCGGCTAAAATGATTGCTGTAATGACAATATCAATAACAAACATCACACCGCGTCGCATCGTATTATTGAAGCGATAACCTAACCATCTGGAAAATGGCGGTGTGATCAATAACACAATGAGCAACAACAGCGGCACATAAATCTGATATTGCGTATCTGCCATCGTATAATGATAGACGATGGTTATTAAAGACAGCATGCCATATCCCATCACACGATGGAAATACTCAAATTGTTTGGGCTCTTTAGATAACCAATCGTCTAATGGCACTGCTCGTTCCCCATTATGCGCACGATCAAATCATCCCTGATTTGATTTCTCACGTGTATTAGTCCATACGCCAATCGAATGGCATATCACCTTGACCACGTAGTGCAAGCATTAAAGTTTGACGCATATGCGCAAGCACTTCATTGCTATAAGGAACAGCGGGAGTACCCCAAACTGGTTTTGGCCATGCGACGTCGTTTTGATAACGTACAACATGGTGAAAATGGAGCTGCGGAACCATGTTACCTAAAGCAGCAACGTTCATTTTGTCAGCACGGAATACACGAGCCAATTGGCTTGATAACCAGCTTGACTCACGTAAAAACTGTTCTTGATCGGCTTGACTGAGTTCATATAACTCAGTGATGCCTGGCACGCGTGGAATTAAAATTAGCCACGGGAATTGCATATCATTCATTAAGCGACATGTTGAAAGTGGAAAGTCGCCTACAAAAAACGTATCTTGAGCAAGTTGTGGATGCAAACTAAACATATCTTTATAAATGATGCAAATTAGAATAATGGCTAATACTATCACATCCAATCAGAGGTGAATATTGCAAGCAATGTGTTTCAACACAAATAAACTACGTTTTACTTTGAACTACATCACATTTATTACTTTAATAAATTTCATCAAAAAATCAAGTCTTTCTTTTTATAGCGCAAGTCCGCAAGAAAGACCTGATATCTGTATGAAATCACAGCAAATTAAAGCTAAATTTTAATGCAATTCTTTCAACAAACTTTCCAATAAGTCATTGATAAATTGAATCCGTTTTTCATATTCCTCTAGCATCACCATGACTTTTAAGCGCTGACCACCCTCCATCCTAAAAAAGGTCGGATGTTTTTGCATCATCTGAATAATACTAATAGCCTGAACAGGAGTATCTGGTGAAAATTCAATCGCACCCCCATTGGCAGCAATATCCACTTTGGTAATGCCCAGTATTTCTGCTTTCAAACGCATCTGATGCACAGCAAAAAGCTGCTTTACAGGTTGTGGTGGTATCCCAAAACGGTCAATCAACTCCATACGAATGTTATCGAGTTTTTCCTGACTGTCCGTATTACTAATACGCTTATAAAACAATAAACGTTGATGGACATCTCCTAGATATTCATCTGGAATCAAGGCCGGCATATGTAAATTGATTTCTGCGGTCAGTGAGAGTGGCGCATCGAAGTTTGGGGTTTTGCCCTTTTGAATGGCTTTGGTCGCCTTTTCAAGCATCTCCATATACAAGCTATAGCCAATGGCTTGCATTGAACCACTTTGTTGCTCGCCGAGTAGCTCACCCGCTCCGCGAATTTCTAAGTCTTCCGTAGCCAACATAAAGCCCGCGCCTAATGTCGATGCCCGCTGAATCGCATCTAGACGTTTTTCGGCATCACCTTTTAATCCTTTGATGGATGGTACCAACAGATAAGCATAGGCTTGGTGATGCGAGCGCCCTACACGCCCACGTAGTTGATGCAACTGCGCTAAACCCAGTTTGTCTGCCCGTTCAATTAAAATTGTATTGGCATTCGGAACGTCAATCCCTGTTTCAATAATGGTTGAACAAACCAGCACGTTATATTCTTTATGGTAGAACTGCTGCATAACTTGTTCTAACTCGCGTTCACGCATTTGACCATGTGCAACAGCCACGCGTGCCTCAGGGACCAACTCTCGAAGACTCTCCGCTGCACGTTCAATCGTTTCCACTTCATTATGTAGGAAATAAACTTGTCCGCCACGTAGCAACTCACGCAAGATGGCCTCTTTAACTGAATCACCCGTATGTTCTTGCACAAACGTTTTTACCGCTAAACGTCGTGCAGGTGGTGTGGCAATAATTGATAGATCGCGCATGCCACTAAAGGCCATGTTTAAAGTCCGTGGAATTGGAGTTGCAGTCAGAGTCAACATGTCCACATCTGCACGCATTGCTTTAATCCGCTCTTTATCACGTACACCGAAGCGATGTTCTTCATCCACAATCATCAAGCCTAAGTCTTTAAACTGGACACTTTCTTGTAAAATTTTATGCGTACCAATCACGATGTCGACTTTGCCCTCGGCTAAGTCTTCAATCGTTTTCGTATGTGATTTACTGCTGCCAAAACGTGATAAAACTTCGATGCGAATAGGCCAGTCTGCAAAACGGTCTTTAAAAGACTCATAATGCTGTTGGGCTAGCAACGTCGTCGGCACCAAAACAGCCACTTGTTTGTTGTTCTGTACCGCTAAAAATGCTGCGCGCATCGCAACTTCGGTTTTACCAAAGCCCACATCGCCACAGACCAAGCGATCCATAGGTTTAGCCAATTGCATATCATACAAAGTTGCCTCAATCGCATTGGCTTGATCGAGTGTTTCTTCATAGGCAAAGCCACTAGCAAACTGCATATATTGACCTTGATCCAACTCAAAACCAAAACCTGGTTTGGCTTGACGACGGGCTTGGATATGCAATAACTCCGCTGCTACATCATGGATTTGCTCTAATGCTTTACGTTTTGCTTTGCTCCAAGCATCAGTACCCAACTTATGCAAGGGCGCCAAGTCTGGGTCACCTCCACTATAACGACTGATCAAATGTAAATTGGTGACAGGAACATAGACTTTGGCCGCATCGGCATAATCGAGCTGCAAGAACTCATAGTCTTGATCATCAATACTTAAAGTGACTAAGCCCGCATAACGTCCCACACCATAGTCGATATGCACCACCGGCGCACCCATACTCAGTTCAGTCAAACTTCGGATAAGAAACTCTTCCGAAACCTCTTGTTGGCGTTTACGACGACGCTGTACAACACGGTGCTCATACAACTGATTTTCAGAAATGATGCTAATGCTGTCTTTTAATACCAAGCCACGCTCTAATGGCGCACTGGTAATTGCAATGGCATGTAAGGATTTTTGAAATTCAGCAAAATTCTCAACATTAGGAATCTCTCCCAATGTTGCGCGCAATGCATCTTTTAAAGTTTCACGACGCCCCGCACTTTCAGCAACCAGTAATACCGGATGATTAGCAGCATCAATATACTGTTTAACCGCATGAAAGGGCTTTTCATGTTTAGGATCGACCGCTAAACGTGGTGGAAGTTCAGTGTTTAAATTGGTCACACCCGCTTTTAGATCAAAAGCCTCGACTGATGCAATAATACGGGGAAAGGTATTGAGCTGTTCTAAAACTTGATTGGTCGAAATAAAAAGCTGGTTAGGGGCTAAAATTGGCTGATCAACATTATGGCGACGGTCTTCATAACGTCGATCGATTTCTTTCCAAAAACCATCTAAACCATCATCAACTTGCTTATCTGTAATGACAATAGAATGACTTGGTAAATACGAAAGCAGTGTACTTTGGGTTTCCATCTGCGCTGCACTGAAAAATAGTGGGAAATAGAACTCAATTCCTGGCGATGCAATTCCTTCTAACACATCCTGATAAATTGGATTTTTCTTTGGATTTGCCGTCGGAAACATTTCTGCATAGCGATCACGAAATATGCTGCGTGCCTCTTTCAGCGGAAACTCTTTAGCTGGCAATACGGAAAATTGTTTTAAGTTTTGCGTAGTACGCTGCGTTTCAGGATCAAAAAATTTGAGGGTTTCAATTTCATCATCAAACAAATCTATGCGAATTGGTGCAGCTTGACCTGAGGCATAGATATCCATAATGCTACCCCGAACCGCAAATTCACCATGGTCATATACTGTGTCGACCAAATGATAGCCTGCTTGAATCAAACGCTTCTTTTGCTGTTCCAATTCAAACTTTTGACCAACGTGAATATCAAAGTGTTCTCCCAAAACCCACGACGTCGGCGCTACACGCTGCGCCAAGGTCGAAGCCGAAATCAATAAGACGCCTGTTTGCGGCATATTGGATAAAATTGCGAGACGCTCAGATACAATATCTTGATGAGGAGATAAACGGTCATAAGGCAGAATTTCCCAGTCTGGGAAAATGGTCGGTCGAATACCGTAAAATTCAAATTCACTTTCGAGTTGTGCTAAGTGTTGATTATTTTTTGCCACAACCACAAAAAGCTTTTTATTTTGTGTGCTTAACGTTTGAATGAATAATGCAGCTGAAGAGCCGAGCAAATTTCCCAGCCAACGTTTTTCGCCTGCTTTTAATTGTTGCACATTCAGTTGGGAGATTTCTTCTTGGAACATGGACATGGCTTTAGCGTTTAAAAACATGCGTCATATACTAGCATGATGTCCTCTCGCTGCATGTTATTTTTCACGACAACAACAACATCAATCTAGCGCTAAGTCCTTTTTACAACTCAAATTTATGGCTTTCAAAAGACTTATTTTTTGTCACGTATAAACTGGTAATAATAGTCATTAAGTAGCTTAATCATTCGCTTTAGCTCAGTTAAGTTTTCTAGATTATTACCTAAACGTGCGACAAATCGTTCATTGGCAATTTCTAAGTCGATTTTCTCATTGATTAACATAGCACTATAAAAAAGTGCATTGAGGTCATCAAACTGACTAATTCTACGATTTGAAAAATAGACCAAACGTTCAGCATGTATGGCATTTAGCACAATACCTTCAATGATAAAGCCTTTTTCATCATTATATTCAATCTGATGCTGCTGCAAAAAAAGTTGTTCTGGCGCATCTTTCTTTAATTTAAATAATTGGCTTAATTTACTCAGCATAGACATCTAATCATGGTTCTTTACTCAAGCTTATTGTAGTTCTAACTGCTACCTTTTGTTAGCGTGTATCGGCTAAAAAGTATAAAAGCAGCGCATTGACTACTTTTATACCTATATATAGTTATAAATGTTCTAGCTAAATTATGCTAAAGATACAACCTTAGGCGTCACCTCAGCTGCCAAGTTTCAAATGAAAAAATGTGACCCAAGGGTTATTAAGTCAACAACCCTTTCTCCAATACCACTCACTGAACTGTTTTGTTTTCCGCAATACGCTGTTTACTCATTTCGTCACATTTCGCGACCTAAAATTCGATCAAACAAGATCACCATATCAGCACTACGCATGACTGCATCAAAGTGTACGTTTTCATTAGCTGGAATACATTTGGTATTTAAGGCTGCAATACCATTAATAAGTGACCAAAACGTAGCGCCATTGGATAGACATTATTGGTCGATTGAGATTGATTGACAAGGTCATTTGGTTGAATAACCTCGTATTTACCTTAAGAAAGGAATACATGCTTTAATGCCAGATTGGCCAGCACTTTGTTGCTATTCATTTAATTGAAGTGCCCGCTCCACCTTTATAGACATTTATAGGTCTAGCGTATGTCCAACTTTCAGTAGTTTGGCTCAATTGCTCACATGCCCCCGCAATGGCCTGCACAATTTCAGGAGAAATTTTATCAAATTTGCAGGTAATTGATACCGACTCTCTTTCCACTTGTTCCAAAGCAAGCAGAAAATGCCATTGAATTCCTATTTTCTAATTAGAAATTTGAAAGTTTTCCAATGCACTCAAAGTATGAATGCCTTAACAAAATTAGTTCAATGGTGAAATATTCGTCTTTTCTACCTATTTCACGACTGTAAATACATTTCATAAATGAAACACTTTATATGTAAATACACCTATTTTTCAGGCAATGTAATTTTTCGTAAGCAATAAAAAACCATAAATTATAACTAGCCCGCTGATTTTACGAAATAAATGCTTAGAATTTCATTCACCCAATAAAAAAGAATAATAATTGACCAATAAACAACATATTTTCAACAACTTATTGTTTAATTTTAAAAAACAATTAATAATTACACAAAATATACAAAAACACCTCACAACTGTTACAGAGTGTAATTTTATTTTTATGCTTGAATCGCCGTCTCAAACAAAGCGATTAAAAAATCTCCCAAGTCGGATTTTGCCAAGGAATGCCTATGAGTCAAATTAACCCCACCCTCGTCACATTTTTAGTTTATATCATTGCCATGGTTGGCATCGGTTTGTATGCATACAAGTCCACAAACAACTTTGATGATTACATCTTAGGTGGGCGTAGTTTAGGAAGTGTGGTTACTGCACTTTCTGCAGGTGCATCAGACATGAGTGGCTGGTTACTGATGGGCTTACCGGGCGCAATTTATTTGTCAGGTTTGTCTGAAGCGTGGATTGCTGTAGGTCTGATCATTGGTGCATGGCTCAACTGGTTATTGGTTGCAGGACGTTTACGTGTACACACTGAGGTCCAAAACAATGCCCTCACCCTGCCTGATTATTTCACAGGTCGTTTCGCAGATCGTAAACGTATCTTGCGTATGATATCAGCGATCGTCATTTTAGTATTCTTCGCGATTTACTGTGCTTCCGGCATGGTGGCTGGCTCACGTTTATTTGAAAGCATCTTTGGCTGGGACTACACCACTGCTCTTTGGATTAGCGCAATTGCAACCATCAGTTATGTATGTATCGGTGGCTTCCTTGCAATTAGTTGGACAGATACCTTCCAAGCAGGCTTAATGATTTTTGCTTTGCTGCTTACCCCAATCATGACTTACCTTGCGATTGATGGTAATGCTGCACAGTTCACAGTCCTGCTTGAAACTGCTCGCCCACAAGCAATGCACATTGCCTCTGAACTCAGCACTGTTGCCATCCTGTCATCACTTGCATGGGGCTTAGGCTATTTTGGTCAGCCACACATTTTAGTGCGCTTCATGGCTGCAGACTCTGTGAAAACAATTCCTGCTGCGCGTCGCATTGGTATGACATGGATGATTTTATGTCTAGGTGGTGCGGTAGGTGCTGGTTTTATTGCTATCGCATATTTCCAACAACACCCTGAACTGGCGGCTGTGGTTTCTCAAAACCCTGAAACTGTGTTCATGGAGTTGACCAAAATTCTCTTCAATCCATGGGTTGCGGGTGTAATTTTAGCTGCAATTTTAGCGGCGGTGATGAGTACATTAAGCTGCCAGCTACTGGTTTGCTCTACAACATTGACAGAAGACATGTACAAAGCATTCATCCGTAAAACCGCTTCTCAAAAAGAATTGGTCTGGGTGGGTCGTTTCATGGTTCTTGCAGTTGCTGTTCTTGCAATTTGCTTAGCTAGCAACCCTGACAGTAAAGTTCTAGGCCTTGTAGCTTATGCATGGGCAGGTTTTGGTGCGGCATTTGGTCCACTGATTATCTTGTCTTTGTTCTGGAAGCGCATGACTTTGAATGGTGCTATTGCAGGTATTATTGTTGGTGCGGTAACTGTGATTGTATGGAAAAATGCATTAGGACACTTAGGTCTATATGAAATTATTCCAGGCTTCATCTTCTCTTGGATCAGCATTGTAGTTGTGAGCTTAATGGGTAAAGCCCCTGAAGCTGAAGTGGTACAACGCTTTGAACAAGCAGACAGCATGTACAAACAAGCCATGGATGAAATGAAAGAAGAATCTACACAACGTTAATTGAACGTGTAGACCAACAAAAAAGGTGCTTAAAAGCCCCTTTTTTGTATCTCATGCACTCAATTATTTCGACAATGGTTTGTACTTAAGTTGAATACGTGAGCTTTCTTTGATGACTTCCATCACGGGATAACTGCGCGTTTCTTTAACGCCCGGCAGTTGCCACAAGACTTGACCTGAGATTTTTCGGAACTCATCCATACTGGCACAACGAATCTTCACCACAAAATCAAAGCCCCCACTGGTCATATGACACTCCACAATTTCATCATGCTGTAGCACGGCATGGCGAAAATCATCCAAGACATGTGGTGTGGTTTTATCCAAAAGTATCTCAACAAAAACTACAAAACTGGCATTTAGCATGTTTGGATTTAAGCGTGCCTCATAACTCAGAATAAAGCCTTCCTTGGTTAATTTTTGCACCCGAGCCAAAGCAGCCGTCGCTGATAAGTTCACTTCTTCGGCAAGTTTAATATTCGATATTTTTCCATCTCTTTGAAGAATATCTAATATTTTGATATCTGTTCGGTCCAAGCTAAAAATTGGGCTCGTCATCTGAATTAATCTCTAAATAGCATACAAATTATAGTGAGTTATTCGGCATTCTTTCTGTAATCATAAATTAATTACTATAGATCTCTCAACACATTATTGTATGCACAGGATGTAGGCATGAATATGATGGAAAGCAATACGCATTTCAACGACGCTCAAACTCAATTTGAATATATTACCGAATTCAAAGAAAAAAGTGAGCTTGAAGTTGAAATCAATACCGCTTGGCGACGTGCCGAAACTGACTGTGTTCAAAATTTATTAGACCACAGCAAAATCTCTGATGAGATGAATCAACGCATTCATGAACTTGCGTTTGATTTGGCTCATACTTTACGTGAACGTAAAAGCGGCAGCGGTAAAGCAGGTATTGTACAGGGTCTCTTACAAGAATTTGCACTGTCTTCTCAAGAAGGCATCGCGTTGATGTGTTTAGCTGAAGCTTTGCTTCGTATTCCAGACATGGCGACACGTGACCTATTGATTAAAGACAAAATCAACCAAGGCAACTGGAAAGAGCACGTTGGTCAAAGTAACTTGATGTTTGTCAATGCGGCAGCATGGGGTCTCATGCTGACTGGCAAACTGATGGAAACACCAAAACAAAATAGCTTATCAAGCACTTTAACAGGCTTATTGGCACGTAGTGGGCGTGGCATCATCCGTAAAGCAGTTGATGTGGCTATGCGTATGATGGGCGAACAGTTTGTGACTGGCGAAACCATTGCTGAAGCATTACAACACGCTGAACGTCTTGAAGAAAAAGGCTTCCGTTATTCATACGACATGTTGGGTGAAGCAGCACTGACCGATCATGATGCTGATCGTTATATGAAAGACTATACCGATGCCATTCATGCCATTGGTCAAGCGTCAAAAGACAAAGATGTTTATGACGGCCCAGGTATTTCAATTAAATTATCTGCTCTACACCCTCGCTACCAACGCGCGCAAGTTGCACGTATGCATGAAGAGTTGTACGGCAAAGTCTTTACTCTTGCTAAATTAGCACGCGGCTATAACATCGGCTTAAATATCGATGCAGAAGAATCTGAACGTTTAGAAATTTCTTTAGAAATGCTCGAACGCCTATGCTTTGAACCAGAACTCAAAGACTGGAAAGGCATTGGTTTCGTTATCCAAGCGTATCAAAAACGTTGTTTCTACGTGGTTGACTACATCGTAGACTTGGCTAAACGTAGCGAAAAACGCTTAATGATTCGTTTAGTGAAAGGCGCGTACTGGGACAGCGAAATCAAGAAAGCACAAATCGAAGGGATGACTGACTACCCTGTATTTACCCGTAAAGTACATACAGACTTGTCGTATATCGCATGTGCGAAAAAATTATTGGCTGCACCAGAACAAATCTACCCACAGTTTGCAACGCACAATGCGCAAACCTTGGCGACCATTTATGAAATGGCCAACCCAGAGAAATACTATGTAGGTCAGTATGAGTTCCAATGCTTACATGGTATGGGCGAGCCACTTTATGAACAAGTGGTCGGTGAAAAGCAAGATAAAAAACTAGGTGTACCATGCCGTATTTATGCGCCTGTTGGTAACCATGAAACACTATTGGCTTATCTTGTACGTCGTTTACTTGAAAATGGTGCAAACACCTCTTTTGTAAACCGTATTGCAGACAAGTCACTTGCAATTGATGATTTGATTGAAAACCCAACTCAAACCATTTTAAGCAGTGCAAAACGCGAAAATATCGTGGGTCAAAAGCACCTTTCGATTCCACTTCCTGCTGAGCTTTATGGCCAACTGCGTGCAAACTCTAAAGGTTTAGACCTTGCAAATGACTCTGCATTAGTTCAGCTGAACCAAACAGCTCAACAGTTTGCTAAGCACCAATGGTCTGCTGTACCAATGGGTGAGCACATTCAGACCAATGACGCCGTTGCTCCACAAAGCATTATCAACCCAGCACGTCACTCAGATGTTGTGGGTTATGTACAAGAAGCAACAACTGAACAAGTTGAGCAAGCATTAAACAATGCGCAGGCTGTTCAAGACATTTGGGCACGTACGGCTAAAGACACCCGTGCAAGTTACCTACTTCGCGCTGCTGACTTAATGGAAGCTCGCTTAGAAGAACTGATGGTTTTACTTTGCCGTGAAAGTGGTAAAACGTATGCCAATGCTATTGCAGAAGTTCGTGAAGCTGTAGATTTCTTACGCTACTATGCAACGCAAATGATTGATCTAGATGCAAACGCAGAAGTTGAGCCTTTAGGCACGATGCTATGCATTAGTCCATGGAACTTCCCATTGGCCATCTTTACAGGTCAAGTCGCTGCTGCATTGGTTGCGGGTAATACCGTGATTGCTAAACCAGCTGAACAAACACCATTGATCGCAGCGCAAGCGATTCAAATCTTATGGCAAGCAGGTGTGCCTCAAGCTGCTGTACAGCTGATGCCAGGTCGCGGTGAAACTGTGGGTGCACAACTTAGTGCAGCCGAGCAAGTTCAAGGCATCATGTTCACAGGTTCTACTGAAGTTGCTAAGATTTTGCAAAAAACTGTGGCGAAGCGTCTAAGCAAAAATGGTGAAAGCATTCCCCTGATTGCTGAAACAGGCGGTCAAAATGCCATGATCGTTGACTCATCAGCACTGACTGAGCAAGTTGTACTTGATGTCGTGAGTTCAGCTTATGACAGCGCAGGTCAACGTTGTTCTGCCCTTCGCGTACTATGTGTACAAGAAGATAATGCCGATGCAGTAATTCAAATGCTTAAAGGCGCAATGCAGCAACTTCAAGTGGGCAACCCATATCTACTTAAAACAGATATTGGCCCTGTAATTGATGCTGAAGCGCAAGAAAACATTCAAAAGCACATCGACAAAATGCGCCAAAAAGGTCATCGCGTACACCAATTGATGCGTAATGATGCTCAAGACTCTGAACTAGATGCAGGCACGTTCATTACACCAACATTAATTGAACTGCCAAATCTCAATGATTTAGAGCGCGAAGTGTTTGGTCCTGTGCTGCATGTGATTCGCTTTAACCAAGGTTCACTCAAACAATTACTTGAGCACATCAACAGCAAAGGCTATGGCCTGACGATGGGTCTACATACCCGTATTGATGAAACCATTCAAACTGTAATGACCCATGCTGAAGTAGGTAACCTCTACATCAACCGTAACATCGTTGGTGCAGTTGTCGGTGTACAACCTTTTGGTGGCGAAGGTTTATCAGGTACAGGCCCTAAAGCGGGTGGTCCAATTTATCTATATCGCCTAATGCAAAACTGTTCTGCGAAAAAGTTAAACAAACCTTTTGCAACAGGTGCTGATTTGAACCCTCAAGTCGAGTTCAGCAACCCTGCATTGTTCCTTGAGTGGGCAGCTAAAACCTTCCCAGCAGTGAAATTGGCAAAAATTGAGAACTTCTGTTCAGGTCATCATTACGAGCTGCAAGGTCCAACAGGTGAAAGCAACCAATACATGGTGATCCCACGTCATGCAGTGTTGTCATTAGCTGAACAAGAAGCGGATCAGTTGCAACAGTTGAATGCGATTTTTGCAGTTGGTAGCCGTCCAGCGGTGCTTGCAGATAACAGTTTTGTGTTAAAACACATGCCAAGTATGCCTAAAGCATTGGCTCAAGCGTTCCATGTCATCAAAGACATCAAAACTGATGCTTTTGATGCAGTATTGCACCATGGTACAACGGCGCAGCTTTTAGCGTTGCAACAGCAGATTGCTGAGCGTCAAGGTGCGATTGTAGGCATTACTCACCTTAGCCCATCACAAACAGCCATTCCTTTGGAACGTTTTGTGATTGAGCGCGCTATCAGTGTAAACACTGCAGCTGCTGGTGGTAATGCAAGTCTCATGACTTTGAACTAAGCCCAATTTAAACCTGCAGTCCTGATGAGGACTGCAGGTTTATTACTGTGTTTCCTCTATTGCCAAGTCAACATCTCCTGGTCTGTTTACTTGGCATTTTTTATGCGACTCGGTTTGACCTAATCTGCTCAAAAATTTCCGATGTAGCACAGCATCAAACCACTTGTAGCATGAATAAACCCCACGCTTTTGCTGAATATCTTTAGGCTAATTCGGCAAACTTTGTTACCATCTCTTTTTTCAATATGTTTGCGATTTTTACTGCATATGACTTCTTCTTATCAACAACAACTTGACGCCAAAATTGAACGAATTACAGCTCAATTTGCTGAATTCACTCCACCTGCACTTGAAGTTTTTCAATCTCCTGAAAAACACTTTCGCATGCGTGCAGAATTCCGTATTTGGCATACCGAAGATGATATGTTTTATGCCATGTTTGAACGCGATGAAGACAATCAAAAAAAAGTCATTCGTATTGATGACTTCCCAATCGCTGATGCCAGTATTAATCAGCTCATGCCTATTTTATTGGCAGAATTAAAAAGCAATGATCTCCTCTCAAAACGCTTATTTGAAGTGCATTTCTTAGCGACCTTAAAAGGTGAAATGCTGGTTTCGCTGATTTATCGCTGCCCACTCGATGAACAATGGCAGGTTTTAGCCAAACAACTTTCAGAAAAATTAAATATTAAATTGATTGGCCGTAGCCGTGGTCAAAAAGTGGTGCTCACCGATGAATTTGTGGTGGAAGAACTACAAGTTTTTGAGCGTAAATATCAGTACAAACAAATTGAAAGCAGCTTTACCCAGCCCAATGCGCAAGTCTGCCAAAAAATGCTCGAATGGGCCTGCAATGCTGCACAGCAGTCCAACAAAGATTTGTTAGAACTTTACTGTGGCAATGGTAACTTTACCCTACCGCTTTCAACCCGTTTCAACCGTGTTTTAGCCACTGAGCTGGCTAAGTCCTCGGTGTATGCAGCACAGTGGAACATCGAACAAAACCACATCGATAATATTCAAGTCGCGCGTTTATCAGCAGAAGACTTCACACAAGCCTATAACGGCGAGCGCGAATTCCGTCGCTTACAAGAAGCAAATATCGATATGAGCAGCTATGAGTTCGATACGGTGTTTGTTGACCCACCGCGTGCAGGTATTGATGATGAAACCTTGAAATTGATTCAGCGTTTTGAACGGATCATCTATATTTCGTGTAATCCTGACACCTTGCATGACAACTTAAAAACACTCAGCCAAACCCATAAAATTTCACAGTTTGCGCTGTTTGACCAATTCCCCTATACCCACCATGTCGAGTCTGGGATTTTACTAGAAAAAATTTAAACAATTTGTTGCAACTTAAACCGTAGAAAAAAGAAGCTCAAATGAGCTTCTTTTTTAATTTTCATGAAAAAAGATAAGCTTATATAAAATGCAAGTATTTCAACTGTCATAATAACGTTAATACCTTGCGCTATAATCGGAATTTTTCGACATCGATCGCTGCTTTTATCTCTCACGCTGACTTGCATTATTTTACAGATTGGTTATATTTCACCCTATGTTAGGTTGTAAATGAAGTCTATATGAGTTTTTGGCAAAAGCTGTTTTCGAATGAACAGCAAAACGAGCATAAAAATCAAATTGCTTGTGTTGAAAATGACTGCTCTTGTAAAACCAATGAACAGCTCATCGAAAAGCTTAAAACAGCGACCGATGAAGACGTGATTGTTGGGATTAAAAAGGTATTAGCTTCTCGTGGCTATGGCCGTAAGGAGTTAAATGAACTTCAGCATCGACCTCTACAGTAGTAGAGTCACTGAATATTCATCAAAAAGGCATTTAGATTGATCTAAGTGCCTTTTTTAGTGTCTGTACATCAAACTGCCTATAAAAAACAAAAGCATGTGAAACACAGTACACTTTGCACGTTTAAATATTATACAAAGCCTTATTTTTTTGTTACCTTACAGGCTCAATATAAAAATCAATAATGTTTGAAAATTAAAGGTTTAAGCAATGAAAAAATTACTTATGGTCAGCACATGTATTACCCTTGTATCTTTAACAGCATGTAGCAAAATGCCAAAAGCCTGTGTGGAGTCTTGGGAAAAAATGGAAAAACTTGCCGAGCAGATGGGTTTGCCTGAAGAACAACTCAAAGAACAAAAAAAGAAATTTGAAGAAGATGTGAAAGCGATGAATACTGAAGAAGCAACACACATGTGCAGTACCCAAAACTCACTTTTAGGTCTAGTCGACCAATAAACATCGCCTTATCTTTAAAAGGGATGCTTGCATCCTTTTTTAATGCAATCACAAAAGCTAGATACTCCTTTCCAATCGGTCTCTTTTTATTTCTATCATCGTAAACTCAAATAACCGAAACCCACTAAACGGTCGCTAATTCCTAACAGAAGCTTTAAAATACAGATAAAAGACAACTGTAATGAATTAGCACGTATTAGGCATGCAACAACAAAAAGTCCACTACCCCTTGGGGGCTCATCTCATAGTCAAACATTTTGGCTATACGCATCACGGCATATATGCTGGGCGTGGACGTGTAATCCATTATTCAGGTTTTGCGCATCTTTTTAAAAAGCACCCGATTGAAATCACTTCTATCGAAAACTTTAGCCACGGACGTAAAATTATAGTCAATCAGTACCAAGACCCCAAATATAAAGGCCGTAAAGTGGTTCGCCGTATGCGCTCACGCATGCATGAAAACAACTACCATCTTATTATCAATAACTGTGAACACTTATGCACGTGGGCCATTACAGGCGTTGAAAGTAGCCCCCAAGTCATCAAAATGATGAACCGACTCACTACCATTGGCTATGTCAGCTCTATGATGAGTTTCATGAACAGCCTAATGTTAACGCTCACCACCACCTGTTTTGCCTTGGTGCTTTATATCAAAAAGAAATTACGTGATAAGGCCAAACAGCAGCTCGGCAACTATTTTGAGTTTAAAGAGGAACGCTCTAAAAAAGATCACTGATGTGAACGTAACTGAAAAGGCGGGAATTTATCTTCCACCAAGTTGAGCTGGATATCGTATTCAAGCCATGCCTTGGCACCATCTAGCACTGTAGTAAAGCCACCTGTTGCATCCATCACATAATGAATCAGCTCATTACCTTGTAACTCAATATCATAATTTCGAATGATCACATAGGTATTCATGCTGTCGATTTTTTCAAATACAAAATCCACTTTAGTTTTAGGCGTCCCCCATTCGATGCAGATCAGCTCATTTTCAACGACTTGTAGGACATGAGTCGAGTGTGTAATTTGGTATTTATCCCATGTCCAATCGACCATTGCGCCTTTTTCTAGATAGCCAGAAGACTGACTAAACCAAAACTTGGTGGTTATGAGTGGATCAACAAAAGCGTTAAACACAATATTGACAGAACGCCGAATCAACATCTGAGTTTCGATCACGGTAGTCATTGTTATATCCCTATCACTTTTAAACTTAGTGATAGCACATCTCAACAAACCAATCATATCGAAAATTTGTTATGGCTCAGGCAATCCGCTCATTTTCTGTTATGGATTTGTTTAATGCTTTAACTTAAATTGGCTCTATGCGCACTTACTGGTTCTGGCAAGGATTCATTTAAAGAACTGAGCATTTCACGCTCTATGCCACGTACAATAGCATCTAAAGGCAAGTCATTTTCCTGAAGCCCGAAAGGTTCTTCTAACTCTGCACTTAGCGCATCTAAACCCAATAAGAGATAGGCAATTAAGGCCACGATCACAGGTGACCAAAAACCAAGACTGGAACTTAAACTAAAAGGTAAAATGAGACAGAAAGAGTACACGGCACGGTGTAACAAAACCGAATAAGAAAATGGCAGAGGTGTAGATGAAATACGGTCACAACCAGCGTGAATATCCCCCATTGCCACCGTATGCTTGGTCAGCATACTGTAAATAATATCGCTAATCTCACCACGCTTATACAACGCCGCCAGATCTTTCTGCGTAAGCTCTAATAGATATTGCGGTGGATTAATATGCGTAGCCAATATTTGCCACTGCTCTGCTGTCAGTTGTACTTTGGCTTGATAGTGGTCATAAGTATGACTTTGCTGCCGTAAACGATCTCGAAGCAAGTGGCTAAATAATATCACCCGATACATCAAAACTCTACGCTCTGCATCATTTAAGACATAACTATCACGAATCATATGCCGTGCATTCGCAATCATTGCGCCCCATAGCTTACGCCCTTCCCACCAGCGGTCATAACACGCTGTATTTCGAAAGCTTAAGAAAATCGAAAGAATCACACCAAATACAGTAAAACCAATGACAGGCACTGCAGGAGCTGTCACGTAATGTTGAGTCGCTAGATAAACCAACAGTGTTGAAATTAAAACACCTACCATCAGTGCCGGAAACACTTTCGGTAAAATGGTGCCGCGCCAAGCAAAGAGTAATGCAAAGCTATTGGTTTTATCTCGAACGATCACAGTGTATTCCTATTGGTTTCGCTACGAAAAGGCTCAACCGAGGTTGAGCCTTATATCTATATCCACATCAAGCAAACAGCGCTTATTTAGGCTTAAAACTGTCTTTTAAGTCTAAAATACGGTTAAACACAGGCTTCTCTGCTGTATGGTCGTATTGATCTGCAACAAAATAACCTTCACGCTCAAATTGGAAACGGTCTTCAGGCTGTGCTTGTGCCAATGCAGGCTCAATCACCGCGTGTACAATTTTCAACGAATCAGGGTTCAAGTTCGCTAAGAAATCATCACCCACTTCAGGATCCGACTCTGTAAACAGGCGATCATAAATACGCACTTCAGCAGGAATGCCCTTGCTTGCAGATACCCAGTGAATTACCCCTTTAACTTTACGACCTTCTGGATTTTTACCCAAAGTTTCAGGGTCAATTGAGCATTTCAACTCAACCACTTCACCGCTTTCATCTTTAATCACTTCATCACACTTAATGACATAAGCATGACGCAAACGCACTTCACCACCCGGAATTAAACGCTTGAAGCCTTTTGGTGGTTCTTCTTCAAAGTCTTTACGGTCAATATAAATTTCAGAGGTTAACGGAATTACACGTTCCCCCATGTCTACATTTGGATGACGTGAATGGGTTAAATCCATATCATTAGGCAAGTTGGTGAGCGTAACTTTAAGTGGGTTCAACACCGCCATACCACGCGCCGAAACATTTTCTAAAGACTGACGAATGCAGTATTCAAGCATTGCAACATCAACAATACCATCTGACTTCGACACACCAACGCGCTTACAGAAGTCACGTAGACCTTCTGGGGTAAAACCACGACGGCGCATACCTACAACCGTTGGCATACGTGGGTCATCCCATCCATTGACATAACCACCTTCAACCAATTTACGCAATTTACGTTTAGAGGTAATGGTGTAGTCAATATTTAAACGGCTAGACTCATACTGACGTGGCACTACTTCCGAGTGAACTTTCTCAACCACCCAGTCATAAAACGGACGGTGGTCTTGGAATTCCAAAGTACACAGTGAGTGAGTAATGCCTTCAATTGCATCAGATAATGGATGCGCATAGTCGTACATTGGGTACATTTTCCATTTATCACCTGTTTGGTGATGCTCTGAATGAAGTACACGGTACAAAATAGGATCACGCATATGCACATTTGGAGATGCCATATCAATTTTGGCACGCAGAACAGCTTCACCTTCTGCAAACTCGCCATTGTTCATTTTTTCAAAACGCGCAAGGTTTTCTTCAACTGAAGTATCACGGTAAGGCGAGTTTTTACCCGGCTCAATAAAGTTACCGCGGTTCAAACGAATTTCTTCAGGTGACTGCAAATCAACATAAGCATCACCCTGTTTAATCAGTTGAATCGCCCATGCATGGAGTTGATCGAAATAACTTGATGCATAGCGTGGTTCACCATTCCATTCAAAACCCAACCATTTAACGTCGTTGGCGATCCCATCTACATACTCTTGTTCTTCTGCATCTGGGTTGGTGTCATCAAAACGTAGGTTACAAAAACCATCAAACTCGTTGGCAATACCAAAGTTTAAGCAAATTGCTTTAACGTGACCAATGTGTAAATAACCATTCGGCTCTGGCGGGAAACGCGTTACAACTTTTTGCGTACGACCTTCAGCCAAATCATCGGTAATCACTTGGCGAACAAAGTCTAAGCCTGGCTGTTGTTCTTGCTGCGCTGCGACAGAGGCATTGTTACTTGGTGTCGGATTATTTGGCAGTGTTGAAACAACATCATTCGGCTTCATAGTTTAAAAATCACTTTGATGAAAAAAATTAAGGAAAAATAGGGTCCTGCTATACGAGCATAATTCTAACTGATCTATCAGTCGATTTATGAATATTTTACAGCCCCTTAAACGATATTTGATGTATTTTACAAAGAAAATAACGTTTTTACTTGCCTTGTAGTTTACAGTTTGCTTATGCTTCTCACAACCAAAAAACCCATGGCTTTGATGTCCATGATTAGGAGATTACACAATGAGTTTTCCTCAAGTCGAATTAAACACCAATAAAGGTCGTATTGTTCTTGAACTTAACAACGAAAAAGCACCAATTACTGTTGCTAACTTCTTAGAATACGTACGTGACGGTTTCTATGACGGCGTAATTTTCCACCGCGTGATCGATGGTTTCATGATCCAAGGTGGTGGTATGGATGAAAACTTCAAAGAAAAAGCAACACGTGATGCAATTGAAAACGAAGCTGATAACGGCTTAACCAATGACCTTGGTACAATTGCAATGGCGCGTACACAAGCACCTCACTCTGCATCTGCGCAGTTCTTTATTAACGTGGGTAACAACTCTTTCCTTAATCACTCTGGCAAAAATGCACAAGGTTGGGGTTATGCAGTTTTCGGTAAAGTAACTGAAGGTCTAGACGTAGTAAACGAAATTAAAGGCGTTCGTACTGGCAACCGTGGCTACCACGCTGACGTTCCACTAGAAAACGTTGTTATTGAATCTGCTAAGATCATTTCTGAATAAAAATCCCTCCTAACCTCCCTTTAAAAAAGGGAGGAAGTCCCTCTTTTAAAAGAGGGATTTAGGGAGATTAAATTAAAATGGAAACTTCCGTGACCTATTTGTTTATCGCTGATTTACACTTGTCACCAGATCACCCTCGACTCGTTCGGGGGTTTTTAGATTTATTAGAGGCTTATAAAAACAAGAATACTCAGCTATATATTTTAGGTGATTGGTTCAATGCATGGATTGGCGACGACTACACTGCTCCTTGGCTAGATGAAATCATTCGCGTTTTAAAGCAATTTTCAAATGCAGGCAATCACATCTATTTCTTAACTGGTAACCGTGATTTTGCCCTAGGACAGCAGTTCCTCGACCAATTTAATGGCCAACTGTTAGCTGAAGTTTGCACACTCAAACTTTCAGATTACACCATTCGTATTGAACACGGTGATCTACTGTGCACGGACGACGTATCCTATCAGCGCTTTCGTAAAATTATCCGTAATCCACTTCTGTTGAAGTTTTTAAAAAGTACACCGCTTGGCTTTAGACAAAAGCTGGCCAATGGATTCCGTAAAAAAAGCCGTCAAGCGCAACAGTTTAAAAGCTATGAAGTCATGGATGTGAATCAAGATGCTGTTCAAGCAGCATTAAGCAATGCGGATTTACTGATTCACGGACACACCCACCGCGCCAATATTCATGATGTCGATGGGAAAAAGAGAATTGTACTCGGTGACTGGAAAGAAGATTCCGCTCAGATTTTAGAAATTAATGCGAATGATCATCTACAAAATTTGGCATTAAAAAAATGGCAGTATTAATGCCATTTTTTTGCGATACCAATCAATATTATACATAATGCTAACTCAAGTACTTACCGCCTTAATTCAACTCATTTAGACGATACAATTGATTAACACCGGTATAAAAGCTCAAACCATCTAAGTTCATTGGAAGAGTTTCGCCAGATTCAAGTTGAATCATATGCCCCACTTCCACCCAGATTAAACCATGATTTGTATTCTGTTGACGTTTAAGTGGCACCAATTTTACATTGATTTCACTACCATTTACGGCTGTAGCAACACGCCATGTATTTAAAGTTGTCAAAATTTTAACTCACTAAGTGAGCTTTTTGTGATGGAACAAAGAGATTAATAAAACGGGTTTTGAATAATAATTCTGTAGTTACAATGATGATATTCAAGTCATATGCCTGAACTCAGATAGATCACAATCAGCTATATCATAGAAAAGTAGGAACAATACCTACTCGTAGTCTGCATTATACTAGGTTGTCAAGATTTAAGCAAAAGTAGTCCATTTTTTAATAGAATGACTTTTTTATTATTTTATCTGTTTGAAATAAAAAACTTTTCATGTAAATACTTTATTCACAGGTGCTTAAATGCGTGTTCAGCCACACACATATTCAACTAAAATCTAAGTCTGTTCGAGTTGTAGCGTGATCACAAGTCTCCTTTCATCGGTTAGAATGAGACATCAACAATAAATCGAGTGCGATTATGGATCTGCTAAATATTTCAAAAAGTCGTTATACCACCAAAGCTTATGACCCAAATAGAAAGATCCCTCATGAACAGTTTACTCGACTATTAGAAATTCTCCGCTTAACGCCATCGTCTATCAACATCCAGCCTTGGCACTTTTTCATTGCAGAAAACACAAACGCCAAAGAGCGGATTGCAAAAGCGCTAGTAGGTAAATACGCATACAATGCCCCCAAAGTGCTAGATTCATCACATACAATTTTATTTTGCACCAAAGCCGATATTTCTGAGCAACATTTGGAAAATTTATTGCATCAAGATGACTTACATGGTCGTTTTAAAGATGATGCCGCTAAGCAAGGCCAAAAAGACAGTCGTTCAGGTTATGTCAACTATTACCGCAATGAAAAAGGTGATGTGCAGCGTTGGGCCGAAAACCAAACCTTTATTGCTTTAGGTCAAATTCTATTGGCTGCAGGTATTGAAAAAATTGATGCGACGCCAATTGGTGGTTTTGATGAATCCATTATTAGTGAAGAGCTAGGTTTAGCCGAACAAGGTCTAATCCCTTCTGTATTGCTCACACTAGGCTATCGTAGTGATGCTGACTTCAATGCAAAATTGCCAAAGTCTCGTTTAAGCAAAGAAGATATTTTCACGCAGCTGTAATGCTGTTTGTATATAAAAGGGACTTCAGTCCCTTTTATATTTTGGGCCTGAGAATTGCTTCATCATGTTCAATGTCAAAACAAAAATAGTGAGGTTGCTGATGTCTGTTAAGCCTAATATGCCGATGAAGTTTGAATGTGCACACTGTAATAAAATCTATTTAGGTCAGTATCAACATATCATGCGCCCTCACTATCCCGATTGCCCCAATTGTGAGCAACCAGGACTGTTATTAGGAATTGCAGTGATTGAGGATCTACTCAAACACCCTTTTTCCTTTGTGCAGATCTATTTTAAACAGACATTGCATAAGCTAAACAAGCCACGCTTGTAATACCCAACACCAATCCGATTGCTGTTGCGAGTTTGAGCTTCTCTTTAAAGAACAGTAGTCCGCTGAATACGCCTAACAGCACCACCATAATATTCATGCCCGCAAAGACCACTGCTGGGCTGTCCTTCAGTAGCAGATGAGCTTTGACATAAAGTGCAATATTGGCAAAGTTCAACACGCCAAGACATAGACCTGCCACGACGTTCTTGGTTAAGCCGATATTTTTCGTAGTCACGGCAACATAACTGACTGACAGCAAAAATGCACAAATAAACATCAGGTTTAACGCAACGGAAAACTGCACACCCAGCCCTGTTGTATATTTGAGTAAGACATCAATCAGCGCATAACCAAACCAGACTAGTGCTAGATACCACACGGCCTGTTTTTGACCTTCTCCACCACCAGAGGCATTGGTAAATAAAATGCACATCACGGCGGCAAGCCCCAAGACCACCCCGATAATTTTGAGCTGATTAAACTGTTCTTGAAAAATAAAATAAGCCGCCAATAAAGATAAAATCACCGACAAACGCTGTGCGATTTCTGTTTTGACAATGCCTGCATATTGTAAAGATTTAGCTAAAAATAAAAATACACTCGGCAACAAGACACCAAGCACGACAATCAGCCACCACGGAGTATTTGAAATAGAAACGTGGCTTAGATCAGGTTTAAACCAGAAGTAACACAGCAAACTGGCTGAAGCATAGTTCCAGCTAATCATCTGGATCGGATCAAATCCTTTGTTTTTGCCCCATTTTAAAAGAATGGAGACCACCACACTACAACAGGCCGCAGCAAATATCAGTTCCATAGCACACTCTTATTATTGTCGCCTCGAATATAAACACACATAGAAAAGCCCACATCAGGGTGGGCTTTTCCAATATAAATGATTCAAAAAGAATTATTTATAACGATCAACCATTTTCTCTAAAGAAATTGGGCGAATCTTGTCGGCATTACCCGCAGTACCAAATGCTTCATAACGGTCAACACAAATTTGTTTCATTGCGTCTACAGTTTTCGCGAAGAATTTACGAGGGTCAAATTCGCTTGGTTGTTCAGCCATCATACGACGCATTGCACCAGTCGATGCTAAACGCAAGTCTGTGTCGATGTTAATTTTACGAACACCGTGCTTAATTGCTTCAACCAATTGCTCAACAGGAACACCATAAGTTTCTTTGATGTCGCCGCCGTACTGGTTAATGATCGCTAACCATTCTTGAGGAACAGAGCTTGAACCGTGCATCACAAGGTGGGTATTTGGAAGCGCCGCATGAATTTCTTTAATGCGGTCAATTGCCAAAATATCGCCTGTAGGTGGACGCGTAAATTTGTACGCACCGTGAGAAGTACCCACTGCAATTGCAAGTGCATCCACATTGGTATCTGCAACAAACTGACGTGCTTCTTCAACTGAAGTGAGAAGTTGAGAATGATCAAGAACACCTTCAGCGCCTACACCATCTTCTTCACCCGCCATACCAGTTTCAAGGCTACCTAAACAACCGATTTCACCTTCAACTGAAACACCGCATGCATGCGCCATTTGTACTGTACGACGTGTTACATCAACATTATATTCATAAGTTGTTGGTGTTTTACCGTCTGCACCCAATGAACCATCCATCATCACAGATGAGAAGCCCAATTGAATTGAACGTTGGCAAACGTCTGGATCTGTACCATGGTCTTGATGCATTACCACTGGAATATGTGGCCATTCTTCAATTGCAGCCAAAATAAGATGACGTAAGAATGGAGCACCTGCATATTTACGCGCACCCGCTGATGCTTGTACGATAACAGGTGAATTTGTCGCATCTGCTGCAAGCATGATTGCGCGCATTTGTTCTAAGTTGTTTACGTTGAATGCTGGTACGCCGTAAGCATGTTCGCCGGCGTGATCCAAGAGCTGGCGCAATGAAATAAGAGCCATAATGTCCTCCCAGTTGATGCGACATATTCTACATGCTCAAAGGTTTCAATTCAGCAACAAATAACACTATTTAAAAAAAATCCCCGCAATTGCAGGGACTTTTTACGAAATTCGCGTGTATTTAGTGTGCTGTAGCTGCCGAAGCCTCTACCGCAGGATCTGCTGTTGCAGCATCGGCTGGTGCATTTGCAACTTCAGCAGGAATGTCTTTGTTCTTTTCATCCAACTCTGGCTGATCAATCGCATCAATTGCCGCTTGTTGTTCAGCCGTTACAGCTTCTTCAACTGCTGCTGTTTCAGATGCCGCAGCGGTTTGCTCTGGTGCTTCATTTTTCTTACAAGCAGTCAGTGCCAATGGTGCTAACAAAAGTGCAGCAAGGGTCATTTTTAAATTCATAATGTTTTCCTAGAACAGATGATTTAATGCCCTGTAGTTTATTTCAGCAATATTTCATTTTCATGACTGAATGATGAATAGATTTGTTAAGCCCATAAAAAAAGGTTGACCGAAGTCAACCTTTTTACAACAGCATTAGCACACAATAATTATTGTGCACGCTCTATTAGCGCTGCAACTGCTGGAAGTGTTTTACCTTCGACAAATTCAAGGAATGCACCACCACCGGTTGAGATATAACCAATTTTGTCTGCAACTTCGTATTTATCAATAGCAGCCAAAGTGTCACCACCACCTGCAATAGAGAAGCCAGCAGATTCAGCAATCGCTAAAGATAAAGTTTTTGTGCCTTCGCCGAATTGATCAACTTCAAATACGCCCACTGGACCATTCCAAAGAATCGTTTTTGACGTTTTTAAAATGTCTGCAAATGCTTTTGCTGTTTCTGGACCTACATCCAAAATCATGTCATTGTCAGTCACATCTTCAACTTTTTTCACGACAGCTTTAGCAGCAGCCAATGAACCTAAGAAGTCTGCAAAATCGATTTCAGAAGCATCTGCTACTACAACATCCGTTGGAAGCGGTACAGAAACTTTTGCCGCAATTGCTTTTGCGGTGTCAATCAAATCATTTTCACACAATGATTTACCTACATTGAAGCCTGCTGCTGCCAAGAACGTATTGGCAATACCACCACCCACGATCAATTGATCACAAATATCAGAAAGTGATGTCAACACATCTAACTTAGTCGATACTTTAGAACCCGCAACAATAGCAACCATTGGTTTTTCAGGTGTTTGTAATGCACGACCAAGTGCATCTAGCTCAGCCGCCAATAAAGGACCAGCCGCCGCAACTTTCGCTAAACGTGCCACGCCTTCAGTTGATGCTTCTGCGCGGTGCGCTGTACCGAATGCATCCATCACAAATACATCACAAAGTGCTGCATATTTTGCTGCAAGTTCTGGGTTGTTTTTCTTTTCACCCGCGTTAAAACGGCAGTTTTCAAGGAGTACCACTTGACCTGCTGCAACTTCAACACCATCAAGGTAATCTGTCACTAATTGAACGTCTTGACCCAATGCTTCAGTCAAATACGCAGCAACAGGCGCTAATGATTGTTCTGGTTTTGGCTCACCTTCAACTGGACGACCAAGGTGAGAATAAACCATTAGTGCTGCGCCTTGTGCTAACGCTGCTTTAATTGTTGGTAAAGCGGCACGTAAACGTGCATCGCTTGTAATCACACCATTTTTAACAGGAACGTTTAAATCTTCGCGAATAAGAACACGTTTACCCGTTAAATCGAGGTCAGTCATACGCTGAAAATTCATGTAGAGCTCTCTTTCTATATAAAAATCGCGTCGATTTTAAATGATTATGCAGAAAAAGGTTAGCTTCTTTTGCAGAAAAGCAAACGAAAGGCAAAGTTTTGCTATCATAGTGAAAAGTCTCACTAGATTTAGCATTTATGTCTATTCATCCTGATCCAAATCTAAACCGTTTAAACGTTTTGGGTGAACCTTTAGCCAGCTGTTGTTATTCCCCGATCACGGGATATTTCCGTAATGGTTTTTGTCATACTGCACCTTCCGATTTGGGACAACACACAATCTGTGTCGAAATGACCTCTGAGTTTTTAAATTTTTCTCAGCGAGTGGGTAATGATCTCATTACCCCTGTACCTGAAGTTGACTTTCCAGGTCTACAACCTGGTGATTTTTGGTGTATCTGTGTGACACGTTGGGTAGAAGCATATCAGGCCGGTTTTGCACCTCCTGTTAAAGTTCAAGCTTGCCATCAAGCTGTACTCTCCTATGTCCCGCTGAATGTGCTTATGGAATATGCAGTCGAATGAATACTTCAGAAATTATCTTGGCATCAAGCAGTCAAACTCGTAAAGACCTCATGAATCGTTTACGTCTAGACTACCGCTGCGTTGTGCCTGATATAGACGAATCGCCTCGTGGTGAAAGCCATGCCGATGATTTAGCCAAACGATTGGCTTATGAAAAAGCGCATGTCATTGCGTCACAAAACCCTGAAGCAATCGTGATTGGTTCAGATCAAGTGGCGTGGCGTGAAGGTGCACCCGATATTTTTATTGGGAAGCCATTGAGTACTGAAAAAGCCATTAAACAGCTACAGGCCAATTCGGACAAAATTGTCTACTTCAGTACCGCACTCAGCGTGCAGCAACATTCAACAGGTTTTGAACGTAGTCTGGTTGAGCACTATAAAGTTAAGTTCCGTAAACTGGGACTGCCTGAAATTCAGCGTTATGTTGAAGTTGAACAACCACTGATGTGTGCTGGAAGCTTCAAGTGTGAAAGCCTTGGTATTAGCTTATTTGAACAAATGATGGGACAAGATCAAACTACATTGATGGGTATGCCTATGATTCAGTTGTGTCATATTCTGCGTGAATTAAAAGTACTTGTGCCTTAATTCTGTAGCAGTATTTTTAGTTACTTCCCCAATAAATTGAACAGCAGCAAATGTCGCTGTTCAATTCTTAGCATTAAATGTAACAACAACATGAATAAAATATATAGCCAATCGCTCAAAGATTTTTAGATGAATTTGCTGAGAGATAAGCTTGAATGACTCGTTTAAAGTAGATTCGAATGAATAGACTACGGTATAGCGTAATTGGACTGCCACCACTCTCCTAGACAAATATGGTCTATTCTTTTTGCATAGGAGAAAACATTATGAGTGGACAACGTTATACCCCAGAATTTAAAGATGAAGCTGTAAAATTGATTACTGAACGAGGATATTCTGTCAGTGATGTGGCAGATCGTTTAGGTGTATCACAGCACAGTATTTATAAATGGCTTAAAGCTGTACATCCATTACACAACAATCATGATGAACATGAACTGCTTGAAGCAAAGAAAGAAATCCTCCGCCTTAAAAGTCAGCTTAAACAGATAGAAGAGGAACGAGATATCTTAAAGTGAAAGCACTGCTTTCACGCCGCTTTGCAAGCCAGCCCGAGTGAAGTATCAATTCATCCTTGAATACAGCCATCAATTTAAGATTAAAACGATGTGTCGGGTATTAAAGATCGCTCGCGCTGGTTATTACGCTTGGCTACATGAACCTGAATCAAGTAGAACCATTGAAGACAATCGTTTATTACAGCTCATTCGTTCTTCTTATGATGCCAGCTATGGTATCTATGGTTACAGACGCATTACTTTAGACCTTAAAGAATTAGGTGAGGGTTGTGGACCTAATCGTGTACTAAAGATCATGAAAAACAATAGTATTACAACTATACGAGGGTATAAGAAACATAAAAGCTATGGTCGAGGCCGTCCTCAGATTGTGCCACTCAACCATTTAAATCGAGAGTTTGTTGTAAATACACCTGATACTTCGTGGGTGACTGATATTACTTATATTCGCACATGGCAAGGCTGGTTATATCTGGCTGTGGTTCTTGATTTATATTCAAGGAAAGTGATCGGTTGGTCAATGAAATCTACGCTTGACAAAGATATCGTACTTGATGCTCTACTCATGGCAGTATGGCGACGCAGACCTAATGAACCTGTGATCATACACTCAGACCAAGGCTCACAATACAGTAGCGGAGACTGGCAAAAATTCTGTCAGAAGCATAACTTAATACCTAGCATGAGCCGCAGAGGAAACTGCTGGGATAATGCCGTTGCAGAATCCTTTTTTAGTAGCTTAAAGAAGGAAAGAATTAAAAAGAGAATCTATAAAACACGCGAAATGGCGCGTGCGGATGTGTTTGATTACATCGAGATGCTTTACAATCGAATCAGGCGCCATTCGCATCTTGATGGGATGAGTCCAGAAGCATTCGAGGCAGCTGCAAAATGAGGCTACTTCAATGTCTAGGATACTGGGAGCAGTCCAGCTGTAAAAATTTTGATTCCTGAAATCATAACGACTGAGACAAACTCAATTTATTTAAATAAATCTAACGATACTTGCACATAGACCTTCGATCATAAGACAATAGTCACAATATTGTTTTAAATTTGCTTAGGCTATTTCCATGTCCCAATCTCTTGATGTTCTTGGCGGTATTACAGCTGAACAATTCCTTGCTGAATATTGGCAAAAAAAGCCATTATTGGTCCGCAACGCGCTGCCTGAAATTATCAATATTTTAGAACCTAGTGATATTATGGAACTGGCTTTAGATGAAAATGTCACAGCTCGTCTCATCAAACAAAAAGACCGTGACCCAAATCAGTGGTCGGTAAAGTCTTCACCGCTGTTAAAAGCTGACTTCCAAAAGATGCCAAAACTCTGGACTTTATTGGTTCAAGCCGTAGATCACTACTCTTTTGACTTAGCAGCACTGTGGAAAAAATTTCCTTTTATTCCGCAGTGGCGCCGTGATGACATCATGGTGTCTTATGCGCCTAAAGGTGGCTCTGTCGGAAAGCATTTTGACTTTTACGATGTCTTTTTAGTTCAAGGTTATGGTCATCGTCGTTGGCAGTTGGGTCAAATGTGCGATGCTGAATCTGAGATTGTTGCAGGCCAACCTTTAAAATTACTGCCTGAAATTGACGTACATTTTGACGAAGTATTAGCACCAGGTGATCTACTTTATGTACCCCCGGGTTTATCACATTATGGTGTAGCCGAAGATGACTGTCTGACCTTCTCTTTTGGCTTCCGTATGCCAAACGTCACCGACATGGTAGACCGTGTAGGCGATAAACTGTCTGATAACGCTCTGCTGCGTAATCCATTGCTCGATATTGTCCGTGACCAACAAAGCCCGATCGGTCAACTAACACAAAACGAATTGGATTATTTAAAGGCAGAAATTTTGGCTCAGCTACAAAATTCAACTTTGCTTGAAGATGCTATTATGACCTTGATGTCAGAGCCAAAGTACCCTGAAAACATTCCTGATGCTGAAGAAATTGGCACAGGAGATTTAGAAGGTATTTTAGACCAAGGTTATCAATTGATCTTAGAACCCGCTTCTCGCCTACTGTATACTCACGATGAAGGTGCATTCTTATTTTGGGCCAATGGTGAAGGGCTATGCATTTCAGAGCAATTTACACCATTACTTAAGAATTTAGCAGATGGTGAAGCACTGTTACTTGATGAAAGCTTATATGATGCCGATATTCTAGAAGACATTGCAATGCTGATGAACGAATCCGTCTTAATGCTACTCCCACCTGACGAAGCTTAAGCAAACCAAGTGCTGAGGAATCTAATCTACTCAGCACTTTCTCCCTCACCAAACCTTAAACTGGCAATAATTTTGGTACAGCCTTTTTCAGATTCGATATTGAGCTCAGCACCAATTTTTTCTAAACGCATTTTCATACTGCGCATACCAATGCCCATCCCGTGGTTAAGCACACACTCCACATTAAAACCTACGCCATCATCCTGAATAATCATGACCAAGTGAGTTGTACTTGGATAATACATTTTTACATCAATATGCCGTGCTTGGCTGTGCTTCATAATATTGGTCAGACTTTCTTCAAGCACACGAATTAAAGTCAAACATTGTAGTGCCGTCGGTTGTATTTCCCATGCCTCCGGAATGCTCCAAGTCGCCTCCATATCTAGCTCATCCATGATCTGACTAAACCGATGCCGAACAGGAGCAATCCATAACACAGGATTATCTGGCGTTTTGTTATTGGTTAAAGAACCGCTGTCAATAATTTGTCTTAAATCATCTCGAAGTAATTTGAGGATGGATAAAAATTGTTGATTCGACATGGTACTAGCGCTCTGATCCACCAAAATCATGGAACGAACCAAAGATGCCCCCAAACCATCGTGCAAATCATGCGCTAAATGAATACGCTCCTGTAGACGAACATTTTCAATCTCTAATTGGTGTCGTGCATATAAACTAGAGGACAAATTACTGGTCACAAAGCTTACCCTCTGCTCAAGCTCAGTATTAAATCTTTGTATTTTTTTGATATTTCTATCTAAACGCGTTGCGAGAATAATCACGATAAAAAATGTGATCACCGGTGAGGTATACGGTGACAAGGGCTGATGGTCATTAATATGACCATCAAAAAGTAGTGAAATATCATAAAGCATAACTATAAGAATCACGCTTAAACAAACAGCCAATAAAATATAATCAGGGCGCTTCGTTTTATAAGCACGATAAATCACAAAAAAGAATGATGCGATAAAGAGCACAATGCACAATAAGAAAATCACCGCAGTTACGATATTAACCATCAAGCTCGGGATAAATAAGATGGTAACAATACACACCGCAGCAACTAAAAATAAGGTTTTTTCTAACTCAGCAAACTTTGTTCTTACAAAACGCAGCAGGTAAATGCAAAAGCAAACATTGTATAAAACAAAAAAAGTCAGATTAGTTTTCATGACCCACAGGGAGTTTGGATATGGAAACACTTCTCGATTGATGACATTCCAAATAAACAATACCCAAAACAAACAGCTAACAGAAAACCACAAAAATGTCGTTTCATTGCGTCTAAAAAACCAAATGACAAAACACACCAACCCTAAGGTAGTAGAAATAACTAAGTTAACTTGAAACAGTGCTCTCTTGTTCCAAATTCGTTTTTGTTGTTTATCATATGCTGTTGTGATATCAGAAAATTCTAGATTACCTAAACCCGGACTTTCATAACTATTACCAACCACATACACCCAAATGTCATTGTTTTTTTGTTTTAAGCTTTCGACAGGAAGGATCCAAAAACGCGGGGTATTCCAACTTTTGGATAGAGGCTCAACTAAATGCTTATCTTTCCAAAGTAAATTTCGATTAAAAAAAACAGCGCCTGCGCTACTCATGCCTTCCACAGAAAATGCTAAAGGCTGCTTCAGTTCATTACTATCCTTACAACTCCAATGCCAATTAAAATGGTACCAAACGCCACCATCATAGTATGGCCAACGCTCTGTCCACACATCAGGGTTTTTGACCTCGACCCACCCAATCTTTGGAACAACATCAATAGAACTTGTTTTCACTGCAGAAATTTTATCGATATTTACTTTACAGGTTGGACTAACAATAAAGTTCGTTTGCGCGGAACTGGCAAAGCTAATCACACACAAGCATAGTGTGATAAAAATACTCAGCCAACCATTTCTCATAAAATACCTAAAGAACGTGCAGTACTGACTGCTTTAGTTCTTTTTGTGACGGAAAGCTTCCGGTAAATATGCTTAATATGACTTTCAACGGTATAACGTGATACAAATAATTGCTCAGCAATTTCACGATTACTCAGACCCTGCGCCACTAAATTAAGAATTTCAGTTTCTCGATTGGTGAGTTGGTCATAGTCCTGACCATCTAACTGCTCTACCCGCTCAGTTTGTGGGGTATTTGAGGTCGAGATTTGATTTAATATTTCACGAGCAATAAATGGGTCAATCGGTGCACCACCGCGCAAAATACTCCGTATCGACATCAGTACTTCAGCATCATCACGTTCTTTTAGTACATAACCATTCGCTCCAGCCTTAATCGAGGCAAATAAGCTTTGCTGTGTACTCCATGCCGAAATCACTAGAATTAATGCGCTTTCATCTATGTCTCTGAGTTTTTCAATTAAAGTGATGCCATTTCCATCAGGCAACCCTAAATCGACTAAGGCTAAAGAAATTGGTTGTGAGGCAATGATTTGCATGGCTTCAGCTAAATTTTTAGCAAAAATCAGCATATCTTGACTATAGCCCAGTTCCGACAGGATCAGATCTAGACGCGAGCGAATCATGGCTTCATCTTCCACGATTAAAACAGGTGCAGGCAAAACAGTTTCCTTATTTTTCACTGAAGCTTCCCCTTTTTCTTATCATTCTTCAACCACACTATACCGATGCAAACTTGGCCTAACCTATCCCTAGAAGTAAGTAATTTATAATTTTTTCTTTTGAACAATAAGCGCTTATTCATATTCATTTTATATACTTTAAATTCTGAAAGATATCAATCTGTATGAAATTTATCCATAATTTTAATATTGAATTCCCACAGCAAATAATAACGGGCGTAACAACAATTTATTACTTGTAGATGAAACAGAGACTTGGCACATTAGGTCTAAACAATCTGGAAGGATGCCCAGCCATATGTCTAGCCCTGCTCAATCCATACGTCATAAATTACTGAATACTTTCTTTTCACGGCACTCCATTTGGCTACTGTGTATTTTTATTTTTTTGAGCATTTCTTTTTTTCATTATAGCCGCACCCCTATCTATATTAATTATTTTATTTCAGACACTTTACTGAACAGTATTTGGCTGATCACAGGTTTACTGAGTCTTGTTGGCTTGCATGATGTTTTACAAAATAAACATTCAATCTTAAAGAATTACCCGATTATGGGGCACTTTCGTTTTATTTTTGAAGATTTCCGCCCTGAAATTCGCCAATATTTTATTGAGGCCGATCAAGACGCACTGCCTTTTTCTCGTATGCAACGCAGTTTGGTCTATCAACGTGCAAAAAACCAAAATGCAGATAAACCATTCGGCTCCATTATCGATGTCTATGCAGACAACTACCGCTTCATGACTCATTCACTGAGCCCATGCACACCTGCCGACCCTAAAACCTTCCGTATTTTAGTGGGCAATTCGCAATGCTCACAACCTTATAGTGCTTCTATTTTCAATATTTCAGCCATGAGTTTTGGCAGCCTGAGCGCCAATGCCATTCGCGCTTTAAACAAAGGAGCACAAATGGGTGGTTTTTACCATGATACTGGCGAAGGCAGTTTAAGTCCGTACCATCTTGAGTATGGAGGCGATATTGTTTGGGAGTTAGGCAGTGGTTATTTTGGTTGCCGTACTCTAGATGGTCAATTTGACCCTGAAAAATTTGCCGTTCAAGCCAAACGACCTCAAGTCAAAATGATCGAAATCAAGCTATCTCAAGGAGCAAAACCCGGTCATGGAGGGATTCTACCGAAAGATAAAATTTCTGAAGAGATTGCTGAAATACGAGGCGTCAGTCGTGATCATGACTGTGTTTCTCCCTCAAGTCACTCTGCCTTCAAAACGCCAATTCAGATGATGCATTTTATTCAAAAACTGCGTGAGTTATCTGAAGGCAAACCTGTCGGTTTCAAGCTGTGTATTGGTCAGCCTTGGCAGTTTATGAGCATTGTCAAAGCCATGCTACATACCCAAATTATTCCTGATTTTATTGTGGTAGATGGCTCCGAGGGCGGGACTGGTGCAGCGCCTATCGAGCTGATAGATAATATGGGCGTACCACTACGTGAAGGCTTACTTTTTGTACACAATACACTGGTCGGTGCTGGTTTACGTGATCAGATCAAAATTGGTGCCAGTGGTAAATTGGTCAGTGCCTTTGATATTGCCAGTACCATGGCAATTGGTGCAGATTGGGTGAACTCTGCACGAGGGTTTATGTTTGCGGTGGGCTGCATTCAAGCACAAAGTTGTCATACCAACCAATGCCCTGTTGGTGTTGCAACGCAAGACAAAGAGCGTCAAAAAGCACTACATGTGCCCACCAAAGCCGAACGTGTACTACATTTTCATGACAACACATTAAAAGCACTTTCGGAAATGATTGCTTCAGCGGGCTTAAAACATCCAGCAGAAATTAAAGCACGCCATTTAGCACAGCGCATTAATGACCGAGAAATTCGAAACTATGCGCAGCTACATTTTTGGTTAAAAGATGGTGAACTGCTGTCTTGTGAAAATAAAGATGAAGAGAACTTCTATTTCCGTATGTGGAATATGTCCAAATTAGAACATTTCTAAATAAAAAGGAGGCTGATAAAGCCTCCTTTTTATTTTCGATAAGAGAAATCACAGAATGTTAGTAATATCCACTCGATGAACCCTGCGCATGTAAAAAGGCTGGGATTAGACCTGTTAATGCCGCACGAATATCCGAACGCTCATTGATCAATTGATGTGAACCCTCCTCCAACATCAATAAGGTCTGTAGGCGGAACTTTTCACGAATAAACTCAATGTTATAACGCCAGTCTACCGTCTGATCCAAGGCACCTTGAGCTAACCAAACTGGAATACGACAAGCTGGGCGCTGCTCCATTTCCAACATCCATTTGGACATAGCCAAAATCCAGTCCATACCCATCATGCGAGGTTGTAGTGGATCTTTTAAACGAACAAAACGTAAGAACTCAGGGTTATGGTTATTCCGCCTAAAATGACGCGGCACTTGACGTTTAATTCGACGAATGATGCCTAATCCAACTGAATTATGCCACCAAGCGGATTTTGCAGGTCGAATGAGTGGCGACAACAACAAGACACGTTGTACATAAGGATTTTCACGGCGTTCGGCAAACTCAAGCAAATGATGCATCAAAATTGCACCACCCGTGCTCTGCCCTATGCCTAGCCACGGTTGCGGTAGCTGTTCTGCATGTTTGACATAACGTACCACAGCATGTAACACATCTTGATAATGATCAAAATTTTGAATATTCGCAGGTGATCCATCACTGAGTCCATGCCCCGGAAGATCATAGGTCAATACACTAAAGCCTTGTTCAAGCAACTCTTTAATAATAGGTTGATAAATTCCGCTATGCTCTAAATAACCATGCAACAGACAGACTGAACCTTTGATTTTTTCAATTTTTGGTGCAAAAACTTGGACATGCAGCTTAAACAAAGGCATTTGAACATAACCTTGCCAGTGATCACAGTCCAATGCATCTAAACCGTATAAACGACGATAAGATACCATCTCCACCGATGCCTCATACGGCTGGTTTAGATTCAAAGGCATTAAAAGCTGCGGTGTTGTCTCACGACTTGGCACAGGAAGTTCAAGTTGTTTGAGTACCGAAGGATTTAAAAAAGGAAGTTCAGGCATTATGGAATCTCCCGACAGTCACTCGAACCCAACAGTACATCGCGTATCGTTGCGAGCATTTCATAATTGGCACGGCGACTATGATCATAATTTTGTTCACTTGGACGCCATTGGGTTAATTGGGTCGGCATTGGCGCCTCTATCGGCTGTGTTTCGATACCATTTAAAGCAAATAAACGGCGTGTACGTGGCATATGATATTGATCTGTAATTAAAATCACTCTAGGTGCGCCACCTTTTTTCTGCAACAGCAAAGAGCTAAAGCGCGAGTTTTCGCAGGTGTTCATACTACGATCTTCCAATAGTTTCGCATCGACGCCACGTGCCTTTAACCATTTTTGCATATACGGGGCTTCGACACCGCTAAGCACAATGGGCAACTTAAACTGTTGTTCTACTTGTAAAGTGGTTTCAAGACGTAGTCGCGTATATTCATTCACCACAATATCTTTACGGTTTTTGTCTAAAGTTAATCCACCACCCAAAACGACTATGGCATTCGGCATGTTTAATGCCGCTTTTCTCTCTTCATTTTGTGCATGTATTTGTGCGATGTCCTGATAGATTTGTTCATCTATCGGCTCTTCCTCTACAGTCTCAACTTTATGTGTTTTTAAAAAGTCGAGATAATGTTCCATCAGGGCTTTATTTTCTTTGCTATTCAGCTCTAACAGTTCTTTGACATTTTCAGTCGGGTCAACCTCAGAACTTGCCTCCTCAACCACCAAAGGAATTTGAGGCTTTTGCTCTTTTTCTTGTTCTTCACGCTGTTCAGAAATAATCAACTCTTGCAGTGCTTTATAACGTGCCTGAATCGTGGTTAGGTTTTGCGAATTATGTTCTTTGATTTGCTCTTCCATCAACTGTAAGTACGCTTGGCGGGCAATCCACAAATCAGAACCCGGTTCTAAGCTTTCTTGCTCACTGAGTGCTGCCATTTTTTGACTCTGTGCTGCAACTTCATTGACATCTACAGGGACAAAGGCATTCAATGTCGCCACGATCAGCTTAGAATAAAAAGGCGTATAAATAAAAATCATTAAACAGCCGAAAAATGCAAACAGCACCGAAGTGATTTGCATTAAACGTACCATTTTATGGGTTTTACTCATACTCTTAATGATCCTGATGAGATTGGATGAGACCCGCCGAATTAAAAAGCACAGGCTCAGGTTCCAACAAAACTTTAAATTTATTATACACATCCTGCTGTACTGCACGGTATGTGCTCTGTACATCATTCAAATCTGCATTGGCATAATTGACTAAAACCAAGGCTTGTTTAGCAAACATCCCGACAACACCGAGCTGCTTACCTTTCCAGCCCGATTGATCAATCAACCAACCAGCTGCAATTTTAACATCACCATTCAGCTGCGGATAATGTGGCAATTTTTCAAAATGTTGGGCTAAAAGGTCATAAGCTTGCTGACTAATAATTGGGTTCTTAAAAAAACTGCCTACGTTAGGAAATTCTTTAGGATCAGGCAATTTACTTTGACGAATCTGAATCACTTGTTGTTGTAAATTAAAAGCTGTTAGCTCATCACCCACGGCTTGTTTTAAGTCACCATAGCTAATTTTCAAATCTTCTTTTTTCAATAACTTAAAAGTCACATGTGTAATCACATAGCGATTTGGATCATCTTTAAAAATACTATGACGATAACTAAATGCACAGTCTTTAGCTTGAATATCGCTAAATGTTTTCAACTGTCGGTCATAGACTTGCACGCTTTCGATGAACTCACCGGCCTCTACACCATAAGCGCCAATATTTTGTACAGGAGATGCGCCCACGAGGCCCGGAATCAATGCCAAATTCTGTAAGCCAAATAAATGGTGTTCTGTCGTCCAAAGCACAAAGTCATGCCAAACTTGACCCGCACCGACCCGTATAGTTTTGGTATTCGCATCTTCAGACAGGTTTTCTACGCCTAAAATGTTCATATGCACAACCAGAGCATTAATTTGTGCAGGAAGCAGCATATTACTTCCACCAGATAGAATCATGACATTCAAAGCGTGTTGCTGTGCATAATCCAATGCTTCTACAAGCTCATCTGGACTGTGAATTTGAACATAATGAGAGGCTATCGCATTTAAGCTTAACGTATTAAAAGGTTTAAGCTGTTTTTGTGTTTCGATTTGCATGCACGAACCTTAATTACTGTTCAAATTGTTGTTTAAAAATACTGATCCACGCTTGGCTGCTCGACTCACATTGGTCAAGAACACGTTCAAAACCATCAAAGCCACCATAGTAAGGATCAGGTAATGCTTGCTGCGGATACTGCGCGTCATGTTCAGACATGAGTGCAACTTTAGCGCGGAGAGGTTGAGCACCAAATTCAGTTTGCGCTGTTTGATACAACGCTTGAATATCATCAAAATTACGATGATCCATCGCCAAAATTAAATCGAAATGGACAAAATCACGGGTCTGTAACTGTCGTGCACGTAAGCTGGATAAATCATAGCCCCGTTTTAAAGCATGTTCTTGACTACGCAAGTCAGGTGCTTTGTTGGGATGGTAATTACTGGTTCCCGCCGAATCGATTTCGATGTTGAGCTGATGTGCATCACAAAAATGTCTGAGAACCACTTCTGCCGTAGGAGAACGACAAATATTTCCTAAACAGACACATAACACCTTATAGGGCGCTGTGAATGACATAACCACCTCGAAACAGCTTTATTTTCAAGTGTCTTATGTTAAGTTATTTAGAGGATGAATCCTATAGAAGTACAAAACAATATTGTTGGATAAGATATAAAAAAGGATGCTGATATGAACCAATTTCAATTTCAAACTGTGCCGAATATTATTTCTGGCTTAGGCAGCATTCAACAGCTCAGAGGCATTTTAACAGCACGTCCTTATCAGCATCTGTTATTGGTTACAGATGCAGGCATGTTAAAGCATCAGCTTCATCTTCCCATCTTAGAAATATTAGAAGATCTCTCGCTCACTTATAGTATTTACAGTGAGGTTGAAGCAGATCCAAGTGAACAAATTGTTTTAAATGCGGCTAATTATGCCAAAGAGCAAAAGGTAGATATCGTTTTAGGTTTTGGTGGCGGCAGCTCTATGGATGTTGCAAAAATTATTGCCATCCTGAGCCATCCTGCACAGCAGCAAAAGTTATCAGATCTTTATGGGATGAATAATGCCCAAGCACCTCGTCTACCCTTAATTTTAGTCCCTACCACTGCAGGGACAGGCTCTGAGGTCACACCGATCTCAATTGTCACCACAGGTGAAACGACAAAGACTGGAATCGTAGCACCCGTTCTTTTTGCCGATGTGGCGATTTTGGATGCAACTTTCACTGAAAACCTGCCGCGTCATATTAGTGCTGCTACAGGCATTGATGCGATGGTACATGCGATTGAGGCCTATACCTCTAAAATCAAGAAAAACCCCTATGCAGACATGTTAGCAAAACAGGCTTTAAAACTGCTGAATCAGAACCTCAGTTTGGTGCTAGAAGATGGTCGAAATTTAGAAGCTCGACAAAATATGTTAGTCGGTTCGATGTTGGCAGGACAAGCCTTTTCCAATGCTCCAGTAGGTGCTGTTCATGCGCTGGCTTATCCACTGGGAGGTCATTTTCACATTTCTCATGGACACAGTAATGCCTTAGTGCTGACAGAGGTTTTAAAGTTTAACCTCCCCCAAGCTAAGCAACATTATGCGGAACTGATCTGCTGGCTCGACCCAAAAAGTACAGGCTGTACCGATGGTCTTTCTGATCTTTTCGTCGATCATATGCAAAACCATTTAGACCGCAGTGGTTTAACCTTAAAACTCAAAGAATTAAATGTTTCTGAACACAGTCTAGATCAGCTTGCAACCGATGCCATGTTGCAAACACGCCTACTACAAAACAACCCAAGAGAACTAGAGTGGCAACAGGCACGCGAAATTTATCAAGCCATTTACAGCTAAGCCATATAATTAACTTAGGTTATTTATAAGATGATTTTTAAGGATAATAACGATGAGACAAGCTGCAAAGACACGTGACCAATTTCATTATTTTTTACCGATTCAGACACGTTGGTCGGACAACGATCTCTATGGCCATGTCAACAACGTCACCTACTATAGCTATTTTGATACTGCCGCAAATGCCTTACTGATAGAAAAAGCAAATTTTGATATTCACCAATCCCCTATTATTGGTTTAGTGGTCGACTCAGCATGCAGTTTCTTACATGAGTTGTCTTATCCTGAGATTATTGATGTTGGTGTGACTATTTCCAAAATAGGGAACTCTTCACTCACATACGAACTTGCCATTTTCAAATTTGGTCAAGAAACTGCTTCAGCTCAAGGACATTTTGTTCATGTCTTTGTAGACCGTGAAACACGAAAAAGCACCCCGATCCCCTCTGAAATGCGGAGTGCTTTGCGCCTCTACTTAAACCATGGCATTACTTAAGTTGGATATTCTGCAATTCACCATCAAAAGTTTGTACAAGGCCTTTGACCGTGTCTTCATTTTGTAGTAATTCATGCGCACGTTGAAATGCTTTTTGCTTGCGCTGCGCCTGCATGGTGTACGGCGTAATCGTTTCAACTTCTGCATATTTCACATCAAAACGCGTCTGCGGCCATTCAGCCTTGAGTGCATCTTCTAAAATATGACGTAATTGGGTGAGGAGTTGCTCATAACGCTGTGGAATCATAAACACAGACTCTGCATTAATTTGTCCAGCCATTAAACCTTGCTGAGCCAACTCTTGTACCGCGGGTGATAAGCCACTGCTTCTGAACCAGTACTCCCACTTCTCTACTGTCCACTCACCGACTAACTGCTGCGGTTGAAGTTGTAAAATATCTTGCGGCATTAAATCGACTGATGCAGATGAAACCTGTTCAAGTTGAGCAGACTCTACAATAGTAGCAACTGTTTGCTGGCTTTCATTTTCTACAACTTGGGTGTCCTCAACATTAGCAACTGAAAGCACTTCATTTGCTAAATCAGAAGACTCTGCTCGCACAGCGTCAGCTATTACTGCGGCAGGTTCAACGGATGCTTCATTTTGACTTTCTAGGTCTAGCGGTACAATTTCATCAAATAAGAAATCATCACTATTTGGCTCATCGTCATTGCTTTGTGCATTAAATTCGTCTGCTTCATCTAAATCGAACAACACTTCATCACTGGAAGGATCGAAAACGATTTGATCAGATTGCTGAGATGAGTCCACTGATGGTTTATTATCTTCGACGCTTTCTGAAAGATCGACATCATCAAGTCCAGGCTTAAACTCAGGTTCTGCATTCTGAGTTATTGCAGCATCTTCAAATTCTACTTCAACATCTGCAATTTGAGCATCTTGCTGCAAAGTCGTTTCTGGATCAGCACTCGGTATTACCGCTTGATGTACAGATTCAACTACAGCGCTATTCGTCTGAACTACCAGTACTTCATTCGGTTGTAATGGACGGAACGCCAACATGCGCAGCACTGACATTTCAAAGCCTTGCTCTTGGGTGACTGCTAGCTGTAATTCAGCACGCCCTTTACATGCAATTTGGTAATAAAGTTGTAAGTCTTGTGCAGCAATTTGCTGAGACAATTGCATGATTTTTTTATTAATTTCAGCACTATATTTGAGACTAAGTTCTGGCAAATATTGTAATAGAGCCAACTCATGTAAAGTCGAAATCAGCTGATCCAAAACTAAAGATACATCCAGTGCTTGCTGGCGGAATTGCATCAGCAACTCACTCACCCGTTGTTTTTGGTTTTGATGTATCGCAAGGATCAGATCATAAATAATGGTACGGTCGATTAAACCCAACATTTCTTTGACATCTTGGTGCTGGATAGCACCCTGACCGTAAGCAATTGCCTGATCTGTCAAAGAAAGTGCATCACGTAATGAGCCTTGGGCAGACTCTGCAATTTGCCAAATCGCATCTTGTTCGGCTTGGATGTTTTCTTTATTTAAAATATTCCCCAGATGCTCAGTAATTTCATCTACAGCCAAAGGGCGTAATGTAAATTGCAAACAGCGCGAGATCACAGTAATTGGGAGCTTTTGCGGATCTGTCGTTGCAAAAAGGAATTTTACATGTTCAGGTGGTTCTTCCAATGTTTTGAGTAAAGCATTAAAAGAATGCGTAGACAGCATATGTACTTCATCGATCAAATAGACCTTAAAACGACCTTGCGTCGGTGCATAAGGAACATTATCTAAAAGCTCTCGCGTATCTTCAACTTTAGTCCGTGATGCCGCATCGATTTCAATTAAATCAATAAAACGGCCTTCATTCACGGCGGTACAGGTTGGGCAAACTTCACACGGTGTTGAAGTCACACCTGTTTCACAGTTCAAGCACTTCGCCAAAATACGGGCAATGGTGGTTTTTCCAACCCCACGCGTTCCTGTAAATAAATAAGCATGGTGCAAACGTCCTCGCTCCAAAGCACTGGTTAGCGCTCGAGAGACGTGGTTTTGACCCACTAGCTCATTAAAATTGCGAGGACGATATTTCCGTGCAAGTACTTGATACATGTATGCTCCTTTTTATAGGCCTAAGCATACTGTTTTTTTGCCAAAGAGTGAATGGAGTGAGTTAATTTACAATCGAAGATCCAACAATCTTTTCTATTTGATCACTTTGTAAAACATTAAATTCATATTTAGAATCATTTTGATAAAATACTATTACTTTATCCTGATACATATCCAAAAGCTTTACTTCATTCCTCTCCCCCTTTTCACTTTTCATAAAGACAATAGGAGCAGTATTTATATAAGCGATTTTGATTTCTGCATTTAAAGCAGTTGTACAGATAAGAATAAAAACAAGGCTAACTCTTCTAGTTATATTATTTAATTCTTTACTAGAAACAGTTTTTAAAAGTGATCCCCAAGTAAATGCTGTCCAAAACATTACTTCTGTTGTAATAAGAAAACCAAACTTTTGAAAAGCAACCAATACAAAATAAAGTAAGACTATAGAAAAAACTGCGTAACCACGAACAAAAGACTTTCTCTTCTTATCTAATAAATTCTTTATTGCATCCGCATTATCCTTATAAAGAATTTTTCTTTTTTTCATGCAAAGTTTAATAATAAGCTTATAAATAGCTTCAGATGCAAATGCTCCTAGAATTAAAATTACTACAAGCGCTAAAACTCTCAGAACTTCAATAAAAAACACCGATGGTGGTAAAATAGATAGCAACCAAAGTGCATCTAACCTATAGTAAAAATAGGTTTGTGAAGCCATTGTAACAACAAGCGCTACTGCCGAAATAGCAGCAATAATATCTGTTAGGCTAGATTCCTTAAATTTCATATTTTTACAAGCTAATTGATTATTTCCAAATTATCCAAAAATTCTCAATATTTCAACAATTAAACTAAGAGCTAGCCATTTGAAAATTAAGCCTGTTTCACTAAAATAAAATCACTCTGCATTTGATATTTTTTTCCAGTCACATCTTCACGTATTTCTAGAACACGGTCTTCTAAATCGACATAAAGTAAGTTTCGCGTGGTTACGTTCACCAACTCAACCTTGTGCTGATCTTGAGCATTAAAACGAAGTGCTCCAGTCAAAGTTTCGATTTCATTATGACCACTCAAACTTTCTCGTTTTAGGGTGTAAGTCATGTTTTCATGCAGCTCAAGTGCAACTGCCATACCTGGACAGTCTTCACAACGGGACAAACATCCCATACACGGCGTTGTCCCCTGATAACTCCCAACCCACGCAGGAATAATCTGCTTTTGTTCTGCCACTTGGAGTTTAGACTGATCATGTTGCGTTTGATTCGCCTCGGAACAACCTAAGAGTAATCCTGTAGCAACCAGCGGGATAAGAATGGGAGCCTTCATGTCACAAATATTCAAAACCTAAACCGCGACGAACATAACATATTTTAGACGATGACTAAATCTCCGGCCTGTCAAAACCAACCTTTTTTACCTTTTAAGATCGCATCTACGCAGCGTAAACTTTCTTGGCTCAAAGCCCAAAGACGATAATCCCCAGTTAAAGAACCTGTAGCAAAGTTATGTGTATAAGCAAAACTTAAGCCTCGCTCACTATCGCCCCAAGCCCCTGAACCATTAAAGCCCATATGACCAAAACCCTGCTCTGCGGTTTTTCCTAAGGTTAATATACGGTGATACCCCAAGCGCCAATGCATAGGTATCGGCATCACGCGATCTCGATAGCTATATTGCACTCGACTCAATTCAGAAAATACATCTGGACGAATCAACTGCTGACCTTTCCAAATCCCTTTTTGAGATAGCATCGCATACACTTTGGCTAAACTATTGGCTGTAAATACACCATTTGCTGCGGGAATGATCGCCTGAATCGCATCATCATGGTAAAAGCTGACCTTTTTCATGCCTTTGGGAATCATGCCATCCTGAAAATCTTGTGGATCTTGCCCTGACCACTGCATCGCTTTATCTAGCAATGAGACTTTACGCACCTTCGTTGGACTTTTTTGATTTGGTTGGATAGATACAGGACGAGTAATGGGCCTCGCAATACGTTTTAATTCAGCACTGGGTGCACCAAAGTAAGCCCCATCTAGCTCAAATGGCTTAACTAAATAGGTTTGGAAGAGTTCAGTTAAAGGTTTCCCCGTTGCTTTTTCCAAAGCACCACCGACTAGCCAACCAAATGACAAAGGTTGATAGGCAGCATCTTCACCAATTGCAAAACGTGGTTGCGCCCTTTCAAATACATCTAACATATGTGCCCAGTCCAACATCTCTGTTGCATCGGCAATGTTATTACGAATATCAAATAATCCACTTTGATGACTCAGCACATGTCTTAGCGTCATCTTTCCTTTGCCATTTTGGGCAAACTCAGGCCAATAATCCGCAATCGGTTGGTCGTAATTCAGCACACCTCGACTGACTAAAATATGCGCCAAGGTTGCGAGCACGCCTTTGCCTGTCGAATAACACACCGACATGGTATTGGCCTGCCAAGGAGAATCTACCGCTGCTAAACCCGTATAGATATCGACAATTTTTTCACCTTGAAAATATAAAACACAGGCTGCACCACCATATGCTGAACGAGCATCCTGTAAGCGGCTAAAGAGATGGGCAACACTTTGAAAACGTGGGTCAACATAGCCTTGGTAATGGTTCGGATTCGCTTGTAAATATTGTTTTAAAATTTTCATTTACACATCCTTGTATTTTTAAGCTGACATAAAAAAGCCCAGTGTAATCTAAACTGGGCTTTTTAAAATTATAGTGCTTTGACCTGTCCCGTCACATGCGGTTTTTGGTTCTTACTATTTCGAATGAAGAAAGCCGTATTTACACCTTCTGTCGCGGTCATAAAATCGACTGTTGACGGCAAATACATCGGCAGTTTAAACCAAACATCCGCCTCATAAGCATCAGGCAATGTGATCGAAGCTAACGCTCGCGCCTTACTCCACATGCCATGCGCAATGGCCTGTTTGAAACCAAAAGCTTTTGCTGTTACCGCATGAATGTGGATGAGGTTGAAGTCGCCCGAGGTCATTGCATAACGACGGCCTGTGTTTTCAGAGACTTCCCAGACTGCATTCGGCTGATAATCTGGAGTCGTTGCTTCAACTAATTTTGGTGCTGTTTTACCATCGGTCTTTTGACGTGCTAAATACGTGGTCAATGCTTCAACCACCACTTCATTGCCAACTTTCACTGTGGTAATAAAATCAAATTGAACACCTTTATCATGTGGCTCAAGCGCGCCATATTTACATGATAAAGTGAGGGTTTCATTGACACCAACTTTACGCATTTGTTTGACTTGATTGCGAATATGTACCAAACCTAGCACAGGAAATGGAAACGGCTCTTGCCCCATCATGTGCATTTGTAGGCTTTGCGATAATACGGCCAAATAAATCGCAGGAATATAACCATTATTTTTAAAGCCACACACTTGGTTATAAGCTTTCAAATGCTTTTGATCGACGTTAAAAGAATCCACCACATACTCAACCTGCGGTAAGACTTTTTCACCTTTTGGTTTTTTAAAGATCAAACCTTGAATGACTTTCGGATAAGCCATATATGGTTTTGGAAGTTGACTAAAATGGCGAGTCTTCATACTGAACCTTTGAGAAGTTTTTATTTCAATATTTTTTGAAAGCACCTTCTCCCTCAGGGAGAAGGTTGGGATGAGGGAAAATGCCATCCCATTTATAATATAAAGAATTTACCCCCCTCTAAACGAGAGATAAATTCAAGCTTTTAAATTAAGCACCCAACAAGCTTTGACCACAAACGCGTACCACGTTGCCGTTTAAACCAGTCGATGCTGTCGCTGCAAATAAAGCAATGGTTTCAGCAACATCTACAGGTAAACCACCTTGGCTCATCGAGTTCATACGACGCCCTGCTTCGCGGATTGCAAATGGAATCGCAGCAGTCATTTGCGTTTCAATGAAACCTGGCGCAACCGCATTGATCGTAATGCCATTCGTCAACGTTGGAGCAGTAAATTTAACCACACCAATGACACCTGCTTTCGACACAGCATAGTTGGTTTGACCTAGGTTACCCGCAATACCTGAAATTGATGATACACAAACAATACGACCATTGGCATTTAAACCCTCGTTCGCAAGTAAATAATCATTCACGCGTTCAATCGCAGACAAGTTAATGTTAATCACCAAGTCCCAAAGCTCAGGCTTCATATTTGCCAAAGTTTTGTCACGAGTAATACCTGCGTTATGCACGATAATATCTAATCCGCCTTGAGCAGCTGCCACAGCTTTGATTTTTTCACCTGCATCGTTTGCTGTGATATCAATTGCCAGTGTTGAACCACCAATCTCACCTGCAACACGGTCAAGATCTGCTTGTTGCTGTGGTACATCTAAACAAATCACATGCGCACCATCACGTGCCAAGACATGTGCAATCGCTTCACCAATACCACGGCTCGCACCTGTTACTACAGCCGTTTTACCTGCCAGTGGTTTAGCCCAATCTACATCTACAACAGCAGCTTTAGATACGCGAATCACTTGACCAGAAACATAAGCAGAACGTGGAGATGCTGCAAAACGTAAAGTTGACTCAAGATTTGCTTCTGCACCTGCATCCACATAAATCAAATGTGCTGCAATCCCCTTTTTAAATTCTTTACCGACAGACTTCACGAAGCCTTCAAGCGCGCGTTGTGCAATCGCTTTTTTCACGCTACCCGCAGTTTCAGGTGTCGTACCTACCACAATCACACGACCAGAAGCAGCCACTTGACGTGCGATAGGATTAAAGAAGTTATATAACTCATTGAGTTGCTCTGATGACTCAATGCCAGATGCATCAAAAATAACAACTTTGAATTTAGACTCTTTGTCGCCTGCATTAAATGCACTTAAATTTAAGCCCACTTTAGCCGCAGCTTGCTGTAACTGTGCATTGTTACCTGCATAGCTATTGGCATGAACATTTGCCAACACTTGCGCAATTGCACCAGATAATGAACTGTTTGCTGCTGCACCCAGTAAAACAGCACCTTTAATAACAGGTGTTGCTGACTCAAAACGGTCTAAAAAAGTTGGTGCAGGTAAACCCAAATTTTTAATGACAAATTTACCAATCGGAGATTTTGCGAATGTTTGGTATTGATCAGTCATGTTTTTATCTCTCATACAAATTAATTGTTGATGGATTCAAAGATATCCTTTTAACTTCAAAGTGATGTCTAGAGTCTTATATTTCAATAGTTCCATCGGTTTCTATAGAATCATACTTGAGTTATAGATGATATGTCTTGACCTGAAAGCCTGTTGCAATGTCATTCTAGTCAATTCAGCCCTTTTTATAATATGCTAATGTACACCCTAAGAATAGATTAACATGCTTGGAAAAGCCTTATGAGCAAAACAACTCAAGAAAATCCAGCAGTGGAAAATTCTGCTACGGAAGCTGTGTCAAATACATCAAAAAGTACATCTCGTAGAACTAAAAGTACTGGCACAACAACCCAATCAGTAAATAACACGACTAAGCCGACTCGCACCCGTGCTGCGTCAACTCGTAGTAAAAGCCCCGCTTCTTCTACAAATGCTTCAAAACCAAAAACTCAAACTGCTGTTCAACAGGATCAAACCATGAGTCAAAACACTGTTCGCCGCGTGGCTATTATCGGTGGTAACCGTATTCCTTTCGCTCGCTCAAATGGCGCATATTTCACCGCTTCGAATACAGATATGTTCACAGCAGCGCTAAACGGTCTTGTTGAACGTTTTAACCTTCAAGGTCAACGCCTTGGTGAAGTGGTTGCTGGTGCGGTACTTAAACACAGCCGTGACTTTAACATGACCCGTGAATGTGTACTAAACACTGCACTTGCACCAGAAACACCTGCTTACGATATTCAGCAAGCATGTGGTACTGGCTTACAAGCAGCTTTCTTAGTTGCCAACAAAATCGCACTGGGCCAAATTGAAGTGGGTGTTGCTGGTGGTGTAGATACGACTTCTGATGCACCAATTGCGTTTGGTGATGGTTTACGTAAAGCATTGCTTGAACTCAACATTGCAAAAACGGGTAAAGACCGTTTAAAAGCTTTAACCAAAATCAACTTAAAAGACTTGATGGATGCGCCGAAAAATGGTGAGCCACGCACTGGTCTTTCTATGGGTGATCACCAAGCTATTACTGCGCTTGAATGGGGTATTGCACGTGAAGCACAAGACGAACTTGCTGCATCTTCACACCAAAAAATGGCTGCGGCTTACGAAGAAGGTTTCTTCGATGACCTAATCACACCATTCTTAGGTTTAGAGCGTGACAACAACTTACGTGCTGACTCTACTGTTGAAAAACTTGCTAAGCTCAAACCAGCTTTTGGTAAAGGCGATGCGCGTACCATGACCGCGGGTAACTCAACACCACTTACGGATGGTGCGTCTTGTGTGCTTTTAGCATCTGAGGAATGGGCAAAAGCAAACGGTCACGAAGTGCTTGCTTACTTAACCTTCCAAGAGACAGCTGCGGTTGATTTCGTTGAGAAAAAAGAAGGCCTATTGATGGCACCTGCTTATGCAGTTCCACGTATGCTTGAGCGTGCTGGCATTAAACTTCAAGACTTCGACTACTACGAAATTCATGAAGCATTTGCATCGCAAGTTCTTTCAACGTTGAAAGCTTGGGAAGATCCAAAATTCTGTAAAGACCGTTTAGGTTTAGATGCTCCACTCGGTTCAATTGACCGCACTAAACTCAACGTAAAAGGTTCTTCACTTGCAGCAGGTCACCCATTTGCTGCAACTGGTGGCCGTATCATTGCTACTGCTGCGAAGCTGATCAACCAAAAAGGTTCAGGTCGCGTACTGGTTTCAATTTGTGCTGCTGGTGGCCAAGGTGTAACGGCAATTATTGAAAAATAATTAACTGTTTTCACTTTTGAAAAAAAGACCTTTGGAAATTGTACTTCCAAGGGTCTTTTTATTTTTTATAGCTGAAATGAAACATTATGGTTAGAAAAAGCATTCCTAAATGCTTTTTCACTGATTAGATTAAAAACGATAACCTACGCCAAGGTAAGTAATTAAGGGATCGATATCAATTTTAGTAGAAGAATGAATTAAACGATTCCCTATATTCCTATCTATAACATCAATCGTCGTTTTATTATTTAATTTTGAATATGAAACAGACGCCACGCCGTACCAATTAGAAGTTATGTCATATGTTGCACCAAGACTTACGATTGGAGCAAAGGCATCTTCAGATTTTACTTTTACATAAGGAGATGCACTTGATTGCCCCCGATCTAGAGCGGCTCCAGCTTTCCCATCTAGAATATTTTGAATCATATGGCCTGCTGCCACTAAGTCAGCCTTGGTTTCTCCATTCACTTTAATGCTACCAAAATGTGCATACATAATGCCTAAGCCAACATATGGGCGGAATTTATTTATCCCAGACTGACCAAACTGATATTGTGCTTCAAATGCAGGAGTCCAAGCACGGACTGTCGCAACTTTAGACTTACTTCCTAAATTTGTAATTGGAATATCTTGTGCTAAAGGCAAATCAAGACCTATACCTGTATGGCCTATACCTGACATAGGCGCTAATATTTCTCCTTTTCCTTTAATATCGACTTTTGGCGGTATTCCTCCAATCAGCTGTAATGAAACATTATCATTTACATAATAATTCATCATTAAACCGAGCGTATCTGCATCTTGAACTTCAAGGCCGCTCCCCCCAGCTGTCCATTGCTCTAAACCGTATAAGTCTGCACTACCTGACAAAGCATCTTTTAAATAGACCTCATCTGTACCATTCATATTTTTTAGCTCAAAGAACTGGCTCAATTCAGGTTCGTTCGGATTTTCTTTATACATATCTCCAAGCATATTAAGAATACTTTTCATAGCATCTGCATTTACATCCGAAGGATCAATTGAATTAACAACAGCATTCAATGAGACCGATCCAATATTTGCATTCTTACCATTTGCAATTGGAGTCGAAATATTAAATGGATTGGCCTTTCCTTGAGGCATAGCATGTAACCACCCCGCAGAAACAGAAAACCGTTTAAAACTTCCACCTGTAGCTGAAAAGCCTGACTGTGTAACACTTAGTAAAGCTATAGATACAATTAAAGCGCCTATTTTCATCGTCTAACTCCTTGTACGATATATTTTTTATTAAGTTTTATAAAAACACTTCTTTGTTTTTATATTTAGAAGTTATGTAATAAATGGAGTTATTTACATGGTCAAATTGTGATCATTTTTTATCTTTTGTTAAAATATAAAGTATTTAATATCAATAAAGGCCTTACTTTATCAGATAAGGCCTTTATGACTAATTAATGGATTTTTTAATTAATTATTAATGATATTTTGGTTTGTAGCCTAACTGTTCTTCTAGGCAGTCATAACACCACTGGAAAATAAAGGTATAAACCAAAATACACATGGTTAAACTAAAGTCGAGCACGATAGCTTGCCAAATACTCATTTGCATTGCATATGCCACCATTGGGATGGTTGCCAGCATCAAACCACCCTCAAAACCAATCGCGTGAAGAACACGCACACCGATGGTTCTTTTTAGCTTTCTTTTCGCTTCAAACTTTTCAAAAAAATGGTTAAACACCATATTCCATATGACCGAAGTGACAGCCATGGCAATACCGAGTACACCTGTGACTTCTAAAGGCATATGGAATATGAAACTTAAGGCAACAGCAATGATCACCAATAGGATGATTTCATAGCTGAACGCATGAATAATCCTTCTTTTGGAAATCAACATTTTTAATTACTCTTTCATGATTGGATATTGGCTATTTTATTTTTATAATATTGATTAATCGAGTTAGGTTCTTTCAATAAAACTGAAAGATAGAAAATTATGAATATCAATCAAGAGCAACTGATTATTTTTAAAACCGTGATTGAGTCAGGCTCATTTTCAGCTGCTGCACGCAAGCTGGGCAAAGTACCATCGGCCGTAAGTATGTCAATTGCTAACTTGGAAATAGACTTAAACCTACAGCTCTTCTTACGCGAAGGACGTGAGCCTACAGCAACAGCACAAGCCATGACTTTGTACGAAAAGACCGAGCAACTGTTGACCGAAATGAATCAATGGAAACAGCATGCCTATGCCCTAAGCCACGGTTTGGAGTCCTCGCTCAACATTGTAGTGGTATCGGAACTACTACATATGCAATGGATCGACTACATCGCAATATTAGAAGCCGAATTTCCCAGTCTACAAATCAATATTTTTTCTGCACCTCAAGAAGACGCACAGAAAATGTTACTCAATGGCACAGCACAACTGGCACTGATGTTTGAACGTGAACAACTTGAAAGTAGCGAACAGTTTGTAGAATTAAAACTCGAGACTTTAGTTCCCGTTGCCAATAAGGACTTTACTCTGGCGAAATTTTCACAAGTCAGCTTTGAACAAATCCAACACAGTCGTCAAATCGTAGTTGCCAGTCGCGATAAAAGCATTAAGCCAGAATTGCTGTATTCCAAACAGTATTGGCGGACAGACAACCATCACTCAGCTTGCGCCTTAATCATGCAAAACTTTGGTTGGGGTGTTTTGCCCTTAGAAATGTTGAATGAAAACCCTCAGCTCAAAAAACAACTCAAAATATTAGATCTGATAGATTTCACCCCCAAGTTTGAATATTTTGTAGACTTGGTCTGGAGTCGCGAAAGTGAATTGGGCGCGGCTGCGCGTTTTTTAATCCAACACATCCGAAATCAGCGTAAAAAAGTATAATAACTGCTGTTAAAACGTCCGAATCCACTTGGGTTAAAAGCAGTTTGTGTTATAAATATTTTACGGGTAATAACTTTAAGAACGAACGATCAATGACACAAACCGCATTAAACCAATTAAAAAGCTTAACCACCATTGTTGCCGACAGTAGCGATTTAGCGGCGATTAACCAATTTCGCCCGCTCGATGCAACCACCAATCCTTCTCTAATTACAGCAGCTGCAAGTCAACCTGAAAATAAAGAGTTGATTGAAGACGCTTTCGCTCAAGCCAAAGCGGAAGGCTTCGAAGATGACTTACTTATTGAACGTACGATTGACATTCTTACCGTCAAATTTGGTGTTGAAATTCTCAAGTTGATCGAAGGTCGTGTTTCCACAGAAGTGGATGCCGCGCTGTCTTATGATACTAATGCCACCATCGAAAAAGCCAAAGAGCTGCTGGCGCTATATAAAAACTACGGCGTAGATCAAGATCGTATTTTAATTAAAATTGCTTCGACATGGGCAGGCATTCAAGCAGCGAAAGTGCTGGAAGCTGAAGGTATCCATACCAACTTAACGCTTTTGTTTGGTGTGCATCAAGCACATGCTTGTGCGGAGGCGAATGTCACTTTAATCTCACCTTTTGTTGGACGTATTTTAGATTGGTACAAAAAGGCCGAAGGCGTGGACAGCTATCCCGTTGAAAAAGACCCTGGCGTACTGTCTGTGAAGCAAATTTACCAGTTCTATAAAGCACATGGGGTTAAAACAGAAATTATGGGCGCAAGCTTCCGGAGTATTGACCAAGTGTTGGGACTAGCCGGCTGTGACCTGCTGACTGTTGCACCTAATTTATTGGCTGCACTTGAACAAGACACGCGTGAAGTCAAAGCACAACTGTCAGCAAGTGATATTGCACCAGCGACAACTGCACTTAACGCACTCGGTGAAACTGAGTTTAGAGATCAAATTGAACATGACCTCATGGCAACGCAACTGCTACAAGGGGGGATTGATGGATTTATTAAAGCTCGTCAACAACTGAACACACTGTTACGTCAGTCTTTTGGTTTAGATGAAGAAATTTCAGCTTAACTTGATTTTTCTTCTTTTAAAAGCCGATTTTGTTATCATGCAACATCGGCTTTTTTATTGAGAATACGTTGTGTTTGGTATTATCGACATCGGTACTTATATCATCGGTACAATTCTAATTGTGATTTTGCCAGGCCCAAATTCTCTTTATGTGATGTCCATTGCCTCACGATTTGGTATTAAGACAGGTTACTGGGGTGCATTAGGTGTTTTCACTGGCGATTTGATCCTCATTCTATGTACCGTGCTGGGTGCAGCATCTCTTTTACATGCTTTTCCTTGGCTGTTTATTTTATTAAAAATTGTAGGTGCACTGTATCTATCATATTTAGGTATAAAACTCTTGATTGCAGGAGTCAAAACCTGGAAGTCCAGCCCACAACTGCTTGCAGCAAGTACAGGCCAGAGCACATTACAAACCTTACATCCTTTTCGTTCAGCGCTGACCATTAGCCTTTTAAACCCAAAAGCCATTTTGTTTTATCTGTCTTTTTTTGTGCAGTTTGTCGACCCAAATTATGCCTACCCAGCACTGAGCTTTGCCTTACTTTCTATTATTCTACAAATCATCAGTATGGCCTATCTTAGTATCCTGATTTTTTCAGGTATTAAGCTGGCGAGCTATTTCAACCGACAGTTTAAAGTTGCCGCCGTTGCGGTGGCGACCGTCGGTCTGCTGTTTTGTGGCTTCGGCTTAAAACTGGCACTTTCCACACTGTAATTTTCGTGAATAATCTCATTATTTTCGATAAAAAATCCATCATGTGCTGTTTTCTTTTTCAAGAACCAGCGTATGATCCTTGAACAATAGTAATTTTCACTCATTCAAATTATGTTTTGATCTTCATGCAAAAATTATTTCAAGATTTCTCAGTTCCAGCAGTATTCGCAGGTTTTATTACCTTCCTCATTGGCATTAGTGTGTCTTCAGTCTTGGTCATTCAATCCGCCCAAGTCTTAGGTGCAAATACCGCGCAAATCAACTCATGGTTCTGGGCTTTAGGTCTGGGTATTGGTTTGAGTGGCCTGCTTTTATCTTGGAAACTTAAATATCCTGTATCGACCTCATGGTCTACGGCAGCACTGGCCTTAATTATTGCGACAGGCAGTGGTTATAATTTACATGAAGCAATTGGCGCATTTTTGGTCTGTGGTTTAGTTACTGCCATTTTGGGATTTTTCGGTATCTTTGAAAAAGTACTGACGTATATCCCGCAAAGCCTAACCAGTGCCATGCTGGCAGGTGTGTTATTGAAGTTTGGTATTTCATTGTTCGCCAGTATGCAAGACCATTGGGGTTTTATTTTATCCATGCTGGCGGCTTATATTGTTTCTAAGCGACTTACCCCACGTTATTGCATTGTCATTACAGTGATTGCAGGCTTGTTACTCTGCCCGTTGTTCTTAGACTTTCATACGCCTCAAATCACATGGAGCCTAGCGCAACCTGTTTGGATGACGCCTGAATTTAGTATGTCTGCTATTTTAGGTTTAGCGCTGCCTTTATTTGTGATCAATATGGCATCGCAATACTTACCGGGTATTGCCATGATTAAAAGCTATGGCTATAACCCCCACGTCAATCAACTGATTGGTTGGACGGGTACCGCTCAAGCCTTACTCGCACCCTTTGGCTGTTATAGTGTCAATACCGCAGCAATTAGTGCTGCCGTCAGTTTAGATGAACAAGTTCACCCTGATCCATCGAAACGTTATATTGCGGGCATGAGCTGCGGTTTCTTCTACATCTTAATGGGACTATTCGCAGCCACCCTGACCAGTCTTTTGCTGTCTTTCCCTGCGATTTTTATTACAGCCTTGGCTGGTATTGCTTTGTTTGGCACGATTAGTCATAACATCGCGATTGCATTTGAAGCGGTATCAGACCGTGAAGCTGCGCTCATGACGTTCTTATTCAGCGCATCTGGGGTACAGTTCTTTGGTATTGGCTCTGCCTTTTGGGGACTACTCTTTGGTTTTGCAGTTATGCTTATATTTAAATTTAAAGCCAAAAAAGTTTAAGCCCTCATACAAAAAGCACCCTCGATGGGTGCTTTTTTTATTGTTAAATATTGCTAACTTGAAAAATTAATGCTGATAACTTCGTCGAATCAATTCTTGCTTAAGTTGCATCGTCTCAGACAGATTTTCCACCTCGGTAAATGCTGTGAGCCAAATGCCATCTGCAGCATAGCGCAAAATTTTAAGTTCCAAGTCATTGTCTGTATCCTGATGTCGAGCCAAACGTTTTTCTAGCCACTCAATCCAATACTCATTAAAGGTACGATCCGTCAGCATAATCATCGAAATAGCTGACCAAGAATGCTCCAAGCCTAGCACCTGCTTTTCTAGAGTAATTTCAATATAGGCTCGGGTAAAGCAACCATAACGATCTCGGTCTTGGCTAATCAACTCATCAACAACACGATCTAATTGTTCAAGCTGTTCCACAATCATCGCTTCAAGTAGCTTTTGTTTGTTTGGAAAATGATGAAAAACCCCGCCCTTACTCACACCAACCAAATCAGCCACAGCTTGTATGGAAACCCCAGTCACGCCTTTTTCAGCAGCCAAACAGATCGCATGTTGTAGAATACTTTGGCGAACCTGTTCCGGTGCCTTTTTACGTGGACTTGCTTGTTGCATCGAAGTTAATGCCCTGTTGAGTTTGAAAATAAGTTAATTGCGACCACACCAGAAACAATCAGTGCAATACCGATCATTGCTGCGAGATCTAGACTTTGTCGGAAAACAAAGTAACCAATCAGAGCGGTTAAAACAATACCAACACCCGCCCAAATCGCATAAGCGATACCCAATGGAATCACTTTAATCACTTGAGACAATAAATAAAATGCCAACGAAAATAGAACCACTACGGCCAGAGAAGGCAATAGCTTGGTAAAACCTTCCGACTTTACCAAAAAAGTCGAACCAATCACTTCAGAAATAATTGCCATCGCCAGCAATGCATAAGCCATTAATATAGGATTCATCAGGAACTCAATAATCAACATACCAATCGGTCGGTATGTTATTTAAATACTAAAAATTAAACAAGTCTTTCTGTATACTTTTTTATTTTGTTTCAGTCGGCATTGAGGTCTGTTTTATAAAATCAATAGTTCGATCAAAGGTGAGCTGGCTGGCTTGTTTACTCATCATAAACTGATATTCATGCACCAAAAACTCCTTAGAGTCTGGATAAAAAGCCTCCGTGACTGCAACCTGATGCTGCTTCAACACCTCGACGAAAGGTAAAGACTGGCTCTTGGTTAAAAAGTCTTTATTTCCTCCACTGATAAAGACAGATGGATACTGTGGCGTAATATGTTCACTGGTTGAAATTGACTTTAAAAACTCTGCATCCTCTTTACGCTCCCCTGTATAAGCTTGAACCAAGCTATAAACACCCCATTCAATGAGCCTGAGTTCCTCAGGAGCGGTGTTTACAAAGCGATATAAGTCATAAATACCACAATGCAAAATTAGCCCTTTAAGCTGTTTCGGCTGAATGCTCGGCTTAAAATTGGATGCTTGAGCAAATGCGGGATTCGTCAAAAGTGCAGCATAATGACTGGCAATATTGGCTCCAGCAGAGTCTCCTGCTTAATACAGTTGGTTCGGGTTAATATGATACTGAGCAGCATTCAATTGTAAGAAATTCAGTGCATGATCGACTTGCTGTAACTGAGTGGGATAAATAGCCTCAGGTGCAAACTGATACTCTACCGAGACCACGTTAAAGCCTTGATTAGCTAAAAGCTTAAAATAACCTCGCGCATGCTCTTTTGACCCCGAAACCCATCCGCCGCCATGAATCCAAACCACCGTGGGCACTGTGTTTAATTGTTCAATATTTTTGGGTTGATAGATATCAACATTCAGCTCAGGACTAGCTTGATATGGAATATTATTGTGTACGATGACATCGGGAGGCGCAAAGCGATCTAGCATTTTCATTTGAATATTGGTTGCTGTATTGAACGTTCCCGCAATCAGTTTGGTGTTCTTTTCTACACTTTGACACGCACTCAAAAGCACAATCATGAAAACAGTACTAAGTACTTTTATTATTGATTGAAAAATCATACTGTTCGGCCCCACCCTTTTTTCAAATGATTCTAATACAATCTCTATCACATCGCATGATTAAACAGGTCACATTTCAGCCTCATTTAAACACTAGAAGCATCTTTTAGAGAATATTGCTTTAAATCTGAAACTTGAGTTTTTCACTCAAGATTTTGGAGACGTAAATCGGCTTTTTTTTGAATTATTTTCTTTAAATTTCATGAATTTTCAATTTTTAGCCCGATCAAAATTGAACATTTAATGGCAGTGTGTTATCAATAAATCAAGAACTAAATCTTATACAAAAGGAGTCCCTCTGATGGCTTACCAACATATTTTAGTCCCTGTTGACGGTTCACAAATTTCTTTTTCTGCGGTTAAACAAGCGGCTGAAATTGCCAAAGTTTTTGGCAGTCAACTCACATTGATTAGCTTAGTTGCTGAAGACCCTCTCAAAGATGCTGATTTTTACTATACTTCTCCAATCATGAAAGACTATTTCATACAAGCCTACAACAATGCTGAGAAAGCCCTTCAGGATGCTGTTCAAATTGCACAAGAACAAGGTATAACAGCACAGTCTAAAATCATCAAAGGTGAAGTCTCTGAAGATGCTGTGGTCGAAGCAGCCGCTTCACTAAAAAATGACTTGATTGTGATGGGTTCACATGGCCGTAAAGGCTTTCAAAAATTCCTATTAGGCAGCTTTGCTCAAGATGTTCTCAAGTCTACTGAGCTCCCAGTTCTCATTGTTAAAGCTTAATCAACTATAACGCGTCTTTATATGAATTGATTTCGCATGTACTGCAAAATAATCCGAATAAAGATGCACCATTAAGGAGAAGATAATGAGCTACAAACACATTTTGGTTGCCGTCGATGAATCCCCGATGTCTTATGCTGCTGTTGAACAAGCACTTGAGTTGGCCAAAGATTTAAATAGTCGTGTAACACTCATGAGCGTGATTGCAGTTGATCCATTTGTCGGAGTCGACTTTTATAAAGTAGCACCAGCCATCACCGACTATTTCCTACATGCTGAAAAAGTCGCTCAAGACCGTTTAGCCGAAGTAAAGCTCTCATTTGACCGTGATGAAATTGAGGTGGATACCAAAGTGATCCGCGGCATCTCTCCTTCTGAAGGTATTATTCATGTGGCCGATGAAGTCGGTGCAGACCTGATTTTGATGGGCTCACATGGCCGTACAGGCTTTAAAAAGATGATGTTAGGTAGTGTGGCGCAAAATGTTCTCACACAGTCTCCGATACCTGTACTGATCGTAAAAGTTTAATGTCTATAAAAATCCCTCGAAACCGAGGGATTTTTATGTATCTATTCGGCAAAATGCAGAACTTACGTCATTAGTTTTTAATTTGAATCGCGCGTGCCATTACATCTTCAGGCACTTGATCTGTAAATACCACCGCTAAGGCTTTGTCATTTTTAGGCATTTTCTCTGTATTATTAGCTTCTAATACAGCGTTAATATCCTCTGGTGTAAAGCTGTACATTGCACCTGTCACTGGATCTACCGCCAGTAAGCCAATCAGTCCGCCAAAAATAATATTACCAAAATACCAACCACTGATTGTGCCTTTGACAGCCACCGTTTTCGGCGTAAACCCATCTTTACTAAAAGTAATTTGGTATTCTTCTGGTTTGAAATAACCAGCACCTTTTTTCAAGCTTACTGTTGTAGGTGTTTGCCCAACATGTACACTTTGTCCTGCACGGTTTTTAATTTCAATTTTGGCTGAATCTGGAACACTGGTAAACGTTAGCGTTTGAGTCGACCCCTTAATAATACTCGCACAACCTGTCATCAGCACTGTTGCAGAAATCATAGAGGCAGCTAATAATTTATTCATTTTTATTACTCTTTTAAAGAAATCTGGCGAAATGTAACAGAAAGTTAATAAATTATGAAGAAAATATGTAGAAGAAACATTTAATTGATCATTTTTTGTGACTAAGTTATCCAAATTCCTCCTTAAATTGTTTTCCGTCAGAAAAAATTCAAGTAAATAAATACTTTATCTCGCTACATTTATTCAGTGACTGTATTTTTAATTTTAATGAAATCAATAAAAAGGCTATTTCCCATTACTGAAAAATAGCCTGAAAATGCTTAAAATTTAGAAAACTTTTTATCAAATACTTAACATACTACTTAAAGTCTCACTGACATTTTTAGATTTCACTTGTGGTTTTAAAGCCTCAAGCTTTGCTTTCACTTCGCTACGCTGTGGCTCTGCCAATGTGTACCAACGAGACAAAACTTGAAGTAAACGAGAACCAACAATTGGGTTTTTCTCATCTAAATATTTTGCTAGCCCAATGAAATGATCCACACCAAAACTCCATGTGTTCACTGGATTTGCATTTAAACCACCACTCACTGAACGAATACGGTTCGGTACGCCCAAATCATAATCGGCATGTGAAGTGAGGTATTGAATGGTTTCCGTCGTAGCACGAGGATGTGCCGCTTGAAGTGTAAACCACTGATCTAGTGACAAAGCCTCATCTTTAAAACGTTGATAAAAATCATGTAAAGCCGCTTCTGCTTGCGGTGCATCATTCCAAACCAAGACACGTAGGGCACCTAAACGTTCAGACATATTGGCTGTAGCTTCATATTGCTGATATGCCAGTTCAAAAGCGGTTTCATCACCTTGACGTGCCATCATACTGAGCATGATGTTTTTCAGCGCACGGACTCCCATGGCTTGTGAGAACTCTTTTTGCAAATCTGGGTCTAAAGCCAAATACGTGTCTTTACAGAACTCACCTAACTCACGTGCTAGTTTTTCAATCAAAGCATTACGCTGTTCTTGGATCTTCACAGGTTCGTAGTCGGTGTCGATACGACTACCTAAATAACCTTCGCTTGGTACATCAAATAAACGTGATGCCAAGAGCGGATCTTGTTCAACGAGATCTGGTAGTGTGTTTTTAATGGCTTGAATATAAATATGCGCATCATGACCATTGAGTAAAATACGCTCAAGCAGTGTTTGCGTTGCTTGCCATTGGTTAAAACCATTGGTTTCGTATTGAATCAAGAACGCCAACTCTTCATCGGTATAGTTAAATTCTAAGTTGACGGGCGCAGAGAAATTACGCAGTAATGACACGACAGGTTTCGTGCTTAAACCGCTAAACACAATGCTGGCTTGGTCTTGGTCAAAAAGATACACACCGTCTTTGACGGCATTTTCAAATAAACTGTCTGAGTTTAAAACCAATTGCTCACCTGTTGCAGCATCGAACAGCGCTAAAGCGACAGGGATTGGAACAGCTTTTAGATTCGGATACTTAGGATGTGCTTTTAAACTTTGCTTAAAGTTTAAGGTATAAGTTTGTGCAGCAACATCATAATGACCTTCTGCTTCTAACTTTGGTGTACCCGGTTGGTTATACCATGTTAAGAAGTTGGACAAATCTACGCCTGAACCTGCGGTTAAAGCGGCTACCCAGTCTTCAACTGTCACAGCTTGACCATCATGGCGTTCAAAGTATTCATCGGTTCCTTTACGGAATTTTTCTTTGCCTAATAAGGTTGCCATCATGCGGTTAATTTCTGCACCTTTTTCGTAGACCGTTGCAGTATAAAAGTTATTGATTTCCACAAAATGGTCTGGACGCGGTGGATGAGACAATGGGCCTGAATCTTCTGGGAACTGATGCGCTTTGAGTACAGCAACATCGTCAATACGTTGAACCGCAGCAGACTGCAAATCTTCTGAGAAAGATTGATCACGGAAAACCGTTAAGCCTTCTTTTAAACACAATTGGAACCAATCACGGCAAGTAATGCGGTTACCTGTCCAGTTATGGAAGTATTCATGGGCAATTACCGACTGTACACGCATAATCGCGGCATCTGTCGTGTATTCTTCATCCGCCAAAACACATGACGTATTAAAGATGTTTAGACCTTTATTTTCCATCGCCCCCATGTTGAAAGCACTGGTAGCCACAATCATATAGTTGTCTAAATCATAGGGACGACCATAGTGTTCTTCATCCCAACGCATAGAATGCTTTAAGGCTTCCATCGCAATATGACATTTCGGAATATCTTTTTCTTCAGCATAAATTTCCAAAGCCACATCACGGCCTTCAGAGGTCACATAACGGTCTTTTAAAACCGCCAAATCCCCAATCACACAAGCAAACAAATATGCTGGTTTTTTGGTTGGATCTTGCCAAATGGTATAATGACGACCTTCGCCCGCCTCGCCCGCTTCAATCAAGTTACCATTGGCAAGGAGCACTGGATATTTTTTGTCAGCTTCTACACGGGTGGTGAAAACTGAAAGGACATCAGGACGGTCTGGGTAAAAGGTAATTTTACGGAAACCTTCAGGCTCATTTTGAGTAACAAACAAATCTGATGCCGCTTGATATAGGCCTTCAAGTTGTGTATTTGACTCAGGATGAATGATCACCGATGTCTCAAGCTTGATCTGATTTGGTGCATTACGAATCACCAACTGCTCTGCATCAAGCGTATATTGCTCTTGGCTGAGTTGCTGGCCATTCAGGACTACACTTTTCAACTCTAAATCACGACCAAGTAAAACCAAATCACCGTCGGTTTGGCGCGTCAGCTCCAGTACAGCATCAACTTGGCTATGATCATCATAGACTTGAATATCGAGGTGAATGCTATCTACTAAAAAAGATGGTTTTTGATAGTCTTTTAAATAGACGGTTTGATCTGCTTCAATAATTGGATTTGCCGCAATATTCATGTCATGTCCTAATGCTATTGGTCTACAGCTTTATATTGTGTATGTTTTGATCATACGACAAGTTTGCCATACTGTCTGTGTATGTTGAATGATATTTATATGGGCACGTTGAACAAGCTTTTCAATTCTATTGTTCTTATCCCGCTCATATGACTGCACCAAGTGAATAAGAAACAGACAACTCCTCACATCGTGCCGTGCTTGTCTAGCAATATTTGCACCAGCCTTTAGACTTGCACCGTACCATTAGCTCTCTACCATTCAAACGCTGAGAAACTTAAAGATATCGATAATATATAAAGCCAGCTCTTTTCAAATATCTAACTTAATTTTCAAATCGGCTACATTTTGTGCACAGTTTTTGCTTGTATCTAAATATGCATAGCGCATGATAAAACTTAAGCAAAATAAAAGAGGTGTGAGATGTACTTAAAAGACCATATCGTCCGCGTCGAAAATATAAAAATGCTGCAAGCAATGCATGCTGCAAAAATTGATCATAAAGTCATTGCCCTGTTCATGAGCTGTGAAGGAATGCCTTTACAAGCACATGATGTCAGCAGCATTCTAAATCACTACGACACACTAGGGAGTAAAAAGTTGCCGAGCAAAAAAGTTCAAGCCATGATTGAAGCTAAAAAACTAGGTATGGAAGATGACTCTCTACCTTGCCCCGTTTAAATTCTACTAGTCCAAAAAATACGGTGCATGCCGTATTTTTTTTGCCCTATATTCGTCACTGCGTTGCTTCACCCATCTAGCGCTTACAAAGCACCTCTGCTTGTTCAATTACACTGCAATTTACAACGCCTTTCTGAAATTTTAGCGTGTATAATTTGAGAAAATCCTGAGTCTCAAATTCATCTTATGTCGCTTCAAATTTTGCACAAACAACTTGATGAAAGCACGCCTTGTCCACTTTGTCAGGCGGCCATGTTTTGGGTGGATGCTGAACAATACGACAAAGAAATTAACTTTCATGAATGTAGCCACTGCCAACATCGTGTTTTTAGCAATTCAAATCTAAATTGCCACTGCGACAGTTGTTTAGCCCAGCGCAAAAAAATATTGAAAGAAACTCGTCATCAAGAACAGCGTAAAACCAAAACCAAGGACATTTATGAGTTTGAACTGGGTCAACTCAGTTTTATGCATAAATTATTTTTATTGGCCCTGTTAGATGACTACGCACAAGAACATACACAGCATCAAGAGTTTATTGATTGGGAACAGATCAAATATTTTAGTATCACCCCCAATTATCTGTTTCAAAATAGTCTCGTCAAACAACTGGTAAAAGAACAAATCCTCGTTGCCAAAGATTTTGCCAGTGAAGCCCATCAGTATTATATTAATGTACGTTTGGACGGCTATTCTGAACCTAGCCTATTTAGTGTTACGCAGCAATTACGTTATTGGTTTTATGAAAATCTTAGCCTTGGTGTGCCTTTTAAGACCGCGGATGAAGTCAAAAATGCCTTGTACCAATTGCTCTATCAGGAAATTATCCAATTTATGCAGTTTTACTGCCGTACGTGGGGCATTCAAATTGCGGGAAATAACAGTTTCCAAGTGTTTTGTTATCGTTTACTCGATGTACTCGCAGTCGGACAAATTTATTATTTAATCCAAACTGCATTGGAGTATTTATATGAACGTAAAGCCTTACAACCCAGAAATGAAAACTTCATCAACACCAACTTGTTGAAAAAAACTTTACAACAATACCGTGAACGCAGTGTGGTTGAAAAATGGGAAACATCAACTCTGCCTCGACCGCATAACCTACCATTCAGCAAAATGAGCGAAGTCTTATTTTTCCGCTTTTTAGGTTATGACGAAGCCATTTTCTTCCAACCTGTCTCTCGTTCATGGCAAAAAATTGAGCCACGCTTAAGCTTCTATTCGCAAAAACGCTGTATGTACTGCGGTTCAAATGAACTCACTGTAGATTATGATGCCGATCAATATGTGACTTTATTTTGTCGTAAATGTAAGCACCAAGACCACTATTTCACCAAATAAGGGCACCCACTATGACCCAGCTTTTAGACCTGTCCTTGCTTAACACAAAACAATCGATTCAAGACCAAACCGATGTCTTGGTGGCATATGTTGCTGAAGCTTGGACTGCCCTGAAAACGCAACAACCTTTGGTGCAATGTATCACCAACAGTGTGGCTGCCAATTATGCAGCCAACGTTTTATTGGCTGCGGGCGCCTCACCTGCCATGATTGATAATCCCTTTGAGGCGGAAAGTTTCACCCGTATTAGTGCAGCGCTCAGTATTAACCTAGGTACACCAACCTCTGAACAAATGCAAGCCATGCAAATCTCGGTACAAACCGCACAGCAGCAAAACATACCTTGGGTATTAGACCCCGTAGGATATGGGCCATTTTTAAAATGGCGCTCTGAAATGATCGATCAGCTATTAGCTTTTCAACCTACCGTTATTCGTGGTAATGCATCGGAAATCAGTACACTTGCGGGTAATCAGATCGAAACCAAAGGCGTTGACAGTACAGCAAGCAGTGCCGATGTCTACCATCAAGCAAAAACACTTTTGGCGCAGGCTGAAGTCATTGCCATTTCTGGTGAGTCTGACTACATCCTTTCCAAACAGCTTGATGCTGTAATCCAAGTCAATGGTGGTTCGCATTTACAACCTAAAGTTACTGCTACGGGTTGTGCCCTAGGTGCATTAATTGCAGCCTATAGCGCAGTCACCAATCCTGTCATTGCAGCGCTGTCTGCGCATGTCCACTTTGCCATTGCGGGGCAGCTTGCTTATGCTCGAAGCCAAAGTACAGGAAGTTTTAATGTAGCGTTTATGGATCACATTCATCAAATGAAAGCTGAAACCATTTATGAATATGCAGATATACAGCTTATCCGTACTTCAGCCTAAATAAAGTATGGCGAGAGTTTCTGCTTAGGCAACTTCTCGCCCTAAAAACACGTTTATCGCTGCTTCCAGCAGAGTCAACAGATCTAATTTACAGATACACATCAAGCCCATACCAACAAAATAATCAGGCGTATGTTGCATATAAAAGTTGATATGACGACTGGCTCGATTTCGAAGCCGAATCAATTGTTCAGGCGTGGTCTGTGGCAGTATACAAGGATGCACAAACACATCATCACTGCGCTGTTGCACATTCACATGACGGTTTTGCATGAGATCAAGAACCTGTAAATAATCATCAGGCATTGACACTTCTGCACGCGGATAAAAACGTTTTGAACGTGAAGCAAACAGCCGATACACTTTTGGCTGCATTAAACTCGAAACAAACCATAACTGACGCGTAGGATATTTTAAACGATAACCCAAGGTCACTCGAATTGCGGATAAAAGTGTTCTGTTTTGATTTCGGTAGTCAGGTAAAAAAGCTGCTCGCGAGCTAAGAATATATAAGGGTTGATGCGCTGTCTTAAGCTTCAAGATGGCAATAATATTTTGCCCAACTATTTTTCCGCGATGATAAAAACGAATAATTGGCAATGCCACTACATCAGGGTTATACAACAATTGATGCAGTTCTGCTGGGATTGCATTTGGGAAAATTTTTCGATCAAAAGTTTCAAGCTCTTCAAATAGAACTTGTTTTTTCTCTACTGAAAGCTTATTAAAATCAACGACATTTTCCATAAGTTGCATGAAGTGTTTCCATTCTTATTTTAATCATTTGTTTTACTGTCATGGTCTAAATGCAATGCTTTGACCACCATAGGCATAGAAAAAAATGTCTTCACCAAACCGATAACGTCAAGAACCAAATACAACAGCCCAATTGCGGGCATAGAATAACTGCTTTTTATTTAAGTGCATAGCGCTTATTTTATAAGCAGAAATAAATGCCAGCACGAGGCTGACATTTTTCTCACAATCTATTTTTGCAATGATTAAGCAGTACGATAGGTGATATTGACTGTCTTAATTCGATTTGAATCCAACTCAAGCACTTCAAAGTGAACACCACGGTAGTCCAGTTGAGTTCCAACGTGTACATCACCATGAGTTTTATCTAGGATTAAACCGGCAACACTGATATAGCCTGCATCTTCTTCAACCAAATCGATCATGCCAAGTTCCAGTTCCAGCTGATATAAATCCAGCATGCCTGTTGCCTTCCACGTCTGATCATCAACCTTCACCAAATCAAGTTGCTCATCTGCATCGGGAAATTCACCAGCAATCGCCTCAAATACGTCAAGCGGTGAAACGAGTCCTTGCACATTACCAAACTCATCGCTCACCAAAACCAATGAACCTTTAGACGTTCTTAACGTATTAATCGCATCAATGACTTTCATTTTTTCAAAAATGTAAATTGGACGATGACGTTTGATCAAGTCTTTCAATTGCTCTTCATCATCTAAAACATCGAGCAATTCTTTGGCGCGCGCAATACTGATCACTTTATCCAAGCTACCACGGCACACAGGAAATAAACTGTGCGGCACAGACAATACCTGCTCACGAATTTTCTCAGGTGAATCATCAAGATTGACCCATGAAATTTGACTACGTGGTGTCATGATCGACGCGACTGAACGTTCGGCCAATGTCAATACACCGCCAATCATATAACGTTCCTCATCCGCAAAAGTTTCTTGCGCTTGAAGCTGATCAGGGTCTTCTGCTTGGATCTTGCCACCCATGAGTTTTAAAATAGAATCTGCAGTACGATGACGTAGTGGAATTTTCGCTTCGTGTTTTGCCGCATTGCGCTCACCAAATTGGTTAAAGGCTTCAATCGCAATAGCAACACCAATACCCGAATAGATATAACCTTTAGGAATGTGGAAGCCGAAACCTTCCGCAATTAGGCTGATACCAATCAACAGTAAGAAGCTTAAACACAAGATGACCACAGTCGGATGACGGTTTACAAAAGTCATTAATGGTTTCGACGCCAACAGCATGACCACCATGGCAACGACCATAGCCACCATCATAACATTGATGTTATCGACCATACCAATCGCTGTAATCACCGAATCCAGTGAGAATACCGCGTCAAGGATCACAATCTGTGCCACAACTGCTGTGAAACCTGCGTAGACTACATTGGTGGTCAGCTTAACTTCTGGCTTACCTTCAATTTTTTCATGCAATTCGGTAACGGCTTTATAGACTAGGAATAAGCCACCAAATAAAAGAATCAAATCTCGCCCAGAGAATGTCCAATCTAAGACAGTAATCAGCGGTCGAGTCAACGTGACTAACCAAGTGATGATAAACAGCAAGCCCAAACGCATTAAAAGTGCAAGCGACAGGCCAATGACACGCGCTTTATCGCGTTGCTCAGGGGGAAGTTTTTCAGCCAAAATGGCAATAAAGACTAGGTTATCAATACCTAAAACAATTTCTAATATAATAAGCGTAAGTAAACTTACCCATATTCCTGGATCTAATAAAAATTCCATTATTTTATTACCCCAGAATTATGTTTCTGTTTTAAAAGCATAGACCTGCACGGCGACGGATCCATATTTGTGACCTGTTCAACTAAAGATGAAATAATTATGCCTGAGATGTTTGGCTTGTAATAATTTTTTTATAGTTTTTAACAAAATTTTAATATTCGACCACTTATTATGCAAAAAATACATAAAAATATCGAAATGTCTGTTCAAAATTTTGTCACTTAATGCCAATTATCGCATTCTATAAAGATTAGACGCGGCGGTCATTTTTTAGTTTTTCTAATAAAACACATATTAAATAAAACATAAGTTATTGTTTTTATTAAATTATTTACTTTAATAATAGTTAAAAAATATCAATTCACTACAATTATGGTTTTAATAAATGACACTTTTTGTTAAAAACACTAGTTCACAAATCCATTTTTTTCACTAAAATGAAACACGACCAGCATTGTTGTAAAAGTGGTCAATTACCCAAACCAAGGATGCGCGGATTGACAATCCGATCAAAGTAATCGAAGACAGGATTCATCGCTATGAACAATGAAAAAGCATTGACCTTCAATAAGACGTCAAAAATGCTTGCTAATACTAGCTATGAAGGCGCATATCTGCATTTAGACTCCTCATTTGATCAGCATCAAGTTAAAGTTGTGGTTTCGCATAATAACCAAAAGTTTGAAATGCACTTGCCTATCGTTCTACAGGACGGTGTTCCCATGGCTAAACTCTCTTTAGATTCTCACCAGAATGCTGAAGTCGAAGATGAAGTTGTACAATTTGCACAAAGTATTGTGAGCTTCCATCAAGATAAAGACGGCTATACCCTGTCTCTTCTAAACAGCCACGCTTAACTTTTCTTGATTACTGGCAAAGGTTATCCATTAACAGATTTCTTTTATGATGACAAATCCAGTAATTTTGTATTGATAAGTGTATGAGTGTTCACATAAAATGTGTTCAAATGATCTATAAAATAAAAATACGATTCACGGGGAATCCGTCACATGACCAAAAAGTACAGTAAGTTCCTACCAGGTTCTGAAGATTTTTCTTTAGAAAGTTTTCCATTTTACTGGGTAACACAAGTACATGCACAGTATGTACTCAATGTCGATCACGCTTTAAAAAAGTATGGTTTAGATAACTCACGTCGTCGTATTTTACTGGCTCTAGATTCAAAGCCACATGCCAGTGTTTCTGATTTGTCTGACATGGTGGTCTCTAAAATGTCGACAACCACCAAAATTGTTTATCGGTTAAAGGATGAAGGATTGGTTGAAACTTATTCTTGTGAAGACGATGCTCGTATCACCCGCGTCCTTCTCACCGAAAAAGGTGTTGAAATGACCAATAAGATTAATGATCTCACAAGTGTTGTACTTGAGCAATCATTTGAAGGCTTAACACCTTTGCAAATTGAAAAAATGATGGAAAGCTTAAAACACGTGTTTAAAAATTTAGCTCGCTAAACCGTTTAAAAGTCGAAAAAGTTGAGTTGGGGACTCACTTTTTCGACTTTTATTTTCGGCACATGTGAACATTCAAACTCTTCAACAGGAAAGCCTTGTACAAAGGATTGAATATTCGGTGATTTCCAGCTGAGCCACTCCTCTAAGCGTTCATGTGGAATCACGATCACTGAGCGTTTCACATTCCCCGGCTCATGAAACTCCCGCATCATTGGGTGGTCTATGGCATCCATCGTAAGCATCGTTGCTGAACGGACTACCTCGCCTGCTATACGACAGATTTCATAAATTGCAGCAACAAAAATAACCTGCCCATCCTGTCGTCTGACACCCCATCTCTGCGGCTTTTGTTCTATATATTTGGACTCATAAAATTCAAAAACTGGGATCACCCCAAACTGATATTTGGAAGTGGCCTCAATAAAACTGGCCTTTTGCAGAAGTGTCTCACTTCGAGCATTATAGGTTTTCGTTGCGATACTCTTATCTTCGGCCCATTTCGGTATTAAACCAAAATGTACCTTTCGCCACTCAAAACCTATATTTGATTTGAACAATAAAGGCAGCTCATAACCAGGATAGACTTCTTCGACATAATCAAACGGAATTTCAGGTAGACCAAACTGTTGTACTTGAGCAAAGGTTAGAGGCTTAAAATTAGCGCACATGGATTTTCATCCAACTTGGTGGTTAACAATAGTATGACGAGATTTATATAGTGAATTGTATAAGGCTTTTATCCGCAGCGTCTAGTTGAAATACTTATTTAGCCCTACTCTTAAGCCCATTCATAACCTTGAATAAGCCCAATCTATAGATCACTATTACCCCAAATTAAATCAGTCTTATTGTTTTCCTCCATAGACATAGTGCGACTTATTCCAGCCAATAAAAAAGCCTCCGAAGAGGCTTTTTTAGATTTACAGATTAATCACCTGTATAACCTTTTAACTTCAAGCGTGCAGCATGCAGAAGTGGCTCTGTATAACCTGATGGCTGCTCACCACCTTTAAACACAAGGTCATAAGCTGCTTTGTATGCATAACCATCGAAGCTTGGCGCCATAGGTGTGTAAAGCGGATCGTTTGCGTTTTGTTCATCAACGATTTTCGCCATACGCTGCATCACTTCTTCAACTTGCGCCGCAGATACGATGCCATGACGTAACCAGTTTGCAACGTGTTGAGATGAAATACGTAAAGTTGCACGGTCTTCCATTAAACCCACGTTATTGATGTCTGGAACTTTCGAACAACCTACACCCAAGTCAACCCAACGCACAACATAACCCAAGATCCCTTGAAGGTTATTTTCAAGCTCTTTGGTTTTCTCTTCTTCAGTCCAGTTGGTATCTGTCGCTAAAGGTGGTGTTAACAAATCATCTAATGATAAAGGCTCTGTATTCAATAATTCTTTTTGACGCTCAGACACGTTGCATTGGTGATAGTGAATCGCATGAATGACAGCACCAGATGGAGAAGGAACCCATGCACAGCTTGCGCCCGCTTCTGGATGTTCAATCTTGGTTTTGTACATGTCTAAAAGCATATCTGGTTTTGGCCACATGCCTTTACCAATTTGTGCTTTACCACGTAAGCCCGCTTGAAGACCGATCATCACGTTACGGTTTTCATATGCTGGGAACCAAATTTGTGATTTCACTTCGCCCTTGCGAACGAATGGACCTGCTTCCATAAAGGTATGGATTTCATCACCTGTACGGTCCATGAAACCAGTGTTAATGAAGATCGTACGGTCTTTTGCTTGAGCAATACAGTTTTTCAAGTTTACAGAAGTACGACGTTCTTCATCCATGATACCGATTTTTAACGTTTTTGCAGGCAGGCCAAGCGCTTGTTCTGAACGCTCAAACAACTCAACAGCAAAAGCAACTTCTTCAGGACCATGCATTTTTGGCTTAACGATGTACATTGAACCTTTACGAGAGTTCTTGTTTTCGTTTTCGCCTTTGATATCTGCGAAAGACAATAGCGGAGTGATTAATGCATCCATGATACCTTCGTAGATTTCAGCACCATCTACAAGAATCGCAGGGTTGGTCATGAGATGACCCACGTTACGAAGAAGCATCAATGAACGACCATGAAGTTTTGTTTCACCGCCAATCAAGTTTTTGTGCGTACGGTCTTTATTCAAAGTACGCGTAACGGTTTTACCATTTTTCTCGATAGACTCTGAAAGTGTACCTTTCATCAAACCTAACCAGTTACGGTAGCCTTCAACTTTCTCTTCTGCATCTACAGCAGCGATCGAATCTTCTAAGTCTTGAATAGTCGTTACAGCAGCTTCAAGAACTAAATCTTTTACGCCAGCGGCATCTGTTTTACCAATTGGGCTGTTCGCATCAATTTCAATTACAACGTGTAGGCCGTTGTTTAAAAGTACAATTTCTGTTGGAGCAGATTCTTCGCCATTAAAACCAACAAATTGTGCTTCTTTAGCCAAAGTCGATGTCGAACCGTCTTTTAACGTCACAACTAACTTTTTGCCTTCAACTGCATATTTTATTGCATCAGCATGCGAACCATTCGCTAATGGGAAGGTTTCATTTAAGAAGTTTTTAGCAAATGCAATAACTTTGTCGCCACGCACAGGGTTATAGCCTTTACCTTTTTCCGCGCCACCGTCTTCTGGGATCACGTCAAAACCGTAAAGTGCGTCGTATAAAGAGCCCCAACGCGCGTTTGCAGCATTTAAGCAGTAACGTGCATTACGCACAGGCACTACCAATTGCGCACCAGCCAATAATGCGATTTCTTCATCTACATTTTCTGTGCTGATTTGGAAATCTTCTACTTCTGGTACTAAGTAGCCAATTTCAGTAAGGAAAGCTTTGTAAGCTCCAAGTTCAAATTTGTTGTTGCGGTGCCATTCATCGATCTTCGCTTGAATGTCGTCACGCTTAGCCAATAGTGCTTTGTTCTTTGGGCTAAGATCGACAACGACTTGTTCAAAGTTTTTCCAGTAAGTTTCACTATCCAAACCTGAACCTGGAAGTGCTTCATTTTCGATGAAATCGTAAAGTTCTTTAGCAATCGCTAACTTGCCTTTTTGAATACGTGCAGTCATTGTCTTTCCTGATATTGCTACTTTTTATACAAGAGATTCTAGTATACCGATTTAAACTTGGCTGAATAGTAATATCACCGTGCGAAATAGTGATCATTTTTTATTTAATAAAGTATACAAACTACCAAATAAAATACTGCTCAAGGCACAAGCATTATCAATTTACAAAATGCTCTTTAGTAGTTTATTAAGTTTTTGAAATGCCGAAATTAGACTTAAGTGCAGTTTTGTATGTTTATTACACTTAAAACCAATATTCTCCCTATTTTCAATCCTGATTAAGCCATGATTATTCAAAAAAGTCGATAAATTAATCAATGAAAATGCACATAAAAAAAGCACCCTTTTGGGTGCTTATATTTTTAAATTTCTTCTTGTTGTTTACTTGCTTCAGCTTGTATTTGTCGATGCGCTTCATTCAAGTAATCATCTGATTGCATTTCCAATAAACGTGAACGCGTGCGTTCAATTTCAAAGGCTAATTTATCACCAGAGTACAAATCGATAATTGTATCTTCTGAGGTTAAAATCAGTTTTACCCCACGGTCATAAAACTCATCGACCAGATAAATAAAACGACGTGTGCCTTCAGAAAGATAATCGGTCAAATGCGGAACATTACTCACCAACACCGTATTATAAATATTTGCAATTTCGATAAAGTCAGCAGGACTACGTGGTTTCAAACACAGCTCTGAATACTCACACCATAAAACATCTTCTGTATGACCTACTGTTTCTACAATACGATTATTAATAATAATCGGCTCATCTGAAATGGTTTGAGTCTGTGTCAATGCGCTAAAACGCTGTGCGATCCAGCGTTGGTGCTCATGTGTTAAAGGTGATTTAAAGAGTTGCGCTTGTTTTAAAACACGTAAACGGTAGTCCACGCCTGCATCTACATTTAAAATCACACATTGCTGTTTCACCATTTCAATGGTTGGAATGAAACGATCGCGGTGAATGCCGTTTTTATATAAACCATCTGGCGCAATGTTTGAGGTTGCCACCAAGGTAATGCCACGTGCAAAAAGCTTTTGGAACAAATCACTGAGAATCATAGCATCTGTGACGTTTGAGACAAAAAACTCATCAAAACAAATGACCACCGCTTCTTTATAAATTTGATCCGCAACCGCATCTAAAGGGTTACGCTGACCTGAAAGCTTGTTGAGCTCACGATGTACATGTTGCATAAAATGGTGAAAGTGCATCCGTGTTTTACGACGAAATGGAATTGAGTCATAAAACTGATCCATCAACCATGTTTTACCACGGCCTACACCACCCCACATATATACACCACGTGGAGAAGTTTGACGGCGGAAACGACGGAATGCTTTTTTAGATGCCTTAAAACGTTGAATTAATTCATGCCAAACGCGATCCAACTCATGAACGGCCTGAGCTTGTGCCTCATCAGACATGAACTGCCCGGATGCTAAGGCTTGAGCATAACGCTCTGCAGGAGATAAAGGACTGAATGCGGTAGGTGAATTAAAATCTGACATATCATTTAATACTGTTTTTAGGCTATATCAATTATAGCGGAGTGGAAAAGTTAATATATAACACTTTGGCATAATTATGCTTAGGCTATTTCCCATATTGTCGTGGACTGTAACCAAACCACCGTTTAAATGCATGATTAAAGGCTGCAGGCTCCGAGTAACCCAATAACTCTGCAATCATTTCAATGGAATATTCCTGATATTCCATCAAATGTAGTGCACGGTCTTTCATTAATTGCTCACGAATTTGTTTATAACTGCTATTTAACTGTTGCAACTGGTGTCTTAAGGTTCGCTCTGGCAAATTCAACGCTTGTGCGGTTTCAGCCATGGTCGGCAGTAAACCACGTTGTAACTCCAAATAATCCTGTACACGTTGAATCAGACTTGGTTGCTCTGCCGTTTCTTCCAAACGTTGTAATTCCGCCTGACATTTGCCTGCATAAACGTTAAATGTCATCAAATCTGCAGAAGGAATTGGTACATTTAAAACCCATTCATCAAACCAAAATTCAGCTTGCTGCGTACCAAAACTCACTTGTTGACCATAAACCTGCTGATAGAGCGTCAGTTTTTTCGCATCTTCAGGTCGTGCAACAGGTAAAGTAATTCGAATCTCAGGCATTTCCAGCCCAATCATCTTATAAATATCTTGTAAAAACTTATAGGTTCCCGCTATTTCAGAGTGTGCACGCAACTGACCCACAGACGTTTGTAGGTCTCGCGGTAGATAACACAGTGCGACTTGATCATTTTGTTTTTTCAAACCCAATAAGCCACTCAAATGCGTCAAACTCTGATAGCGAATACCCTGTTCTAACGCGGTATGTGTCGTTGGACTGGTCATCAACAACATCAGTAAGGGGCCATATCCTGCCAAAACATAATGCTGACCAATAAACAAGCCTTGCTCAGGCTCAACATCCTCTGCAATGATTTTCAAAATATCCCACTCTAGAGCAGGATGAATGATCGCATTCGGATCAAGCGACTCCACACGTAAGCCAATGCTTTGTAACTTTTGATCGACTGCGACTCCTGCTTTACGCATTCCTTGAATCAAATACATCAAGCCAAGTACAGAACGTTTCATAATCAATTAAAAGCAAAATATTGGCCTATGTTTTACTACAGCCACCTAGCGCTCAACAATTGCCGAATCTATCAATTTTCTTGTCAGGGCTATCATAGATCTTCTGGATAGTTGCTCTACAATAAAGTAAAACAAAAAGGAAAAACAAATGCAGGCAGCAAATTCAACAATCCCTCAGGTAAAAATCGCCATTATTGGTGCAGGCTTTGGTGGTTTAGCTATGGCTATTCGCCTTTTGCAAAATAATATTCGTGATTTTGTAATTTTGGAAAAGGCCAGTGAAATAGGTGGCACATGGCGTGAAAACCAATATCCGGGCGCTGCTTGTGATGTACAGTCACATCTCTATTCTTTGTCTTTTTCACCCAAGGCCGACTGGTCTAAACGTTATGCTGAAGCACCTGAAATTTATCAATACATCCAAACACTTACCGCTGAACATCAATTGCAGTCTTATATCTGCTTTAACACCGAAGTCAGTGCTGCACATTACTTAGAAAATCAGTGTTTATGGCAACTCACCCTTAATCAAAATGAAACTCTGACCGCTCAATTTGTCATTTTCGCATCTGGCCCCCTGCATGTACCGCAAATTCCACATATTGCGGGTATCGAGAAATTTAAAGGCAAAGTTTTCCATTCATCACAGTGGGATCATGACTATGACCTCAGCAGTAAAAATGTTGCCTCCATTGGCACTGGGGGGAGTGCGATTCAATATATTCCTGAAATTGCAGAAAAAGTGAAGCAACTTTATGTACTACAAAGGACAGCTGCATGGGTTATTCCTCGGGATGAACGTCGTTATTTACCCATTGAAAAAACACTGTTTAATCGATTTGATTGGTTTCGAAAACTTCATCGAGCTCGTCTGTATTGGACAAATGAATCTCGTGTAGTTCCCATTATGAAACCACAGGTCATGAAATATGCACAAAAACTAGCAGAAGCCTATATTCGCCATCAAGTTAAAGACCCTGTAACCGCAGATAAGTTAATTCCCAACTATATTATGGGTTGTAAACGGATCCTGGTCTCCAACAAATATTATCCAAGCTTTAACCGTAAAAATGTTGAATTGGTTACCGATGATATTTTGGAATTGACTGAGGACAGTATCATCACCAAAGATGGAAGAAAACGTGCAATTGACTGCCTCATCTATGGCACAGGTTTTGTGACTGACCCACGTATTTATCTTAGATCCTTTAGCTGTACAGGGCTGAATCATATTGAGCTTACAGACGCATGGCAAGATGGGGCCGAAAGTTACTATGGAATTAGCACCAAAGGTTTCCCAAACTTATTTCAGCTTTTAGGGCCTAATACAGTCTTAGGTCATAACTCAGTTATTTTTATGATTGAGTCACAAGTAAATTACATTCTACAGCTCATCGAGATGGCAGAAAAAACCCAATCTCAAGCGATAGTTGTGAAAGCAGATATTCAAGACCAATTTAATCACCATTTACAAAGTCAATTTACAGATACCATTTGGCAATCTGGCTGCGTCAGCTGGTATCAACAAGCGGACGGGAAAAATTTCTCTTTATGGCCCAGCTATACATGGAAGTATTGGCTAAAAACACGAAAAGCCAATCCTGCGGACTATCGTTTTTTAAATTCTAAGCAAGATAGTCAAGCAATAAATTAAGATCGCGGTCATAATAAGTTAGTATTTTTTCACACTTTATTTGACATGCAATCGTTTTGGTTGATTTTTCAGCTTCTTATTTGTTTAGCACTTGGTTTTGTTTTGGCGCGTCGTTTACCCAAATGGCTTGAACGACTTGCCTTTCAAATCCTGCCCTATTTTACGTATATTCTCTTAATTGCAATTGCAATTGAGTTTTCAACGACGTTGCATAGCATTGCCGAACCTTGGCAGATACTCAATCATGCAGCGCTTTTAGCAGTTATGACCAGTATCGGTGCTTTTGTCTGTTGTTACATATTATTTAAACTGTTGGGCTACCAACCCAGTCATGGCAAAGTGTCCATGAGCCTTGTGAGCAAATCATTAATCAATATCAGTTATGCATTTATCGCACTGGCCTTGGGTTATGGCTTGGCAGAGCTATCTTCAAGTTTTGACTATACCCTTCATATCAGCACATGGAACTTGTTACTGGTTTTCATGTTCCTGATCGGGCTTGATTTAGCCTATTCGCCACTAGATCGTTCATGGTTGAACTGGCAAATCCTACTCGTTCCACTTGGTTGTATTCTGGGTTCAATTATCGGGGCGTTTGTAACGGCCTATTTTGTTCCGAGCATTCAACTAAAAGACCTGATTATGTTATCTCAAGGTTATGGTTTCTACTCTATGACTGGCATTGTGGTCACGGAGTTAAAGAATGCACATTTAGGTAGCATTGCACTGATGAATGATTTGTTCAGAGAAATCTTTGCGATTGTGTTTATGTACATCATTGGCTGGCGTTACCCCCGCTCTGCGATTTCATCTGCAGGAGCTACAGCAATGGATGTTACACTACCGATGGTCAAACAAGCCTGTGGGAATAACTTTATTCCACATGCCATGGTGAGCGGTTTCATTCTGTCAGTTTTGGCGCCGATTGTTGTCAGTGTATTGGCGGCTCTGTAAAGCATAGTGCTCGATTCAATGCTGTCTTTTTATTTTGCTCTTGCCACTTCGCTCACCAACAATTCTTTTTAAAATTTAATCCATAAAAAAAGCCTTTCGAATGAAAGGCTTTTTTAAATTTCTAGTCGATTAAAGCGTCGCTAAAATATCTTTTAGCATCTGACACGGGTTTGCAGACTGCGTAATTGGTCGACCAATCACTAGATGTGTTGCACCGTCTAACATTGCTTGTTTTGGCGTTACGATACGCTTTTGGTCATCCGCACTTGAACCCTCAGGGCGAATGCCCGGTGTCACCAATGCAAACTCTGAACCCAAAGCCTCACGCAGCATTTTTGCTTCTTGCGCTGAACATACCACACCATCTAAACCACTATCTTTAGTCAATTTCGCTAAACGTTTGACTTGTTCAAATGGTTCAATATCCAGACCAATATCGGCTAAATCTTCACGGCCCATTGAAGTTAACACCGTTACTGCAATCAGTTGAGTGTTATAGTTCCCAGCCTTTAAGCGCTCAACGCAGGTTTCCATCATTTTACGACCACCTGAAGCATGGACGTTTACCATCCAAACACCCATATCTGCAGCAGCACATACCGCTTGCGCAGTCGTATTTGGAATATCGTGAAATTTTAGATCTAGAAAGACTTCAAAGCCTTCACCATGTAAAGCTTTAACAATAGATGAGCCTTCATGGGTAAATAATTCTTTACCGACTTTTACACGGCATAATTGAGGGTCTAATTGCCCAGCAATCGTCATTGCGTCATAATGACTTTTTGCATCTAAGGCAACAATAATACTCATGGGGAGACCCTTCAAACTCACAAAATTATGGCATTATACGGATTAAGCCTAAAACGACCAAGACTATTTTTCTAAAAACCATTTAAAATTCAAACTAAGTTCTTTATTCATATACTTTTTATATAGTTATCAATATTTTAAAGCACAATAAAAAACGCCTTTGGTTATATATCCAAAGGCGTTTAAATCAAACTTGCTTCAATACTTGGTAAGATAAAAATCTTAACAAGTATTGTGGCTTAAAGCGGTGTAGATGGACGATCATTAGGATTGATATCTAACACCGTTTTTTCATGTCTTGTATGTGCTGCAGCTTCAGCAGCAGCCAGCTGAGCGGATTGAATCTGCTCTTTACGAAGGTGATCAATGTCTTTACGTAGTCGCTTAATTTCCCAACCTTTCTGGAATACACGAAATACCTGAACACCAATTAATAAACCCAACACAATCCCTAAAGCCATTGTCAATAATAACAATAGACCTAAACGCATTGCTGGAACCTGTATAAACAACAGATCAACGGTTAGCTCAGTTCCGTTTTGTAGTACCAAAGCTAGGCAGTAGCCAAACAGTACAATTAATAATGCGAATAATACGTAACGCATAAGCACCCCAATAAATTTTATTCGCCTGCAGTCTCGTTTACTGCATCGCGTAATGCTTTACCTGGTTTGAAATGTGGAACAGCTTTAGCAGCCACTTCTACCGACTTACCCGTTTTAGGATTACGCCCAACACGAGGCTCACGATGATGGAGTGCAAAACTACCAAAACCACGAATTTCAATACGATTATCTGAAGACAAAGATGCAATCATTTGATCAATCATAATCTTAACAGCTTCTTCCACTAATGGCTCTGCTAAGTGCGGGTTTTTAAGAGAAATACGCTCTATTAAGTCAGACTTATTAAGTGCTTCAGTAGTCATCTGCGACCTCTTTAATTATCAAGCTACCTTGTAGATAGATTGATAATAACCTGTTTAAATACAAAACGGTAGCGTAATAAGTGAATACTACGCTACCGTTTATTGTATTTGTGTAAAAAGTATTAGTTAACTTACATTAACAATACAATTCAAACATCTACTTAGTTGCCCATTTGAGCTTTGATCAAATCACCAATAGTCTTAGGACCATTGTCTTGACCAGTAGTTGCTGTCTTCAAGTTAGCAACTGCTTCTTTCTCTTCAGCTTCGTCTTTCGCTTTGATAGACAAGTTGATAGAGCGAGATTTACGATCTACGTTGATGATTTTCGCTTCAACTTCTTGACCAACTTCAAGGAACTTAGTTGCATCTTCAACGCGGTCGCGGTTGATTTCAGATGCTTTAAGAGTCGCTTCAACTTCGTCAGCTAACTTAAGTGTTGCGCCACGAGCGTCAACAGCAGTTACAGTACCTTTTACAAGTGCACCGCGTTCGTTAGCAGCTAAGAAATCGTTGAACGGATCACTGTTCATTTGCTTGATGCCAAGGCTGATACGGTTGCCTTCAGCGTCTACAGACAAGATAACCGCTTCAACTGTGTCACCTTTCTTGTAACGACGGATAGCTTCTTCGCCTTGTTCGTTCCAAGAAATGTCAGACAAGTGAACTAGACCATCGATACCGCCTGGTAAACCGATGAAGATACCGAAGTCAGTGATTGACTTGATCGTACCTGAAACTTTTTCACCTTTGTCGTGGTTCTTAGCAAACTCTTCCCATGGGTTAGCACGAGTTTGTTTGATACCAAGAGAAATACGACGACGCTCTTCGTCAACTTCAAGAACCATAACATCAACTTCATCACCAATCTGAACAACTTTAGATGGGTGGATGTTTTTGTTAGTGTGGTCCATTTCAGAAACGTGTACTAAACCTTCAACACCTTCAGCGATTTCTGCGAAACAGCCGTAGTCAGTTAAGTTAGTTACGCGAGCTTTAACGATTGAACCTTTAGGGTAACGGTTCATGATCGCTAACCATGGATCTTCGCCTAATTGCTTAAGACCTAAAGATACGCGGTTACGTTCTTTGTCAAACTTAAGTACTTTAACAGTAACTTCTTGACCAACTTCAACAACTTCTGATGGGTGCTTGATACGCTTCCAAGCCATGTCAGTGATGTGAAGAAGACCATCAATACCGCCAAGGTCAACGAATGCGCCGTAGTCAGTAAGATTTTTGATAGTACCAGTAACTGTTTGACCTTCTTCAAGCTGAGCAAGAAGAGCTTCACGGTCAGCTGAAGATTCAGCTTCCATAACAGCACGACGAGATACAACAACGTTGTTACGTTTAGCATCAAGTTTGATTACTTTAAATTCTAACTCTTTGCCTTCTAAGTGAGTAGTATCACGAATAGGACGAGTATCAACTAAAGAACCTGGAAGGAACGCACGAACTGGACCGATGTCAACAGTGAAACCGCCTTTAACTTTACCAGAGATAACACCAGTAACGATTTCGCCGTCTTCAAAGATTTTTTCAAGTTTAGTCCAAGTTTCAGCACGTTTCGCTTTTTCACGTGATAAAACTGTTTGACCCATGCCGTTGTCAAGCGCTTCAACAACAACATCAACAGTGTCGCCAACTTGAACTTCAAGTTCGCGTTGTTCATTTAAGAATTCAGCGCGGTCAACAATACCTTCTGATTTAAGGCCAGTGTCAACTGTTACCCAATCAGAATCGATGTTTACTACAACGCCTTGGATGACAGCACCCTTTTCAACGTTGAGGTTTAATTCGCTTTCTTCAAAGAGGGCTGCAAAAGATTCGGTCATGATATACCTGATAAAGTCAGCGGTCTTGGATCAGACAAGGCCGGTTTAGTTAAGCGTCTACATAGTCCATTTTGAACTGATCAAGCTATGCTTCTGCTGAATATAAAAATTCGTTAGTTTGCTAATTGCTTATCGATATAAGCCGTCATAAGCTGAAATACCTCATCAATGTTCAATTCAGAACTATCAATGATGTAGGCATCAGCTGCTGGTCTGAGTGGAGCAACTTCGCGCTCCATGTCACGTTTATCACGCGCCTCAATATTAGCTAAAATATCGTTTATTTTAGCATCCAGCCCCATACCCTGCAACTGCTTTACTCTGCGTTCAGCACGAGATTGGGCTGAAGCGGTTAAATAAATCTTGGCTTGAGCCTCTGGAAAAATGGATGTGGCCATGTCTCGGCCATCTGCAACCAAGCCTGGCGCTTGTGCAAAAGCATGCTGGCGATCGACTAGCGCAGTTCTAAGCTCAGGAATTGTTGCAACTTTTGATGCAAACTCACCAACCCGCTCAGTTCGAATGGTTTGACTAACATCCTCACCATTAAGCAAGACTTGTGTGCCTTGTGCGGAACTTAAAAATTGTATGTCTAAATGTTTAGCAATTTCGACACACTGACTCAGTTCGCTTGACAAAGCATCCAACAAATCTTGTTGATGCAATGACAGGCCCAACAAGCGATATAACGCTCCCGAATCAAGTAAATGAAATTGATAATGGGCTGCTATTTTTGCAGCCAGTGTGCCCTTACCCGAACCACTTGGACCATCAATTGTGATTATTTGAACTGTCATTGCTTACCCAAAGTTTGTTATACAGATTTAGCGAGTTTTGAAAAACCTAGTTTAATCGCAGATTTAAGCTGTGCAAGGATTAATTTACTTACAAAAGGTGCACGTGCCTGTAATTCAATCGTATAGGTCACTAAAGTTTTATTCGAGTCAATCGGCTCAAACTCAATAATACCCAAATGATGTTTGATGAGTGGATTTTTAATAATCTTGTATTCAATACGCTCATTCACATTCATTAATGTAATTTGCTCTTGCAACGGTTTAATTGGACCAAAACCCATACGACGTACAGAACCAAGTCCATCCGGACGTTCTGGATCTGCTGAATCTTTCACTCGCACCACTTGAACTGGTGCAAAAGCGACGTTATAGGTTGAGTGTTTAGAAAGTAAATCAAATACCTGCTCTACGGGTGCATTAAATTCTTTTTTAATCTGAATATTATTCATGGTGGTTCCAACGCCTTATTTGACAATAATTATTGTCATTTCATTTTACATGAAATTATTATTTTACGAATTCATTCATCCCTTTTCTTGTAGACGGGATAGTCGCTTTTGTTCGCGGCGCATTTTAAAAAAGTGACTGAGCTGCTGTGAGCATTGCTCATGTAAACAACCCGACTCAACCAAGAACTGATGATTATAATAGCCCGTTTCAAATAATTTACGTGCACTTATAAGAGAGCCCGCTTTCGGCTCTGTCGCACCAAATACGACTTTTGAAACGCGTGCATGCACCAAAGCACCTACACACATGGTACAAGGCTCAAGCGTCACATACATGACCGCATCATCAGGTAAACGATAATTTTGTGTATTTTGGCAAGCATCGCGAAGTGCTTGAACCTCAGCATGCGCGGTAGGGTCATTTAGCGTAATAGGCGCATTAAAGCCCGAACCAATAATTTTATTTTGACTCACAATGACTGCCCCGACCGGGACTTCACCTTTTGACGCTGCAATAGCAGCCTGCTCTAAAGCAAGCTGCATCCATTCACTATCTATTTTTAAAACATCAGTCATAAAGATTAGATTACATCGTAATGTTTAAGGAGTTCATTCCAGCTTTCAATGCTCGTTGTGGGTGGATTACCAGCGAAAATACCCTTTAAGCTATTACTAGCCCCTTGTTTCCATGCTGGTGACAAGTCTTTATCCACTAAACGCGCACGCACACCCTCAACAAAGTCTGCATGACGAATTTTCCAGTCCGAAATTTGCGTTTCAAGCTCAAACACTTCATTCCAAGAATGAACCTGCTTGCCCCACTGCCATAGCAACCATGTTAATGCAGCCGTTGTTGGTGAGCCTTTTTGTAAGTTCTCACTGGCTTGACGAAGCCAATCGCTACGCGCATCACTTAAACCAACAATAGCATCATAATCATGCTCGAAGTTCACACCACGACATACACTATGAATGACATCCAAAGAGTTCTGTAATGGGCCTGGACCTACCGGACGATGCATACTGTTTAATGTGTCATCAATGGCTCTAAAATCACCTGCTGGATAATGACTCCAGTCGATATTAATAACTTTCTCAAGCACCGTATTACGCTGCGCATCACAGATGTGTGTTGCCCAACCAATACCATATGCGCCCGCAGCCGTCATGATTGAACCCGTTAAGCCCGTGAACAAACCAATTGCTCCACGATCCGCCAAGAAACGCGTTGCACCCACATCTGGGTACAAACCAATATTAATTTCAGGCATCGCTAAACGTGAATGCGGTGTCACCAAACGAAATGGCGCGGCCATAAACAGACCTAAACCACCACCCATGACATAACCTTCACCCCAGACCAAGACAGGCTTAGCATAGTTGTGTAGTAATAAATCTAAAGCATATTCTTGCTCAAAGAACTGATTGGCTGTTTCAACTTCATCGTTAATCACCAGTTGACGAAGTTTACGTACATCACCACCCGCACAGAATGCTTTTGGTGTGGTTGAATCCAACCAAATGGCTTTTACTGCGTCATCGCTATGAAAATCTTGAAACACTTCAAATAAAGCTGAAACAATCGTTTCATCTAAAGCGTGAAGTGATTTTGGTCTATTCAGACGAACAATGCGCCAACCATTTTTTGCTTCTTCTACAATCAAATCTGGATGGTAGTTTTTAGAAACGGGAGAATATGTCATGCGTCCAGCTGCCAATCTATAGGCTCAATGCCATGTTGTTTAAGATAATTATTGGATTTTGAAAAAACTTTACAACCGAAGAATCCACCACGGTTTGCTGCCAAAGGTGACGGATGTGCCGCCTTTAACACCAAATGCTTTTCTTGATCAATCCGTTGTCCTTTCCGCTGCGCATATGCTCCCCAAAGAATAAAAACAATATGCTCGCGCTGTTCATTTAAAACATCAATCACATGATCGGTAAAATCTTCCCAACCTTGTTTTTGATGTGATGTGGGTTGACCAGCTTCAACGGTTAATACACTGTTCAACAGCAAAACACCTTGCTGCGCCCAACGAGTTAAATCCCCATGTTTAGGAATATCAATTCCTAAATCTTTATTTAACTCATGAAAAATATTACGTAAAGATGGTGGTAAAGCAAGCCCCTTTTGCACAGAAAAACTGAGCCCATGTGCCTGATTCGGCCCATGATATGGGTCTTGTCCGAGTATTACCACTTTTACATTCGCCAAAGGCGTCGTATTAAATGCATTAAAAATCAGCGCATTTGGCGGATAAATCACTTTATTCGCTTTTATTTCTGTAACAAGAAACTGCTTTAACGCATCCATCTTAGTACTAAGCAAAAAGTCACTTAATCCATGCTTCCAACTGGCATCCAGCTGAATTTTATCAAGCTTGGTTTGCTGTTGTTCTGTTAAAGACATACTTGCGCCTTATTCCCTTACTGTATATTCTGTGACAAATTTCACAGTTTGACTTGTAATTCTACATTCGGATTGTGAAATTGGATACCTTCTTTTAATTTGGTATACATTTCAGTGTCCGCCCATTCCGCTTGGATTTGTTCTGAAAACTCGATCTGGCTTAAATCTAAAAGCCCCATCTGTGTATTTTCAATATCTTCAATAAAACTCTGCGCATAGCCCGTATCAGTCTCATGCACAATCACCGAGTACACTTCTACATCGCCTTCACCGTTTTGAGTCACGGTCGACGCGAGTACCTTCTGTGCAAGATAAAAGAAAATACGTGAAAATTGTTCAGCCGATGGCGAAACAGGCAGCGACACCCAACGTGCACTAAATGTTTTACATGCCTGAATATATTCAAGATCATCATTTTGCCAAAAACAAATTGCATGATCAAAAGAGTCATAAAGGTCTTTAATCACCCCTTTCAGCAAGCCAAAGTCATAAACCATTTGACCATGATCTAATTTCGATGCTTTGAGGAGTAATTCAACTTTATAACTATGACCATGAATGGAGCGTTTACAACGATCCGATGTACAGTTGCGTACAATATGGGCATTTTCAAACTTAAATAACTTACGAATTAACATATGCCGTAATGCAATCAAACTTTCTGAGAATTGACTTTAATTATAAAGCAAAAGTTAACCTATGCTCATTTATTTTATTGTTCAATCCAATTGGTAAATCATATCAGTCTTATATTTACCCTTTAAAACGGTGACATGCTCCGATAAGCCACATATACCGCTTGATCTTTTCGCACCAAATCACTACTAAACTGACGCTTACGCTCACTCAGCAACACTTCAATTCTGGCTTTAAAATAGTTCGATTGAACTCCGAGAAAATCATTAACAGCAGCCCGCTGAGCCTCGTCCACTTGCTTAAATGGATCAACTTCCCACAGTTCATTCATATTGGAAAAATGCTCCAAATTGGCCCGTCTTTGCTTTTGTAAATTTTGAATAGCAGATACATCCAACTTAGGATCAATGCTGGCTAACACCAATGCAGGTGCAGTGTTGATATTCACCTTTAAGTCATTGCTCGGCAAAGCACTCACATAAGGTGCAATCAGTTGATAGTTACGCCCCTCAAACCCACGCACCAACTTCAACTGTTCAACATTATAAAAAGCACGATTTGGCGCCAAGTAACCCTGAGCTAAACTTTGATAATAAGCAGATTCAGCACCCATCGGGCCACTGACTTCATCATCTTCATCTTGCCAATCAATCACTGCTTCTGAAAGTTGCGCAGGCAACCCAACACGTACCAATAGCTTTTCAAACCAAAGTTTTGCAGCCTCATTCGGCTTTTTATCCGACTTAACTAAAGCATTTAAATTAAATTTTCCTGACTCATCTTCTAAACGCCCAGAAACAAAACCATCTTCCACTGGAAAAGCAGGCATGGGCTTCGCCCACGTTTCTTGTAGATGATCGACCTCTGCTGCATTTTGAGCATCATCCACCAACAGCTCAGAAAAAAAAGCTTCAGCACTTTTTGCGTATAACAGAGCTTGGTTTTGTCGCATTAAATAAGCCGTACTCTCTGCGGTATTGCGCTGATGTTTCGCAATCGTAGCCGCAAGGATGGTTGCTAAAGCCACCATCACCAAAATGGTGATCAATGCAATGCCATGCTGAGAGCGCTTCAAAACATCCACCTATTTACAACGAATACATTTAAGGAAAAATGGTTTTGCATAGAGTCCGTGAGTTTCATATCCTGCAACTTAATTTTTTTGTTTTAAAAAGTCTGTATTTAATAAACTAAACACCCATTCATAACTCACTTCATTGACAGTGAGGTTTATTTTTAACCCGCGCGGTAGTATTTTTGCCTGAGTCACATCATTTTCACTCAATGCCACCTCAGGCCATTGTGCCATTTCATTGGGGTTAAGTAACATAATTTGAAATTGATCAACTGAATCAAGTAGAACACTGGTTTCAGGTTGATCATTACCTGTTTGATTTAAATTTTTATATTTATAACGGTACAGTTTTTTTTCATCTGCTTTATAAATATATTCAACTCGCTCTTCAGGCGGTATGCCTTGCATCAAAGGATCAGTCACGCCAGTTTTACTAAAGGTCAACTGACCATTTTGCAACATGACTGCGGGTTGAACCTGCCCCGCAACATTGGCAGTAATTGGTACAATTTGCACCGTGTCACGTAACACTTGTTGATATGCTTCTTGTAGCTGACCTAAGCGCTGTTCATGTTGGGTATTACGCTCTTTAATCTTGATCAGATAATCAAAAACCTTCCAACCCAAAGCTGAAAGCACAGCAAAAATCGCGATTGCCACCAATAACTCAACCAAAGTAAAGCCTGAGCGTTTTGTCATGGTTGGCTTCCCTCACGATGGTTAAAAAAAACTAAACTCGTAACACCCGAATCTACTTTTCCAGTTTCAGTATTCACCAAGCTCACCTGTACATTGACGCGTTGCACATTAGCACTAATCGTTGCTTGCGCTGATTTATCAATTTGCCAAGTTTCACCTTGTTGGGTGATTTGTTTAGAGGCCGTGCCTTGTAGCCAATCACGATTGATTTCCATCATCGAAATTTCATTCAAGGCAACAAATTGTGCCTTGGTACGCAAGATGGCATGTGCAGTAGATTGAGTATATTGCATACCTACTTTAGTTAAAGCGACCGCTGCCGTGGCAAAAATAGCCAATGCCACCATCACTTCCAGCAACGTAAATCCTGAGCGAGGATTAATGAAATAGCATTTCATTCGAGCACAAGACGGCAGACTATTCTTTAAATCTTTAGCTCGCATTTATTTTACCCAAATGATCAATTTCAATTTCGGCACCCACGGGCTCATTGGCATAATAAAATTGAATACGAACAGGTTTTGCTTCGCCATTCCCCAACCAAATCAGTTTAGGCGCATTCTCTTGGATTAAATCCTCGTTTCGGGCTTGGGAAACATCATAGTCTAAGGATTGCACAGCAAAAGAAACATTTTTAGCTAACACTTGCTGTGGGAACTCATTATATTTTTTCCATTTTTGTTGATTCAGCATTGCATTATTTTGTTGTTCTGTGGGTATGGTAAATTGAGGATTTTTATATTCAACAACAGCATAAGAAAAATCAGCCACATCGGTCGCAGGCTGAACCTCTAGTGCCAAAACACGTGCTTGGTCATTTGCCTCACGTGCAATTTTCTGTACATCCATGATAAAAAAATCACGGGCTTGCGCTGCTTTACGTTGGTCGACACCATTGATATTCAACATCACCAATGATGCCATAATGGCCATAATAAGAATAACCACCATCAATTCAACCAGTGTAAATCCTTGAATCCTTGAAGGTGGTTTCTGTTTCATACATCCTATCCGCTAAGCAAGATATCCTGCTGCGCCCGTTTGTTTAGGCATCGCCAGAGCTTGGTCAATGTAGGCCACACGCAAAGTATCACGCGAACCCAAATATCGTTGATAAAAACTAGAGTTTAAAATCGCAGCTGCACCATGCGTCAAAGACCAAATAGATGCCAAATAATCACGTACTGTCATTTGACTCTCTATCGACTCCAAATACCGCTCGGTCATACGAATAATTAAACGTAGACGTTGCTTTCGAATTTGATAAAGCTCAGTAAATAAATGATAGATCCCAACACCCGTGGTGGATAGCCTCTCTTCTATTTGATGAAACAACACCGTGCGTTCAGGATGATGCAAATGATGTAACATAAAAAAAGCTAGATGTTCAGGGAACTGTTTATCTGTATCTTTAATCATTTCAAGCAACATTTGCTCATTACGAATAATGAGCAACATATAGAGTTCATCTTTACTTTGAAAATGTTTATAAAGCGTACCTTTTGCTAGATCTAATTCCGCAGCCAATGCATCAAGGGTCATTCCTGCTTCGCCATTTTCTAAAAGCAACTGTTCAGCCACTTGGAAAATTAACGCTTCTCTTGCTCGAAACTGAGCCTGACGATCCATTTTCACCCTAGTACTCTCTTATACGCTTTTATCGTTTCAATTTATTTACTTCATGTTGAGAAGGTTTTCAAAGTTCTGTGTTGTAATGAAAGCCATCTCTTCTAAGGACTTATCATATACATCTGCCAAGGCTTTGGCTACATAAGGAACGTACTTTGGCTCATTCGACTTACCTCTATATGGCATCGGTGCTAAATAAGGACTATCCGTCTCAATTAATAAGCGATCTAAAGGAACTTGCTTCGCCACGTCACGCAGGTCTTGCGCATTTTTAAAAGATACAATCCCTGAAAATGACACATAGTAACCGCAGTCTAAGACAGCTTTGGCCGTTTCCCAGTCTTCTGTAAAACAATGCAAAATTCCATGGGTCGATTTTTCGGCACGAATAATATCGACAGTATCGTGTTTGGCAGAACGGGTATGTACAACAACTGGTTTTTTTACAGCTTGTGAAGCATGAATATGTCGTGCAAAACAGTCTTTTTGCTCAGCGATGAAATCTGTACTATGAAAATAATCGAGCCCAGTCTCACCAATTGCCCAAACTTTTTCAGGCTGTGCCAACTCAATTAAATAGTCTGTGGTCGCGCGGGCCATGGTTTCAGGATCTTCACAAGGATGCACCCCGACGCTATAGCCCACATCGTCATGCCTTGCCGCAATTTTTGCTAGCTCAATATAATCATCAAGATCAACTGAGATACTCATAAAGCGGTGAACGCCCGCTGCACGTGCTTGCGCTAATGCTAAATCCAAATCCCCATCATAAGGCGTTAAATCTAGCATGGTTAAATGGCAGTGCGTATCTACAAACACAGGCGTTTCCTACTTGATATACTTAATTACATAGTGTAACTAGTTCGCCCTTCAGACTTAAGACCTGCTAGCAACTTTTCCGCTTCTGATTTGTAATAAACCCCTTTCTCCCCAGAAAGTTGAATACCAAATCCTTGGAGTTTGATCCCATTTTGCTTTTGCGAAATCCAAATCACTTTGCCTGTTAGAGGAATTTTCTGTGCTTGCTCTGGCAATGTTGCCAAAACAAAGACCTCCTCTCCCATCTTTACAGGTTGTTTGGATGGAATAAATAAACCACCACCAACTACAAAAGGCATGTAGCTTGCATATAACGTTGCTTTATCTGGAATATTGGCTTGAATGATTCCGCCCATACGTGGTTGCATAAAATTCCCCTGTTTTAAACATCCATCAACCGAATACACAATTGGTCGAGCACTAAATTAGTTTGTACGTTTTGTTCAATATATTGTTTTGACTGTTGCAAATCAGCATAAATTGAAAACAAAGTTTCAAGTGAATACCGTTCTGCCAGCACACTGAAATCCAAGTCAGTGTTTTTTAATTGCTGATTTAGCTTGACACAAATCAAATCTGACAACAAGTACTCAAACATTTGACTAAAATCACTAAATGTCAGCGCTTTATTCCACTTGGTAGCAATTACCATCGGCATATTTTTATCCATCACCAACTTTTGCCAATCTTTTAAAAATTCAGCACGTTGAGGAATCCATTCACTCTCGGACAATGTAATTGCCTGCAACGGCATATGATTGGACAAATTCATCAACAAATGTTGCTGTGCCAAATCGCTATGGGACAAATGCTGATTTAAAAATTGCTCTGCTTGCTGTTCATTTATGCGATCCAAAGCAAAATGTTGCAAACGACTGCGAATGGTTGCAGGCAGTTTTAAATAATGATCTGCCAATAAAATGATAACAACACGATCACCTGGTTCTTCAAGCGTTTTCAATAAAGCATTGGCTGAAGCTGTATTTAAAGCTTCGGCTGGTTCAATCATGATGACGCGCCAACCATCTACCGTTTGCTGTACAAAAGGCAGCAGATCACGAATTTTCTCAATTTTGATCTTGGCATTTTGTTTCTTATTGTCTTCATCGGTAGTGATGTGCACATAATTGGGGTGTGTATCCGCCTTTAACCACTGACAACTTCCACACTCCCCACAGGCCAAATGATTTGGCTGCCGCTTAGCACATAAGACCCAAGCAAGAAACTGCTCAGCAAAAGTCTCTTTACCACAACCTTTTTTGCCATAAAACAATAAGCCATGACCAATATTGGGAAAGCGTGTGGTTAAAGTTTCCCAAACATTTTGATGCCACGGATAAATCTGCTCAGGCAGCGTTTGCTTCATGTATACGACCTAAGTTCTATTATGCAAAATGAGCCACATCCATGGCATTTAAACGATCTAAATCCTCTTGTGTATCCACACCTGGTGGTAAGTTTGCTTCTGCGATATCAATGGCAATACGATGTCCATTCTCCAAAACACGCAGTTGCTCTAAGCTTTCGAGCTTTTCAAGTGTACCCATATCCCATGTCACATACTCTTGGAGCAATTTCACGCGGTAAGCATACAAGCCCAAATGACGGAAGGCTTGTTTATGTAACGTTTGTTCCACTTGTTTTGCAGCATCTCGGTCATATGGAATAGTGGCACGACTAAAGTAAAGTGCTTGTTTGTATTTCGACATCACCACTTTAACAATGCTGTCACGTTTAAATTCATCTAAATGCTGAATTGGTTCACACAAGGTCGACATTGAACAATCTGCTTGTGACTCTAAAAGTTGCGCGACTTGCTTAACCAAAGCCGCCGGCAATAAAGGCTCATCACCTTGAACATTGACAATGATATCTTCACTGGCCCAGCCCTTAATTTTCGCCACTTCACTAAGGCGGTCTGTTCCCGAAGGATGATCAGCTGAGGTCAACACTACATCCACGCCTTCAGCCATGCAAAGGTCATAAATTCGCTGATCATCCGTTGCAACGCAGAGATCATCAAATCCTTCCACTTTCTTCGCCTGATCAACGACCCGTAAAATCATTTCACGGCCATGAATTTTAAGGAGTGGTTTTCCAGATAAACGCGTGCTTGCGAAACGTGCAGGAATAACAATATGCTTCATAAAAGACCTTAAGAAATTTCAATACCTACAGCGATGAGCTGTTGATGTAAGGTGTCATAACACGCCGTCGATAACACTGCATCGACAGGAACAACCCAAATATCACGGGCAAAACTAGGATTTTGTTTGAGCAACGCTAAAATTTTCACAGCATCTTTTTCAGTGGTAATAATGGGATTGGCATCGTCAAAAACCAAATCCTCTAACTCATATTCATAATGATCGGCAAACTCATGACACTGGAACTGCTGCACTCCCATACGCTCTAAAGTACGATAAAAACGCTGCGGAAACCCGATCCCCACGACCGCATAAAAATCATCTTGTGGATTGAATGCTTTTGCCTCAGTACTATTCAACAAGTAAGGCTCTGCAACTTCTAAGTGCATGTGCATAGCACGTGTAGGACGATCTGCATGTTCGATCACTATGCCTTGATCTAGTCTAGACTTTGGCTCTCGTAAATAACCTTCGGGCAATAACTTTTCATTACCTAGTCCACGATTATTATCTAGGACAATCCATTCAATTTGACGATTCAACGCCCAATGCTGAAGCCCATCATCGCTAATGATCAGATCAATGGGATAGTGAGATAAAAGCAGTTCAATACTTTCTTGGCGATTTGGACCCACTGCCATCGGTACATCAGTAGATTGCACGATGAGAGTTGGCTCATCACCTACATTTTCAGGCAATGAGTTGAGATCTACCATAGTCGGAAATGGGCCCTTGGCACCATAACCACGACTGATCACACCCACTCGGATATTTTTACTTTGCAGATAACTCACCAAGTGAATGAGCAGAGGGGTTTTACCACTCCCACCCACGGTAATATTACCAATCACCATGACAGGCACAGGAGCCGTATACGCTTTTTTAATATTGCACCGATACAACTTACGGTTTAAAAGAAAACCGCCTCGATATAACCAAGACAGCGGACGAAGCACAATTAACCACTTTGCCTGCGAGTTCCAAGCATCCTGAATAAACTGTGCACCTGACATGACTTAGTTTTCCTCAAAATTACGCTGATGTAGCTGATAGTAAGCACCCTGCTTAGCAATAAGTTCAGCGTGTGTACCTTGCTCTACTATACGCCCTTTATCCATCACCACAATGCGGTCTGCATTCTCAATGGTGGATAGACGATGTGCAATTACGATCGTGGTACGATCTCGCATTGCAGCATCGAAAGCACGCTGGATAAAGTACTCTGATTCATTATCAAGCGCGCTGGTAGCTTCATCTAATATCAGTACAGGCGCATTTTTCAAAATCGCACGAGCAATGGCTATACGTTGGCGTTGACCGCCTGATAAATTGAGACCTTGTGCACCTAACTTGGTATTGTAGCCTTGTGGTAAAGCCATAATGAAGTCATGTGCATAAGCTGCTTTTGCCGCTGCAATCACCTCTTCATCCGAGGCATTTTCAAGCTGACCATACGCAATATTGTCACGTACAGTGCGATTAAATAAAACCACTTGCTGATTAACCATTGCCACTTGAGTACGCAAGCTATTGATTTCAATATCATGAATATCAATACCATCAAAGAGTATTTGACCCGAGGTCGTATCTTGAAAACGCACCAGTAAATTTACTAGAGACGTTTTACCAGCACCAGAACGCCCGACTAAAGCAATCGTCTCACCTTCTTTGACACTTAGATTAAAATCATGCAGCGCTTGATAACCATCCACATAAACCAAGTTCACATGTTTAAAGTCAATATTACCTTTCAGTATAGGAGTTAAAGCCCCAGTATTTTTTTCTTCAGGTAAATCTAAAATTTCAAAAACTGAATGTGCTGCAGCCATACCCCGTTGAATCTTTTCATTCACGTCAGTCAACGCTTTAATTGGCTTACTCAACATACCTGCTGCAGTAATGTAAGCGACAAATTGACCTGCGCTAGTGTCTTGTAAAATCTCTGGGCGTAGTGCGATCCACATGACGATGCTCAAAGCAATGGACATGATCAACTGTACAATTGGGCTGTTTAGCTGTTGTACAACCACCATTTTCAGGCCGCGACGTAAATTTTCTAAAGAGGTATCTCTAAAGCGTTGTTGTTCATAAGTCTGTCCACCAAAACCTTTTACCACCAAGTGACCATTGACCGTCTCTTGTACCACGTGATTGACATCACCCATGGTATCTTGGACTTGAATAGAAAGCTTACGCATGCGCTTTGCCGCTTTACGGATAAGTAAACCAATCAACGGTGCAAAAATCAAAATACACAAGGTCAGACGCCAATTGCTATAAATCAGGTACCCCAACAGTGCAATGGTGATTAGACCTTGTTGAACAATAGTTTTTAATGATTCTGAAGATGCAGCGGTAAGCTGCTCCACATTAAACATAATCTTCGCAGTGATATGACCACTGTTATTGTCCAGATAATACTGTGCAGGAAGACGCAATAATTTTGCAAAAACTTCTTGGCGAATATTAAAGACCAAGTTTCTAGAAATGACAGCCGTAAAATACCCCCCCATGAACAAACCTAACCCACGGAAAAACATCACAACAACAACTAAAATTGGGAACAAGGTTGTAAAACCTTGATCACGGTGTTGAATCGCTTCAATAATTTTTTCAAGTAATTTAGCGACAGAAACTTCTGTCGCCGCATTTATAGCAAAACCAACCACCACAAGAATCGCTACGCCCCAATAAGGTTTTAAATAGCTCAGTAGACGTAGATAAACTTTAAAATCGTGTTTCACTAATAACCTCGAGAAGGCACTTTGGTACTAATATTGATATTTACAAATCCCAACTGACCGGCCACATCCATCACACGGATCACATCCTGATGGGTTGCTTTGGCATCCGCAGCAATCACAAACATTAGATCACGACGGTCATTGGAAATCTGTTTAATTGCGGTATTTAATTCTGAAACATCTTTCGATGCGATAGACTGACCATTAATTGAATAATGCCCTGTGGAATCTACCACCACTTCGATTTTATGATCAAATGTTTTCGGCGGAACCCCTTGCGCATCAGGCAAGGTTAAATTCATACGACTAAATTGATTGAATGTAGTGGTCAGCAATAAAAACACCAAAATAAATAATAAGCAATCAATCATTGGTGTAAGGTTAATATGAACATCTTCAACTTGCGAGCGTTTGAATTTCATACTTCACCTTAGCTCGCTTGTTTCACAACAACATCATCATGGTTTTCAAGCACAGTTTCTGTTTTCTTATAAAATAAAGCCGCATGAAACAAAGTCGATTGCTGCTCTAATTCAGCAACGTACTCTTGAACCAAACGCTGAAAATAACGATAAGCAAATAATGCAGGAATCGCAATGAACATTCCTGCTGCAGTTGTAATCAGTGCTTTAGAAATCCCTGGAATCATCAGTGTTGGATTACTACTATTCCCAATATCAATCATTAAAAATGACTCGATAATACCTAATACAGTCCCCAACAATCCTAAAAGAGGCGCGACAGCGCTCAATGTTCCTAAAAAATTGATATTTTTTTCAAGATAACCAATTTCTTGAGAAGCTGTTGCTTCCATCTGCGCACGTGCAAACTGTTCACCTTGTGCCTTACTTTGGTAACCAGCTTCCAAAATACGACCCAATGTCGTTGCCTGTAAATCCTGATTTTGTTTAAGTTTAGGCAAAACCATTTGTACGCTTTGCGCTGGGTTTAATAGCAAATCTTTCGGTAAAATAGCGGATTTCTTTAAGCGAATAAAACGCTCTAAGCTAATCGCAACAGTAAAGATCGAACAGAGTACAAGGGGCAGCATAAGCCACCCACCTGCTTTTACCAATTCCCACATAACACTTCCCCAAGTATTTAGAATAGAAAATAAAATTATTCAGCTAAGCAAATATTCAAAATACCATCCAACTCATCTAGTGAATGATAATGAATCGTGAGCTTGCCTTTCCCTTGTTTATTATGATCAATTTTGACATTTGCACTAAAACGATCTGTTAAGCGCTGTGTCAATTGTTGAAGATCTGGTGCAATTTCCGTTTTCGATTTTTCTTGTTTCGGCGCATTGAGATCACGAACATATTGTTCAGTTTGGCGAACGGATAAACTTTTCTCTATCACCAATTCTGCGACTTTCAGTTGATCTTTCCCTTTCAAAGTCAAAATGGCACGAGCATGTCCCATATCCAATAACCCCTGCTGCATAAAGTCTTTAACTTGCTCAGCTAGACTTAATAAACGCAGCAAATTACTTACTGTGGTACGCGCTTTACCTACCGTATCCGCAATTTCTTGATGACTTAAACCAAACTCTTCATGAAAACGTTGTAATGCCATCGCTTGATCAATCGGATTAAGGTCTTGACGTTGGATGTTCTCAATCAACGCCAGTGCAATTGCAACTTGGTCTGTTAAATCACGAACAATGGCTGGGACTTGCGTTAAGCCAGCAAGTTGAGCCGCACGCCAGCGACGCTCACCCGCAATAATTTCATAGGGATGCTTTTCATTATCAATTGGACGAATCACAATCGGCTGCATCACACCATGTTTTTCAATCGATGCTGCTAACTCTTGTAAGTCTTGCTCATTAATAAAACGACGTGGCTGATATTCACCACGCTGCAATAAATGCACATCAATTTGTTTTAGCTGACCGTGATCAAGAGCTTGTGCTTCAAGTTGTAATTTCTCTTTTTGAATGGAACCGAGTAAGGCATCTAAACCACGACCTTTTGCTAGTCCACGTTTCTTAACGGTCATGCGTTACTTCCTTTTTTCACTTTGCTTTTCTTAATCATTTCAGCTGCTAAATGTAAATAAGCAACTGCGCCCTTCGAGCTTTTTTCAAAATAAATCACAGGCAAACCATGCGCAGGTGCTTCAGCTAGACGCACATTACGTGGAATGACCGTGTCATAGAGTTTTTTGCCAAAGTATTGTTCTAATTCTTCAGACACATCACGTGTCAGTGCATTACGTGCATCATACATGGTGCGTAGAACACCAATAATCTTTAACTCAGGATTCAATGCTTGTTGAATGCGATCAATGGTCTGTGTTAAATCTGCCAAGCCTTCCAAAGCATAGTATTCACACTGCATTGGAATCATCACACCATCCACCGCTGCCAGCGCATTAACCGTGATCAAGCTTAAGCTTGGCGCACAGTCCACAATGATGTAGTCATATGCTTGTTCAATTTCTTGCAACGCATCACGCAGAATAAACTCACGCCCTTCTTGCTCAGCAATCGCAAGTTCAACGCCTGCCAAATCACGGTTTGCACCCAAGACCTTATAACCCACTTCCGCCTTGGTAATCGCAGTCTCTATAGGCACTTCACCCAGTAAAACATCGGTCACTGAATACAGTAGGTCATTTTTTTGAATGCCTGAACCCATGGTCGCATTGCCTTGCGAGTCCATATCGACCAATAAAACACGCTTTTTAAGTACTGCTAAAGATGCAGCCAAATTTACTGCGGTTGTGGTTTTACCTACACCACCTTTTTGGTTCGCAATCGCAATAATTTGTGCCATGACCCGCCCAATCCTTTGAATTTTTTTAGATACGTTTTAATAAAAGTAAGTGTCGTTGTTCGTCCAAACGTGGAACTTTTAACGCAATAATGTCACAACTAAATTCGTTTTTGAACGCTTCAACTTCGTCATGCGGAACCAAGCCTTTCATCGACGCAATAATGCTGTCTTGGTGCATATAAGGCTTCGATGCATTGATAAAATCGGTTAAAGAAGCAAATGCCCGACTGGTAATCACATCAAACTGACCCAAATCATGGATGCTATCTTCATTTTCAACACGCGTTTGAACTGCAATTACATTGGTTAATTTTAGATCTGCAATAAACTGCTTTAAAAAACGAATTTTTTTGCCATTGGAATCGAGCAAAACACATTGGCGCTCAGGTTGGCATAGAGCAATAATCATGCCCGGCATACCACCGCCTGTACCAATATCCAGCAAACGACCTTTCGGCAAATCTTTTAAAATACTTAAACTATCTAATAAATGCTTCACCAGCATTTCTTTAGGATCGCGAATCGCTGTTAAATTGTAAGCTTTGTTCCACAGCACAAGTGCGTCTTGATACTTCAGCAATAAATTTAATGCTTCTTCACTCAAATCTAAGCCAAGCTTTTGACTACCTTGCTTTAAGTCTTGAAAAAATGGATGCATAAAGAAGACATCTCAATAAAATTAAACTGAAGTATACCGATTTCTCAGCCGTGGAACAGTAGCTAACGCTTAGTGATTATGCACTTAAACGTACTTACCTTGACGAATCTGTAGATCTAGATCACTTAATCGCTCAGGTGTGCCAACATCCACCCATGCGGCTTGCATTTTCTCGGCAGAAATTTTTCCAGCAGACATCGCTTCTTTTAGCAATGGAGCCAACGGACGCTTACCTGCTTCCAATCCCTTAAACATCTGTGGATGTATAACTGCAACACCACTATAAGTCAGTGCTTCGCCTGACTGCTCTTGTTCAAAGGTATAAGCACGCCCTTGATTTAAGATAAAGTCGCCTTTGGGATGTTGTGCCGGGTTGGGTACAAATACAAGATGCGCAAAATCGGTGTCCAACTGCACATCAAGTAAAGCTTCGAAATCAAAAGTGGTCCAAACGTCACCATTCACTAAAATAAACGGTTCTGTCCCCAGCAGTGGCAGAGCATTAATAATACCACCCGCTGTTTCAAGCCCCTCTTCTTCACGCGTCCAGCGAATAGTCACACCAAACTGTGAACCATCCCCAAGCGCACCAATCAACACATCGGCCAACCAGGCAGAATTAATCACAATTTCTGTGACCCCAATTTGCTTGAGTTTTTCAATATGCCAAACGATCAGTGGTTTACCACCAACTTCAAGCAGAGGTTTCGGTTTATAGAGTGTTAAAGGACGCATGCGGTTGCCAAGTCCCGCTGCCAAAATCATTGCTTTCATGCTGCAACAACCTCATATTTGCCATATTTTGCTTCAAATTTCGGCATCACTTTATCGCAAATAAATTGCATGAAAGGTTGTAGTTCTGCATATGGTTTGCTTTCTTCAAGTAAATACCACATCACACGTGGCAAATCTTTGAGATAGCCTGATTTACCGTCACGTTCAAATAAACGCACAAAAATACCTAAAATTTTAATATGACGTTGTATCGCCATCAGATCAGCATCTTGCTTAAACTGTTCAAAGTCACGCCCTTCTTTGGCAGAAGTTGGCAATAGGTCATAAAACACTTTAAACCATTGATAAACGCGCTCAGGATTCCATTGTACATACGCATCACGTGTAATTGAGATCAGATCATAAGTATCTGCACCAATAACAGCATCCTGAAAGTCAATTACGCCTTGCTCTTGCTCATCTACCAAAAGCATGAGATTACGACTATGGAAATCACGATGTACAATCACTTGAGGCTGAGCCAAAGCAGCATTGGCTAAAATTGCAAATGTACGTTTAATCAGCGCAGACTCATCATCAGAAGGTTGAATCTGTAAACTTGGCAATAACCAATCTGTCAATAGCGACATTTCGGTCATTAACTTTTCATAAGAATAAGCTGGGAAATGACCTTCACCATCAATAGATTGTAATTGAATCAACTGCTTAAAACTTTGCTCATAATGTGCATCGACAGTCTTGTCATCGAGCTGTGTAGACAGTAGCACATCACCAAAATCTTCAAGCAATAAGAAGCCTTGCTCCAAATCTTTCGCCACAATATGTGGTACACGAACACCGTTCGTATCAAAAAATTCATCAATCGTCACAAAAGGCACACAATCTTCTTTTTCTGGTGGTGCATCCATCAGCATAAATGTTTTATTATTCAACTTGATTCGTGCATAACGACGGAAACTTGCATCGCCTGCTAAAAAGTTAATTTCAAATTGATCTGAACCAAGTACAGATGAAATCCATGTTTGTATCAATTGTTCACGTTGTGTATTCATTTGCGATAAATTCTAATACAGGCTGAGTTTTTAAAGTGCTAAGTGTAGCCACTTATCAACTTTTTCTCTATGATGCGACAATAATTAATTGCGTTTTAAGCATACTTGGTAAATGAGACACATGAAGCATCAGTTTAAATTTAATCCTTTAGCGACTGCGATATTTACCCTTCTTTGTGGTAGCTCAATCACAAGCTATGCTGCAATACCAACCACGTCTATTTCAGACGAACAACAATCGCTAAAACAAGCACTACAAGAAAGCTATCCTGGGCAAAAGTTTTTCGAACAATACTACGTTGATAAATCATCTCCTGAAGCTCAACAGCGCCAAGGTCGTTACTTAAGCTCCGCGTATTGCCAAGGCACATGGTTAACCCCTGTAAGCCCTGAAACCAAAGCTGCTGACGCAGCCAATGCGACATCTACCATTACAGCGGACTATGGTCACTACAACCCACAAGGTGACTCTGTTCTTGAAGGTAATGTCCTGATTGATCAAGAAGGCCGTCAAATCCGTGCCGATAAAATCACCATTGATCAAACCCAGACCTTTGCCAATGCTGAAGGACGCGTGCAAATGGCGCAAAGTGGTTTATTAGCGCAAAGTGACCAAATCAATTACAACCTAAAAACTCAACAAGGCGATCTGAAAAACAGTTTTTACATTTCAGAAGAACAACATGCACATGGGCGGGCCGACCAAATCTTACGTGAGTCACAAACGACCACCACGCTAAAAAATGCAACTTATAGCACCTGCCCACCAGAGCAATCGCCAACATGGAAAATCCAAGCAGATGAAATTAAGTTAAATCAAGAAACTGGACGTGGTGAAACACGTGGTACAAAACTTTATGTTAAAGATGTACCCGTTCTCGCTGTTCCTTATTTCAACTTCCCAATTGATGACCGTCGTACTACCGGTATTTTGACACCAAGTTTTGGCTTCACCAATGATGGTGGTGTCGAGCTTGCAGTACCTGTTTATCTCAACTTAGCACCTAACTACGACGCGACCGTTACGCCACGCTATATCAGCGACCGCGGCCCAATGTTTGAGGGTGAGTTTCGCTATTTGACCGAAAACTTTGGTTCAGGTCAAATTTGGGGGGGGTACTTAGCTGGTGACCGAAAATATGACGATGAAGACCGTAAAGATTTGCACTTTTTACATAACTGGCAAATCAATGAACAGTTCTCAACCAACCTTGAATATAACTATGCTTCAGACAAAGACTACTTTACTGACTTAAGCAATAACCCAAACACCAAGACAGACTTAAACCTGCGTCGTGCGTGGGAGTTAAACTATAAAAATGGAATTCCTGGTCTAAAAGCCCAACTGAAAGTTGAAGACTTCCAAACACTAGACGAAACTACACCCTACGTTGACCGTCCGTATGCACGTTTACCACAGTTCTTACTCAACTATAAAGCGGGTAATGCACTGGGCTTAGAATACGAGTTCAACAACGATACGGCTTACTTTAAAAAGGACTTTGGGACTATCGACGGCGATACCAACGATAGCTTTGAACCAAGCGGCACCCGTGTCTATAATGACTTTTCTGTACGCTATAACTACCGCACACCATGGGCTTTCGCCATTCCTGAAGTCTCTATTCGTAATGTAAACACATTCTACGATCAAGACACTATCAATGAGTTTGACAACACCAACCGCTCATCGAACGACAAATCTTATGTCGTGCCACAGGTGACTTTTGATGCAGGTTTAACCTTTGAAAAAGAAGGCACTTTCTTACAGACCTTAAGTCCACGCATGTTCTATGCCTACGCACCCTATAAAAATCAAGATGGCGCACCAAACTTTGACTCTGCAACAGCATCGATCAACTATGATCAGTTATTTAGTGCAAATCGCTTCTATGGCCATGACCGTCTAGAAGACAATAACTTCTTGTCACTGGGCTTAAGTTATAGCTTATTTGATACTGTGGGTTTAGAACGCTTAAAAGCCAGTGTGGGCCAAAGCTATTATTTCGAAGACCGCCGCGTAACGCTTGACCAAACAGCAGATGTCTTTGATAGAGAAAATCACTCTGGTCCGATTGTCAGCGTATCTAGCCAGCTCTCACAAAACTTTACCCTCGGTGCAAACTCAGCATGGATGGCAAATGGCGATAATGCGCAACGCGACTTACAACTTTACTTTACGGGTGATAAAGGCAACCTCTATAACGTTGGCTATTTCTACCGTAAAGAAATTGCAGACCGTCAAGAACATTACGACCAAGTAGTTGCATCTTTTGTACAACCTATCCATAACAACTGGCGTATTATGGGCCACGCTCAATATGACTTAGACAACAATGTCGCTCGTGAATACCTCCTTGGTGTCAATTACGAGTCTTGCTGTTGGGGGATCTCCGTTTATGGTCGTGAGTACTATAACGACTTGGATGACGTCAATGCTGCAGGTATAGAACCTAAACGTGCAATTATGGCCGAAATTACACTTAAAGGCTTAGGCGGACTCAACAGTAAACTTTCATCATTACTAGAAAATCGTATTCTAGGCTTTAACAATATTAATCAGACTTGGACAGACCGTTAATGAAGACAAAACAGTTCAAACAATTTTTTAAAGCGAGTGCTTTGGCTTTAGCTCTCGCAACCGCTATTCCAACTTTTGTACATGCGTCGGATGAAGTTGTTGCTGTAGTCGATAACAGTGTCATTTTGAAGAGTGACTTAGAAGCAAGCATGGCTGAGCTCAAACATCAACTTGAGAGCCAAAAGAAACAAGTCCCACCAGAGCAATATTTGGCACAACAAGCATTAGAGCAACTGATTATTCGTCAGACTCAGCTTGAACAAGTGAAGCGTTACAACATTCAACCTGATGAAAAAAGCTTGAATGAAGCGGTTTTAAATGTTGCAAAACAATCTGGTAGCACTAGCCTAGAAGCATTCCAACAAAAGCTCGATAAAATGGCACCAGGAACCTATGCTTCTTTGCGTAGTCGCGTTGCTGAAGATTTAGCCATCAATCGTTTGCGTCAGCAAATCGTTACCTCTCGTATCCAGATTTCAGATCAAGACGTTAAAAACTTTTTAAATACCCCACAAGGTCAAGCAGCACTTGGAAACCAAGTGCATGTGCTACATGTGCGTGTTTCAGGTGACAATGCTGACGCTGTGGCGAAGCAAGTTAAAGCGGTACTAGCAAACGACAACGATGTCGCTGCAATTGCTAAAAAGTTCAGTACTGCTGGCACTAAAGTTGAAGGTGCAGATATGGGCTTTAGAGCACTTTCTGACATCCCTAGCGAGCTTGCAGCACGTGTGAGTCCACTCCAAGTGGGACAAATCACAGATTTAATTACAGTACGAGATGGTGTGCATCTTTTAAAGTTAGTTGAACGCAAAGGTGCTGAGCAAAAAGCGATTGTGCCCCAATACAAAGCACGCCATATTTTGATCCAACCGTCTGAAGTGGTTAGCCCTGAAAATGCTAAACAAATGATCGAAAGCCTGTATAACCGCGTTCAAAAAGGTGAAGACTTCGCAGTCTTAGCTTCCACCTACTCTAATGACACAGGTTCAGCACGTGATGGCGGAAGCTTGGGTTGGGTCAGCCCAGGTGTGATGGTTCCTCAGTTTGAAGAAACCATGAAAAATACACCGGTAGGTCAAACCAGTAAACCTTTCCAAACCCAATTTGGCTGGCATATTCTTCAAGTGACTGAAACACGTCAACAAGACATGACTGCTGAATACCAAGAGCGTATGGCACGTCAAATTTTAGGTGAGCGTCAATTTGATGCAGAACTTGATAGCTGGTTACGTGAAACCCGTAACAGAGCTTATGTTGAAATTAAAGATCCTAACTTAGACCGTAAGAACAACAAGTCATAAGTTTGGATAAATAAAAAGACCAGCATAAATGCTGGTCTTTTATTTTCCACTTGGATGAAAACTAAAAATTAGGTATAAAAAAAGCCTCTCATGTGAGAGGCTTTTTTAAACAATCAATTAACGATTATTTTCGTCATCTTGAGTGTCTTCAAATTTTGATTCGCCATCAAAACCAGTCGATTGACCGCCGAAGCCACCTTGACCGCCGAAGCCACCTTGACTGCCAAAGCCACCTTGACCACCGAAACCACCTTGACCACCAAAGCCACCTTGACCACCAAAGCCACCTTGTTGACCACCAAAACCGCCTTGTTGACCACCAAAACCGCCTTGTTGACCGCCAAAGCCGCCTTGTTGACCGCCAAAGCCGCCTTGTTGACCGCCAAAGCCGCCTTGTTGACCAGCACCGGCAGGTGCACCAGCAGGACGTGGGTTACGTGCAGGAACAACTGTAGAAATTGCATGCTTGTAAACCATTTGGCTTACTGTATTTTTTAATAAAACAACATATTGGTCGAAAGATTCAATATGACCTTGTAACTTAATACCGTTTACAAGGAAGATAGAGACAGGAATACGTTCTTTACGGAGAGAATTTAAGAACGGATCTTGCAAAGTTTGACCTTTAGACATGTTATAACTCCAAAAAAATTTAAAAATCAGCGCAAAAAACTATCTTTATTTTTCAATTAAAAATTATAAAAAAGATAGTAGCTAAATTTTGCTTTATCCGTAGCAGTTTCGCAAGTCTTCTTGTGCCTGCGTGATAGTAGAATACGTTGTAAATTTATGTGCCTCTTGCAAAGATCTTAACCAAGTGTATTGACGTTTGGCAAGTTGTCGTGTCGCAAAAAGTGCTTTATCCTCCATTTCACGTTGTTTTTCGACAGTTTTATCTCCTTTTTGTAAAAATTCGAGTGCTTGTCGATACCCAACTGAGCGCATAGAGGGTAAATTTTCGTCTAAATCGTATTTTTTCATAAGTGCTTCCACTTCATTCAAAAATCCGATGTCCCACATAATTTTCAAGCGTTGTGCAATTCTTTGGTGCAATTCGGCACGGTCTGGCATCAAAGCATAATTATGAAAATTATAGCGATAAGGCACGTTTTTAGGTTGTTCAGCTTGAAGTTTAGTAATAGGCTGCCCTGTCAATTTGTAAACTTCTAAAGCGCGAATAATCCGTTGTTTATCACTCACTTTAAATTTTTCGCCCGCTAGTGGATCCACGCTACATAATTCAGCATAGACCGCAGACCACCCCTCACTTTCACCTTTGGCTTCTATGTCAGCACGAACAGTATAATCTGCGCTCGGTAAATTGCTTGAAAGACCTTCTAAAAGTGCCTTGAAATAGAGCATGGTTCCACCCACCAAAATCGGGGTTTTACCTCGTGCATGCATATCATCAATTAGACCACATGCATCTTCAACAAAGTTTGCAGCCGAGTAGACTTCTAATGGGCTAATAATATCGATAAGGTGATGTGGATATTGCAGTAACTCTTCTTTGGTCGGCTTTGCTGTACCAATATCCATATCCTTAAAGACCAATGCTGAATCTACAGATATCAGTTCAAAATTTCCTTGCTCATAGAGCTGACATGCCAAAGCAGTTTTACCACTTGCAGTTGGCCCCATTAAATTGATGACCGGCAATTGAGTTGACATGTACAACTACTCTCCTCGAGCAAAAAGCTTATCTAGTTGAGCCAATGGAAACGCACGCCAAGTTGGGCGACCATGGTTACATTGGCTGGCAAATTCAGTTTGTTCCATTTGACGAAGCAAAGCATTCATTTCAGAAAGACCTAAAATGCGATGCGCGCGAACAGCACCATGACAGGCCATACCCGCTAAAATTTGATCACGCTTTTGCAGTAAGCCCTGCGCTTCATCATTTGGATCCAAATCGTTCAGTAATTCAGGTACCAGCGCCTCAAAATTGGCTTTATGTAAAATCGCAGGCACACCACGAACAATGACCTGCTCATCGCCATATTGATCAATTTCAAGACCTAAACGCGCCAATTGATCTTTGAGCTCTTCCACGCGTGTAGCTTGCATCCGCGTGATATTAATCACTTTGGGAATAAGTAACTGCTGAGAAGTCCAAAACTCTGGTTTATCCCATGCGGACTTCATTTGCTGTAGCAGAATACGCTCATGCGCTGCATGCATATCAACAATAATTAGCCCTTCTGTATTTTGAGCCAGCACATAAATACCATGCAATTGTGCAATTGCAATTCCCAACGGATGTTCATCGACTTTTGGGCTTTGCACTGTAAAATCAGCCAAAGGCTGAGCTTGATCAACAGCAGATGAGGTATCACGTAGAGGTGCTAAATAGCTTTGTAAGGCATTATTGAGCTGTTGTGAGCCCTGATAGCGTGAAGGTTGCGCCGAATAATGGACACCTTGCGGTTGATTTGAACTAAAGTCAGTGAGCACATCCGATGGGGCTTGCTCACCAGTTTGTGTAGACTCAACACGACGATGCAACTGCAAAGGCTCTTGATAACGAGGCTGCACAGACATCGAAGCTTGATTCTCTGCAATCTTCATTGCATCAGATAAATCTGCGGTTGCCGTTTGAAACTGCGATAAAGTCTCTTTGGCATAATGACGTACAAATTCATGTACTTCACGTTGATTTAAAAAGCGAATTTCATGTTTAGTCGGATGTACATTGACATCAATATTTTCAGGGTCTACTTCCAGAAAAAGTAAATAACCCGCATGCTGATGTCCATGCAAAATACCATCATAAGCCATACGCAGCGCATGAGAGATGGTTTTATCTTTAACAATTCGACCATTCACATAAACATACTGTAAGTCAGCCTGAGCCCGCGCATCGGAGGGATGTCCCAACCAACCTGTTAAACGCATATTGATGCTATCTGCATCCATCCAATAAGCATTTTCAGTAAATGTGCGCCCTAGCAACTGTTGTACGCGCTGAAAACGTAGCTCACCACTATCTGCAATCGGCAAGTTCAGTTTGATGCTTTGATTATGTTCAAGCACAAAACGAATATCGAAATGCGTCAGCGCTAAACGCCGAACAATTTCCTCAATATGACCAAACTCTGTGCCAGGTTTTTTGAGAAATTTTCGACGCGCAGGCACATTGAAAAATAAATCTTGTACCCGAATATGCGTACCTTTCGGTGCAGCTACAGCCTGAATCTCTTGACGGTCAAATGCAGTTCCATTGACTTCAACTTGGTAGCCAATTCCATCATCCGCTTGACTACTGGTCAAGGTTAAACGCGACACCGCTGCAATAGAAGCCAATGCCTCTCCGCGAAAGCCTAAACTGACAATTGCATGTAAATCTTCAGCGGTTTGGATTTTACTGGTCGCATGGCGCATCACCGCCAAAGGGAGATCTTCAGCGTGAATCCCTCGACCATTGTCCATGATTTCAATTAAAGTACTGCCGCCTTGCTCTACCCGAATAATCAGCTCTGTCGCACCTGCGTCAATCGAGTTTTCAAGTAACTCTTTGACCACAGACGCTGGACGCTCAATGACTTCACCTGCTGCAATTTGGTTGGCTAAAGCAGGATTCAAAGTATGAATACGGCGTATCTTTAAATCATCACGCATTGTTTAATTGGCTCTCTAATGCTTGTAATAATGCTACTGAATGGAAACTTAAGGTAGCAGACCGTGTCAGTTCATCTTCCGATTTTTGGATATCAATAATTAAGTCCGCCTCAGGGATCTCATCGCCCCCTTTAGACGGCCATTCAAACAAAAACAATGCATTGGGCGTTTCCAAATAGTCACGGATACCCATTAACTCCAGTTCATACGGATCGTTTAAACGATACAAGTCAAAATGGAAAATATCACGCCCTTGAACTTGATACGGCTCAACTAAGGTATAAGTTGGGCTTTTCACGGAACCTTGATGGCCTAAATGCTGTAAATAATGGCGTGTTAGCGTAGTTTTACCTGCCCCCAAATCGCCAATTAAATACACTACACCCGTCGTAAAATGCTGTGCCAAAATTTGCGCTAAATTTTGGGTATCTTGTTCATTATTGAGCGTTAAATTAAATGAATACTGCATAATACTCACGACAAGTGACAAAAGAACAATTATGATAGCACTGGACTCACAAAATGCCCAAGCCACAAGCTTGAAATCTCGTATTTAACTGCGCCAACCGATTAGATATTGCCTGCACATCATGCTCAACATAAAACCTGCTGAATTTTGCCCTCCCATGCTCAATGGCGTGAGCGCAAGTAAAGTGTTTCTGCCTAAATTAAAGCCAGCACCACACACCGTATTGGCTTATTTATCTGACCAATTTCCGCATATTGAAGCTACTGAGTGGCAGCAACGCTTTCATGATGGCTTGGTCTATGACGCTGTAGGTAATGTACTCCATACAGATTCGGCATATCGTGAAAATCAGCATGTGTTTTATTACCGCTTTTTAGCGGACGAAATTGAAGTGCCATTTCAGCATGATATTTTATTTGAAAACGATCATTTCTTAGTGGTGGATAAGCCGCACTTTCTGACCATCAGTCCAACGGGGCAATACGTTCAACAAACCCTATTGGTGCGCCTGAAAAAACAAACAGGCATTGAGCATTTAACGCCCATCCACCGCCTTGACCGTGAAACCGCTGGCTTAGTGATGTTTTCCAAATGCATTCACAGTCGAGGGATGTATCAGCAGATGTTTGCAGATCGACAGGTTCAAAAAACCTACCATGCAATTGCTCCTTTTCATCGCGAACTCAACTTTCCACATACTGTAAAGTTGCATATGCAAAAAGGTGAGCCGTTCTACACCATGCAGGTTTTGGACAAAGCACCGAACAGTGAAACTGAAATCATGCTTTTAGAGCATGATGCAACATGGGCAAAATATGAGCTTAAACCCGAGACAGGGAAGCAACATCAACTCCGTGTACACCTTAACTTCTTAGGCCTGCCGATTAAAAATGATCCGTTCTATCCTAAAGTTGTACATAAAGCCGACGATGATTTTAGTCAGCCTTTACAGCTCTTAGCCAAGCATCTTTCATTTAAAGACCCAATAACTCAACAGCTTATGCAGTTTATCTCCAATTTTGAATTGACACTGTAATCTGCTTGTCATTACAAAATAATTTAAAATTCCATTGTATGAATATTGAAATTACAATGGAATTGATTAAAATAACTTCTACCCTTAAGTCGTTCAAATTATTTAAAAAATCATGAGAAAAACAGAAGTCTATCAAATTCGACTCGATTCCCAAGAAAAGAAACAAGCTTTTGCAGTGTTTAAACAACTGGGAATTACACCTGCACAAGCCGTTCGTTTGTTCTTCAAACAAGTGGTTTTAACCAAATCCATCCCTTTCTCAATCGAAAACCAGAACATCAATCTTGAACAGCTGATTAAACTACGTAAGCTTAAGCAAGAACAAAAAGCGGTTGAACACATCACCAGCGCAGACTCAACTGCAACCAATGATTTATTTGCAGACGATGAACATATTGATCTATTTGAGGAATTAGCTGCAATCTTGGGAGAAAGTGACAAAACTTAACAGTGTTGCATTTCTAAACAAATTTTAGAAATATCCCTTTCAAAACTTAGGTATGCTTCATGTAAACATTATAAATACAGCATGGAGTAATACATGATCGTTAGACGTGCCACTTTAGAAGACTTAGAAAAACTTGCTGTATTATTTGATGAATATCGCCAATTTTATGGTGCATCTTCCAACTTAGCCCTTTCTCAAAAGTTCCTTAAACTTCGCCTTGAAAACGAACAAAGCGTCATCTTCATTCATGTCAAAGACGATGTGATTACAGGTTTTGTGCTGCTGTATTTAGGCTTTTCTTCTGTGGCCTGTGCAACTTACTATATTTTAGATGATGTTTACGTTTCTCCACCGCACCGTCGCCATGGTTCAGCAAAACAATTGATCGATACCGCGATTTTGTTTGCGCGACACGAAAAAGCCATTCGTATTACGCTTGAAACGCAAAAAAATAATTATCAATCCCACAGCTTATATGAAGCCATGGGCTTTGTAGCGGATAATGAATTTAAGACCTATCATTGCTTTCTATAGCATTCAGCGTCTAAAGACCTTCACTCTCAAGATCATTGCGTGTCTTGGCTAAAGCCACTTGTTCAGCATTTAAATAGGTCCAACGTCCCTCGACTAAATCTGGTATCCCCGTTAAGTCGAGCGCTCCAATTTGCTGACGATGCAAGCTCTCAACTTTATTTCCCACTGCCGCAAGCATACGTTTCACTTGATGATATACCCCTTGATGCACGGTCATTTGCAGTTCACATTCAGCTAAGCGTTTTACATCTGTTGCAGCAAAACTCCCTTTTTCATTTCGCAGTTCAACCCCTTGCTCCAGCTGTTGAACTTGTTCATCTGTAACAGGGTCGACCGTTTGCATGCGATACACCTTTGCCACATGCTTTTTAGGGTGTGTCAGCGCTTGTAAAAACTGACCATCATCGGTGAGTAACAATAAACCTGTGGTGTCTTGATCTAGACGACCCACACACTGAATACCACGATTCAAGAGCACATCGTCAAACAAATCAAAAACACTAAAATGATGCGTCGCCTGATGTGAACATTCATAGCCTTGAGGTTTGTTCAAGGCAATATAAACTTTTTCACGGTATTCAAAGCTCTTGCCGTGTACCTTGTAGTGCAGCGCATCCAATTTGAGTTTATGTTTAGGGTCAGTAATGATCTGCCCATCAATTTCAATGGCTGCATTTTTAATCAACTGTTGGCAATGCTTTCGCGAACCAAATCCTTGCGACTGCAACATTTTTTCCAACAGCATCAGCACACCACATTTTTAAATAAAGGCTCATTTTATACTGAAATACAGGGACATCAATCAAAGAACTCGGATCATTCGGCAAAGTGGCTAAAAAAACGTTACAATGCACATGTTTTTTTGACCAGTCTCTCCCCTATGCCGAACTTAGATTTGAATCTGATCGTCCTCCTGATCCTACTGGCTTGCGGTATTTTTAGTCACAATTCTGCGGTAACCATTGCTGCTGCAGTCCTCATTATTTTGCGGATGACACCACTGAATGAATACTTTCCACTAATTCAACAACATGGATTGAATATCGGGATTATCATTTTAACCATTGCAGTTTTAGTGCCGATTGCAAGTGGTAGAATTAGCGGTGAAAGTATTTTTAAATCTTTTTTAAGTGTTAAATCGTTACTTGCTATCGCCATTGGTGTTTTGGTTGCATGGCTAGGCGGGCGCGGCGTAAAACTGATGTCAAACCAACCCGATGTTGTTGCAGGCTTACTAGTCGGAACCGTTGCAGGAGTGGCTTTACTACGTGGCGTTCCAGTCGGCCCACTCATTGCGGCTGGGTTACTTACCCTAATCATTGGTACAGGACAGCCCTAGCCTAACAAATCCAAACTCTCAAACTAGGTCAGATTAATCTGTATTTGCTGCCTTTAAATTTGACTTCTTTTTATAGAAAGTCCACTCAATATAGCGCTATGAATAAATATTCATCGTGTAGAGCCTTCAGAGTTCATATGAATATACGCTTGCTTAGTTCACTTATAACTTTTTTGAACAACCAAATTTTAATGTGATAAAGAACGTATAATACTTTTCATTTTCTCGTCTATTTATGTCCTCTCAAGAAAATAGCATCCCGCCAACCCACCACTTATCTGTCATTATTTTGGCATTGGCACTCGGTGGTTTTTGTATTGGAACTACTGAGTTCGTTGCGATGGGACTCATCCAAGAGATCTCACAAAGTTTCAATCTCAGCATTCCTGTCACAGGGCATTTTATTAGTGCCTATGCTTTAGGTGTGACTATTGGCGCGCCTGTAATTGCCATTCTGGCCGCAAAGGTTCCGCGTAAAACGCTCTTAATTGGTCTCATGCTATTTTATGGTATCGCCAATGCCAGTACAGCTCTCGCAAACAGCTATGAGTCTATGCTGATATCGCGTTTTATTGCAGGTTTCCCTCACGGCGCTTACTTTGGTATTGCCGCTTTGGTGGTTGCCGATTTTGCTGGAAAACAAAAGCGTGCTTCGGCAGTCGCCATGCTCATGATGGGGCTGAATGTCGCGACCGTGATTGGTGTACCTTTTGCGACATGGCTGGGTCAGCTGTATGGTTGGCGTGCAGGTTTTGAGTTTTCTGCATCTATCGCATTTTTGACCGTGGTCGCGATTTGTTTTGGCCTACCTAAAATGCAGCTGGATCACACAGCCAGCATTCAAAATGAACTGCGTGGCCTTAAAAACACACAAATGTGGATCACGCTTGCTGTCGGTGCAATTGGATTTGGTGGGCTGTTTTCTGTCTATAGTTATGTATCGCCTATTTTGACTGAATATACCCATGCCAGCATTCAAGTCATTCCGTTTGCACTGGCATGTATTGGGCTTGGGTTGGTCATTGGTGGTGTTGTCGCAGGACACTTTGCCGATAAAAATTTAAACAAGGCAATTATTTGGGTCTTAGTTTCCAATGCCTGCTCTTATGTACTTTGTGCCCTGTCTATGGATCACCTTGCCACTGCTTTTATTGCACTCTTCTTAGTCAGCTTCAGTATTGCAGGTTTGGGGCCTTTACTCCAAACCCGCTTAATGGATGTCGCTGGTAATGCACAAGGCTTAGCAGCTTCGCTGAATCATTCTGCATTTAATATTGCCAATGCTTTTGGTGCTTTCCTGGGCGGCTGGTTAATTAGCCAAGGTTTAGGTTGGCTAGCTCCAATCTGGGTCGGAGTTTTACTAAGTTTAGGTGGGCTGATTATTTTATTGTTGGCTTTTCAGCATGAGAAAAAGTCGATATCAGCATGTAAAAATGATGCAAATCAGGCTTGTTAACCCCCTATAAATGACTTTTATCTAAAAACAATCAGCGTGCATAAAAATTCAATCGTATTGTTATGCACGCTTTTACAATCCATCATTCAGATTAATATCAGGCCGTTAAGAATCTTACTGGCATTTTTTAAACTCTAGGTTTTATTCGATACGCGATAACGTCATCCGCATTAAGAAGTTAAATACGAAACTCCTTAACTGACTGGCATAATCATTCAGGTAGTTTCTTCCCGCAGTGTGGACAATAGGCATATTGCTCACGCTCTTGCCTTAAAGATTCTTCTTTTTGTTCACGAATGAGCTGTAAAATAATATCGTGTGTTTGCTCTTTGGTCAGCCCAACTTCTTTACGAACTTCTTCAATTTTTTCTGTCTCTAAGACAAAATCAATATCGCTATTTTGGATTAATTCTCGAAATCTAAGCTCAAGTTTTTCTTTACGCTGCTCAAGTTCATTGGCCAAACCATTGGCTAAAATACCCGCAGGCAATGCGGCCAAACCTACCCCTAAAATGGTAATAATCGCACCAAGAAAGCGTCCTAGCGGTGTAATTGGTGTCACATCACCATAACCCACGGTCGTCAGTGTGACTACGGCCCACCACATTGAAGCTGGAATAGAGCTGAAAACTTCAGGTTGTGCCTGACTTTCAATCAAATACACCCCTGCAGCCGCCATAATGATCATAATCATTAAGATGAAAATAACCGCTTGAAATGAGCCTTTTTCGCGCTCAATGACACGTAATAAAATTTGTAGAGAGACAAAGTAGCGGGTGAGCTTGAGAAGTCGGAGCAAACGAACAATTCTTAAGAATCGTAAGTCGAACTGAACAAAGAAGTTTAAATACGCAGGTAGAATAGCCAAAAGGTCGATAATCGCCCCACCACTTTTGACCCAATTTAGACGGTTTTTCCAATCCGACTCAAAACTATTAGCTTCAGCAATTGACCAAAAACGTAAGAGATATTCGACGCTAAAAACGATAATAGAAAAGATTTCAAAATAATAGAAAAAGTCATGGTACGACACATAGTACTTTTGCACCGACTCCAGCAAAACCGCAGCTGCATTACTCATAATCAGTGCAATAAGAAAATAGTTCAACCCTCGACTTAAGGGCGTCTCATAATCTTCATTATGCAAATTGTTATAAACAAATTTGCGTAGCGTGTACCAAGCTGTCAATTTCATTACGATTCTAAGTTATTCTTATCCCTTAAAATTCAGTTTAACTGAAGTTCCGGGCAAAGTAAGTAAGAAATTTCTGCGCGAAATGCCCTAGTTTTAAGATGTTATTCAATATATAACAGCGCTAAACGAACTTGGTCATAGCCCATACGTGGATTAGTCAGCTCCACAATAGGACGAAGCTTAATCGCACCATCCTCACTAAAATGTTCTGTTTGCTGACGCTTCATTAAACGTTTATAAATTTTCCGCACTTGCTCAACTACTTCTTCTCCAGGATGTGCCACGGAAATATCTAAGCCTTGCTCTTTATGCAACTTTGCTAAATGGTTGATAATGGTTGCAGCCGTCAAACCGCGCTCTTGTGCGATATCGGCAATTTCATAACCACCTTCAAACAATTCACGTGTTTCATCGAGTGTTGCAGAAGCATAGTTGGCTTTACCTGCATTACGGGCAATTTTCTTTTCATTACGCTCAATCTCAATTTCATTGAGCGTTCCACCACAGTGACGAATAAAGGCCTTGTGCTGTGGCTCAAGATCAATGGCCTCAAAATGTGTTTCGGCTTCATCGGAGAGTTCTTGGAAGCGGCGGTCTGCCTTAATGGCAAGACTATCTAACTCCAAAGCTTGTTCATTAAAACCCAGTAGCCTTAAACCATCCAAAGTCTTTAAGCGCGACAAAGCCACATAGCCCTGTCCTTTTTCAAAAGTATGGCTGAGGTTAATTTCCGCTGCCGCTAAAGTCATCCCTTGCGACTTATGAATGGTAATGGCCCATGCCAAACGCAATGGAATTTGCTGAAAACTGGCAATGGTTTTGCCTGCATCATTGTCCACTGACCATGTTTCAGGCTCAACCACCAGTACAGTGCCATCAGTCAGTTTGACCTTCGGCAAGATCCCAAAGTCATCATCTTCTTCAAAACCCACTACTTCGCCTAAACTACCGTTGATATAGCCCACATCGAAGTTGTTCTTTACAAACATTACTTTGGCATTTTTTTTGAGGGTTAGGTTTTCAGGTGCTCGCACAGAAGACTTTAAGGTTTCAATAAGCTTGTCATTACCATCACACACCGCCTCAAACTGGCGACCTTCATTTTCAATTTCATTCAAATGTTTGAAGTTGATGGTGTCCACATCCATATTATGCGTATATAAACGTGTAAAGATTTCCCCAATATCTTGCTGACGTGTAGCTTGTAAAGCCTGCAAGTGCTGAGAATTAATACTCTGACTGCGGATGGCATTTAAAATATCATTGAGATAATCATTGCCCTGACGGTGCTGCTCAGTCAAATAACACACACGAAACTTGGCTTCGACCCAAGCATCAGACATAAAACAGAATTTATCGCGATTGCGTTCTTCATTTTTACCAACTGGCGGTAACTGGAAGAAATCACCTGCAACAATCACTTGAATCCCGCCAAACGGCTCTTCACTTTCTTTAAAGAACTTAAGGACTTTATTGACCAAATTGAGTTGCTTAGCATGTAACATCGAAATTTCATCGATGATTAAGACTTGGGCATTTTCTAAATGCTCTTTTAAGTATTTACGTTCTTTCATGCGTTTGAGTTCATCTTCCCCCAACGCATCTTTAATTCCAATGCCAGCCCAAGTATGAATGGTCATCCCATTCATATGCGTTGCGGCAATACCTGTAGAAGCAGTAATCGCCACAGGCACTTTACGAGCTTTTAAATAGTTAATGTATTGGTTCAGCGTATAGGTTTTTCCTGCACCAGCGGAACCGGTTAAAAAGACATTTTCGCCCGCTTTTAAGAGTTTGAGTGCAGTTTCTTGCTTCATAAGACCTATACCATTGATGAACGGCTATAGCCTACCGAGTTTTTGCTAAAAAGTTAAGCAGATCTCGTCATACAGTAAATGATGTGCGACAAATTAGGTCCATTGTTGTTTAATTTTTAAGAGCTTGGTTATTGGGTTTGATTCAGCATGGCAATGAATTGTTCAGCGACGACAACATCATCAGGTAGCGCTTTTTGGTTATTTGGATATTCAAGCTGATCAAATAACAGTTGCCCTGCAATATAATGACAACCGAGCGTCAAGTGCCGCTGTGCGTCGGTATGACTCATATGAAATGCAGCATATTCACGAACGATAATTCGCTCAGCAAAACTGGCTGCTAAGCAATGTTGAAAGCGACGTGACTCAGCAATGATGCGATCAATATCTTTGAGCTCCTCAAGCACCCAACTCTCAATAAAATAATAAGCTTCATGGCTGATCGGTTGCCATGAGACATAACCAAGCTTTCGTTTCAGTTCCGCAAGTAGCTCTTGGCTATGCAACTGATCATGCCACTGCATAGCCTGATGAAATAGGCTCTTCCATGTGACATTTTTTAAAACCTCCTTTTGCGTCTCAAAATGTTCAGGCAAATAATCGCGCACATAAGCATCAAACACCGAAACTCGTAAAGGCGGCCGATTTAAATAAAACAACTGTCGAAAGCTTTCAATATGCAGTTTATGTTGCTTTAACTGAAGATAAAAATCACGGTGTTGTTGCTTATCTTCGCTAAAATAAATCACTAAGTCTTCAGGAAGTTCCTGCGCAATTTTATCTAGATGCTGAATATAGGCCTGCATTACGCGACTCAATTTTGTGTAGACCCGTTTCCCCCATTCAGGTTGTTGTTCGACCACACGGTGCAGCAGTTCAAGCCATTCATCTAAATACAAAATAGATGGGCTGATCGCTATCCGCTGATCATCCATATCTTGGCGTCTATTTTTTAAGACCACATGCTGGTTGGCCTCCAGCTCAAACCAGTGCTGTTGTAAGGCATGCTCATAGCAACTTTGTATAAATAAGCGAGCCGCCACATGTTGAAAGTACTTTAAAGTCGTGACAATAATTTCAGGATGATAAGACTGCGTATCGAGATAACTTAAAGCCGTTACGGCAACGCGTATACTACTGTGCTGAATATTTTGACTAACCCAGTCTGTCACCACCGCTTTTTGCTTGAATAACCAATTTATGGTACGGCTTTCATCAAAAATAGGGAGTTTGGCGACCTTTTTTTGCCATGTCTTAGTTTCAGCTTTTAAAAAATGGCGCTTTGCCAACAAATCACGCGATGTCCAAAGATCCCGATGCATAAGCCGCACAAAGCCAAGCATATGGGGCTGCTCTTTAGCATGCGGATATAACAAGTGAATGTCGTGTTTATGATCCATCAACTCTTGTAAAGAAAACCGTTCAGGAAATGCCGTTTGTACAATGCGATACACATACGGATCTAAGAGTTGACTAGCACTACAACACAGCTCGTCATAACTACTCATCAAAGACTGTAGCGGTAAAATATCTTCCGCCTGATCTGCATCTAAGTTACATAAGCGCTGCAACTCGGCCAGCAAACTTCGCTCAGAAGCTGGATCAGCTGTATTGAATTCAACTTGCTGGCATAACTGTTGAAAGAGTTCTGATTGTGTTTCCCGTATTTCAGTCAAAATTGTTTGCACGCGACTCGGTCCATCGAACAAAACAAACACTTGTTGAAGAATCAGCTGACGCAGCTGTTTAACTTTATTGCGCAAATACAAAGAATGTTGTGGGGACTGATCACCCACTAAAAACACAATGTCGTGTAAACAAAACTCTTCGAGCGTTTCTGCATAGTGCCCTTGATAGATAAACTGTGGAACACACAGCTCCATCTGTTCAGCTGGCGCATAAAACTGAATATGAAAACAATGATTTAAAATTTGAATCCGTTGTTGTTTTGCATCGACACTTAAAACGTTTTGCACATTGAGTGTAGAGAGAAATGCGGACTGATCGTGATAAAGCTGCTGAATACTTGGAACAACTTGTCTTAACTGTATAGCAAGACTTTGATATTGCTTAAGCTTATCATTTTGCTCCACGGCTTTTCCTCTTTGAATTTGGCTATTTTCACCACAACTTCAAAACCAATATAAACAAATCCCGAACCACAGGCTATGCCTTTTATCGATAGCCATTTTGTTCATTGAAGCCATTTTTCCTCATTCCCTTACTGATGGTAGGTATTTGGTAGGTACACAAGTTTTTTGAATCATTCGATACTCTAAAAACGGTAATGAGCACCGATAACAACATAAATAATGGTAGAAGGAATCGCACCATGGCTTTTAAAAATATTGCAGATCAAACTAACGGTTTTTATATCCCTTGTGTTTCACTTTTTGGCCCAGGCTGTGCCAAAGAAATTGGTGGTAAAGCACAAAACCTCGGTGCAAAGAAAGCACTGATTGTGACCGACGCAGGTTTATTTAAATTTGGCGTAGCCGACACCATTGCAGGATATCTCAAAGATGCAGGTGTTGATAGCCACATCTTCCCAGGTGCAGAACCGAACCCAACTGACATCAATGTCCACAACGGCGTGACTGCGTATAACGAACAAGGTTGTGACTTTATTGTGTCCTTAGGTGGTGGTTCTTCGCATGACTGCGCTAAAGGTATTGGACTCGTGACTGCGGGTGGTGGTCATATTCGTGACTACGAAGGAATTGATAAAAGTACGGTTCCAATGACTCCTCTTATTGCCATCAACACCACGGCAGGTACAGCATCAGAAATGACTCGCTTCTGTATTATTACCAATACAGATACCCATGTAAAAATGGCAATTGTAGACTGGCGCTGCACTCCACTAATTGCAATTGATGACCCTAAACTGATGATTGCAAAACCTGCAAGTTTAACGGCAGCAACAGGTATGGATGCATTAACCCATGCGGTAGAAGCCTATGTTTCAACAGCCGCAAACCCAATCACTGATGCCTGTGCTGAAAAAGCCATTTCGATGATTAGCGAATGGTTAAGTCCAGCCGTTGCGAACGGTGAAAACTTAGAAGCACGTGATGCCATGAGTTATGCACAATATTTAGCAGGTATGGCATTTAACAATGCATCTTTGGGTTATGTCCATGCTATGGCTCACCAACTCGGTGGCTTCTATAACCTACCTCACGGCGTATGTAATGCAGTCCTACTCCCACACGTCTGTGAGTTCAACTTAATTGCCTGCCCTGACCGTTATGCACGTATTGCTGAACTGATGGGAGTTAACATCACAGGTTTAACTGTGACAGAAGCTGGATATGCTGCCATTGACGCAATTCGCGAACTATCTGCATCGATTGGTATTCCATCGAGCTTGTCTGAACTGGGTGTGAAAGAGCAAGATTTGGGTGTTATGTCTGAAAATGCGCAAAAAGATGCCTGCATGCTGACGAATCCACGTAAAGCAAACCATGCTCAAGTGGTCGACATCTTCAAAGCTGCACTCAAGTCAAGTGCTTCAGTGGTCGATTTTAAAGCAGCGGTCTAAGTTCTTTCCTTAACTTTTTGTTTGCTTTGACAATTTAAGTGGAATGAAACAGACGTCCATACTGTTTCATTCAGGTAAGCCTAATCCTTGCTTACCTGTGCACTTAAATTGTCTTTTTTTATTTGTGGTTGACAAAGTTTTGCACTTCATCAAGGATAAGAAAACTCATGACAATAACAACCAGAGCAAATTATGTCAGCAACTCAAACTCATCCTGCGTATCAACCTGATGTCCTCGGCGAAGGCTATGAACAATTAAAACTCAGTTTTCCAGACGATTATGAAGGTGCTGTATGCGCAACCCTCGTACGCAAAAAAGCACCGCAAAATACTCAAAAAGCTGTGCTGTATATCCATGGCTTTATTGACTACTTTTTCCAAAACGAAATGGCTGAACAATTTAATCAGCATGGTTATGATTTTTATGCGCTCGATTTAAGAAAATATGGTCGTTCTCACCTGAGCCATCAAAAATACTACAACGTCCGTGATCTCAGCGAATACGATGCTGAAATTACCCAAGCCTTAGAGATCATTGGCAATGAAGGCCATACTACGGTGCTACTTGCAGGGCACTCTACGGGTGGTTTAATCACGACTTTATACGCTGCACACAATCCTAAGCATCCGCTGATCAAAGCACTTTGGGCCAATAGCCCTTTTTATGATTTTAATATGCATCCCATGAAGCGCAAACTTGGCGTGCCGCAGCTCAGTCGACTCGCAAAGCATTTTCCTGACCTCAAGTTTCCAAGTGAACTGAATAAATGGTATGTACCGAGCCTACATCAAAACGAGCATGGTGAATGGAACTTTGATTTGGAGTGGAAACAACCAAGCTATTCTATGGTTCGGATCAGCTTTGTACGTGCAATCCATGAAGCACAGAAAGAAATTCATCGCGGTGGTTTGAAGCTCTCTGTTCCTACACTCATCATGCATTCACATCAAACGCTCAACCCAAAGAAATGGGGCCTAGCCGCGCAAACCAGTGATGTGATTTTAGATGTTAAAGACATTGAAAAGCAGGCCAAAAATTTACAAGGTGACGTCAGTGTCGTGACCATTCACAATGGTTTACACGACTTAGTCCTCTCCGCACCTGAAGTTCGTGCCGAAGTCTATGCTAAGCTGTTCCAGTGGCTCGAGCAAAAATTAACGTAATACACCCGTCCAACACAATTCATAATTTTTAAATTTTATATTTCTCAAGTAGCTGATGCGCAGGATGTCCATCTGGTGTCAGCTCAATGAGTCGCTCAACAGCATCAATCGCCTCTGGGTAACGTGCAACATGTTTAAACAACATATCGGTTTCATTTGCTTTAAAAATCGCACTGCTTAAACGTGACTCCAAGCAGTCACGCCATGCACATAGAAACGGACTTTCTGTTTTAGGCAGTAAAACCCCTGAACACAGCTTCAATGCGGTCTCGATATACGCAGCATCTAAGGCTTGCTCAGCTTGTAAAAAATCAGCCTCGATATGCGCCAAAATTCGATAGGGACGAGAACCCAACATACCACCAAGCAAGTCACGCAATTGTGACATTTCGGCCTTAAGTGTTCCCACACTCACCTTGCGCTCACCATATAAGGCCTGATGCAAAGTATCTAAAGTCATACCCTGTGGGCACAACGCCAAGATGGTCAAAATTTCAATTTGTCGCGGTGTGAGGACCATCACTTTGCCATTGAAATGTACTTGTGGCACACCAAAAGCACGGATATATAATTGTTGACGCTGGTATTCTAACAGTGCCGTTTGAATGATAGATGCACAGCGCTCTGCTGCGAGTAGACCAAGGCTATTGTGGTTTTTCCATGTGGTGGATAAATCAATCACCCCAAGGACGTGTTTTGAGTAAGGGTCGATGATCGGCGCAGCATAACAGACCCAATCATGGATGGAGCTCATGTAGTGCTCATTTGAAAAGACACAACTTGACTGTTGCGTTTTTAAGGACAAGGCCAATGCATTGGTTCCCACCAATTCCTCACGCCACTGTCCACCTTCAACAAAATGTACACTTTCTGCCGCATTACGCATTTGTCTACTGGATGCACTCCAAATAATGGTACTACCAATATCGCCTACAGCGACAACCATAGACGACTGCTGTGCAATATGTCTTAGTTCATCTGCACAATAACTTAAAGCGTGCTGTAGCGCTGAACCTTGTGACATAGAACCTTCAGAAATGGGCGCAGCAAAGCGATCCTTTGGAATTTCTGCTGAGTTAGAGCGCTGCCATGAACTTGCAATACTTTTTCCCAATTGTTCAGCTTGTACCGTCGAAATACTGCTACTGGTTCTAAGCTTTTCTATTTCTTGTCTTTTCTGTATTAAATGTTGCATTGCCATCATTCCTTATTCTCAAAACAATTCCTGATATACGTCCACTGTATTACTTGGTTGTAAACATTTGTCAAAGGCTTGTAAACCTCCTTCCTTCCAACCTTTTTCCAACCTTATATTAGTTATGCTACTTAAATATTGTACAGATGTACCTTATACCAAAGCTGTAGATGCTTTTAAAAAATCAATAAGCAAAGGAACTTCAATATGCGCTATGTAGACCCTAACCAATCTGGTTCTAAAGTAGAATTTAAAGCACAGTATGACAACTTTATTGGTGGCGAGTGGGTTGCTCCAGTAAAAGGTGAATACTTTGAAAATATCTCCCCTGTCGACGGTAAAGTTTTTACAAAAGTCCCTCGCTCATCTGTAGAAGACATCGAACTTGCACTTGATGCTGCGCATAAAGCCAAAGAACAATGGAATAAATCTTCTCCTACTACACGTTCAAATTTACTCCTTAAAATTGCAGATCGTCTAGAACAAAATCTAGAAAAATTGGCTGTAGCTGAAACATGGGATAACGGTAAACCGATTCGTGAAACGCTCGCAGCGGACATTCCTTTAGCCATTGACCATTTCCGCTATTTCGCAGGTTGTATCCGTGCGCAAGAAGGCGGCATTTCTGAAATTGATGAAGATACCATTGCCTATCACTTCCACGAACCATTGGGCGTGGTAGGACAAATCATTCCATGGAACTTCCCAATTTTGATGGCGACATGGAAAATTGCTCCAGCACTTGCTGCGGGTAACTGTATTGTTTTAAAACCTGCTGAACAGACGCCTGCGAGTATTTTGGTTTTAATTGAACTCATTCAAGACTTACTCCCACCTGGTATTTTAAACATCGTCAACGGTTATGGTGTTGAAGTGGGTCGTCCTCTGGCAACCAATCCACGTATTGCTAAAATTGCATTCACTGGCTCTACTGCTGTGGGTCAAATGATCATGCAATATGCCACTGAAAACGTAATTCCTGTGACTTTGGAATTAGGTGGTAAGTCTCCAAACATCTTCTTTGAAGACATTATGGATCAAGACGATGAGTTCTTAGACAAAGCCCTTGAAGGTTTTGCCATGTTTGCGCTTAACCAAGGTGAAATCTGTACGTGCCCATCGCGCGCTTTAGTTCAAGAAAGTATTGCAGATAAATTCCTTGAAATGGCAGTTGAACGTGTGAAACGCATTAAAACGGGTCACCCGCTCGATACAGAAACGATGATTGGTGCGCAAGCTTCACTTGAACAACAAGAGAAAATCTTGGGTTGTATCGCAACAGGTCGCGGTGAAGGTGCACAAGTACTGACAGGTGGTAGTGAGCGTAATGAAGTGGGTTCTGGTTTCTATATTGAACCAACCATTTTCAAAGGCACCAATGACATGAAAATTTTCCAAGAAGAAATTTTTGGGCCTGTACTTTCAGTGGCAACATTCAAAGACTTTGACGATGCCATTAAAATTGCCAACGACACTATTTATGGTTTAGGCGCTGGTGTATGGTCACGTTCAGCACATACGTCTTACCGTGCAGGTCGCGCAATTCAAGCGGGTCGAGTTTGGACCAACTGTTACCATATCTACCCTGCGCATGCCGCTTTCGGTGGTTATAAAAAGTCAGGGATTGGTCGTGAAAACCACAAAATGATGCTCGATCATTACCAACAAACTAAAAACTTACTTGTGAGCTATGCAACCAAGCCTATGGGCTTCTTCTAAGCACTTAGCTTATTCGTATACAGTTCTCTATGTGTTTAGGGTGATTCGTTACCCTGAACACCATCAACCATCAACCATCAACCATCAACCATCAACCATCAACCATCAACCATCAACCATCAAAACAATAATTCAAAACTGTGTCATATAAACATTAGACAGGACGTCTAGTCGCTTGGTACTGAAATTGCATAAATATTGCATCCATCAAGCCATCTATAAAAACTCAAGATATGGAGCTTCACATGACCGATTCTCCCATTAACAGCTCAACGACTCCACTCTCTACTTCAACTGTAAGCACATCTGACGACTATTTTGAAAAAAGGCAACTGAAACAAGGTGCTGTAGGCTGGCTATTATTAGTCGGTTTAGGCGTGGCTTATGTCATTTCTGGCGACTTTGCTGGCTGGAACTTCGGTCTTGCTCAAGGTGGCTGGGGCGGTATGTTTATCGCAACGGTTGTCGTAGCCATCATGTACTTATGCATGTGCCTGTCTATGTCTGAAATGGCCACCATGCTGCCCACTGCGGGAGGTGGCTATAGCTTTGCGCGTGCCGCATTTGGCCCATTTGGTGGCTATCTCACTGGCACGGCGATTTTAATTGAATATGCCATCGCCCCTGCGGCTATCGCATGCTTTATTGGTGCCTACTGCGAGGCCTTATTTGGTGTCGGTGGATGGATCATTTATCTCATCTGCTATCTGGTTTTTATGGGTATTCATCTTAAAGGTGCAGGTGAAGCCCTCAAGATTATGTTTGTCATTACCGCCATTGCAGCCGTAGCTCTTTTTGTCTTTATCATCGCAATGGCGCCACATTTTAACAGCGCCAACTTATTTAACATTGCACCAACTGAAAATATCGGTGCAAGTAGCTTCCTACCGATGGGTTATATTGGTATTTGGGCGGCCGTACCCTATGCCATTTGGTTCTTTTTAGCGGTGGAAGGTGTACCACTGGCAGCAGAAGAAGCCAAAGATCCATCCAAATCATTACCACGTGGTTTGATCGGTTCGATGCTGATTTTGGCCGCTTTTGCCCTGCTTATTCTGTTCTTAGGTGCTGGTGCTGCTGGTGCAGAGCAACTTAAAGAATCAGGCGCACCCTTAGTTGATGCACTGGTAGCCGTCTATGGTCAAAACAGCTGGTTAGGCAGTTTTGTCAATTTTGTCGGTCTGGCAGGTTTAATTGCAAGTTTCTTCTCCATCATCTATGCCTATTCACGTCAAATTTTCGCCTTATCCCGTGCGGGTTATTTACCAACCTCGTTATCCCTGACCAATAAAAACAAAGCGCCCTATTTAGCGATTATTATTCCCGGCATCATTGGTTTTTTATTGTCCCTAACAGGTGAAGGTGATCTGCTCATCCTGATGGCGGTATTTGGTGCGACTATTTCTTATGTCTTGATGATGCTTTCTCACATTAAACTGCGCATCAGCCGTCCAGAGTTGCATCGTCCCTATAAAACCCCAGGTGGGATTGTCACCTCATCAATTGCTTTGGTTTTAGCCAGTATTGCGGTGATTGCTGGTTTTGTGGTGGATCCTAAAGTTTGGTTTATGGCTGCCGCTATTTATGCGGTCTTTATTGCCTACTTTATTTTCCATAGTCGCCATCGACTCGTTCAGGGTACACCTGAAGAAGAGTTTGAAAGTATTCGTAAGGCCGAACAAGACTTATAGAGGGCCTATGACATGACTTATAAAACGTTGATTGGACATCAGCACTATGTGTTTAATGATTTAAAAACTTTAATGGCGAAAGCAACCCCGCTGCGCTCAGGTGATCAACTTGCAGGTGTTGCGGCGGAAAATGCCACGGAACGTGTTGCTGCACAAATGGCATTGGCCGATGTTCCATTGAAGCAGTTTTTAACTGAAGTGTTGATCGACTATGAACAGGATGAAATAACCCGCCTGATTATCGATGAGCACCGTAGTGATTTATTTGCGCCGATTTCACATTTTACTGTAGGAGACTTTCGTAACTGGCTACTCAGTGAAGATGCAACTACGCAGAAATTACAACAACTTGCGCTCGGTTTAACCCCTGAAATGGTGGCTGCGGTGAGTAAAATTATGCGCAATCAAGACCTCATATTGGTTGCGAGTAAATGTGAAGTCGTCACCCAATTTCGCAACACCATCGGTTTAAAAGGTCATCTCTCGACCCGTTTACAACCGAATCATCCGACTGATGATCTCTTGGGGATATCGGCCAGTATTTTAGATGGCTTGATGTATGGCAATGGTGATGCCGTCATTGGGATTAATCCTGCAACCGATAACCTACAAAATTTATCGGAGCTGCTCAAACTACTCGATCATGTGATTCAAGAGCATCACATTCCGACCCAGTCTTGCGTGCTGACGCATATCAGTTCAGGGATTCAATTGGCTGAGAAAAACGTGCCGATTGATTTAATGTTTCAATCGATTGCAGGTACACAGCGCGCCAATGAAGGTTTCGGCATTAACCTTGAATTATTACGTGAAGGCTATGAAGCGACACTCGCACTCAAGCGTGGGACTGTGGGACAAAATGTGATGTATTTTGAAACAGGTCAAGGCAGTGCTTTATCTAGTAATGCACATCACGGCGTAGATCAACAAACCTTAGAAGTCCGTGCCTATGCGGTAGCACGTAAATTCAACCCGCTGCTAGTGAACACTGTGGTTGGGTTTATTGGCCCAGAGTATTTATACAATGGCAAACAAATTATCCGTGCAGGCTTGGAAGACCATTTTTGTGGAAAGCTCCTAGGCTTACCTATGGGCTGTGACATTTGCTATACCAACCATGCCGATGCCGACCAAAACGACATGGATGTGCTACTCACCCTTTTCGGTGCAGCAGGTTTGAACTTTATTATGGGCATTCCTGGTTCGGATGACGTCATGCTGAATTATCAAACCACGTCATTTCATGATGCGCTGTATTTAAGGCAACTTCTGGGCTTAAAAGCCGCACCTGAGTTTGATCTGTGGTTGGCTGAACAAGGCATCTTTAAACAACAGCAGCAGCATATTCTCTGGCCAGAACATATCCCGCCACAATTTGAAAGACTTTTGCATATATAAGGAGCAGCTTATGTCACTTGTTCCTCTAGAAAATTATCAATCTGAACAGCATCAGGATGTTTGGGAAAACTTAAAGAAATTTACCGATGCCCGCATCGCCATTGGTCGCGCTGGCTGTAGTATCCCGACCCATGAACTGCTGAAATTTCAACTGGCGCATGCGGAAGCGCAAGATGCGGTACATCAAGCTTTAGATGTCGAACACTTAGTTGCGAGTTTTAATACACTAGGTTTGGATAGTCTGACGGTACACAGTCAAGCTGAAAATAAGCAAGAATACTTAAAACGTCCTGACTTAGGTCGCCTGTTAAGTCCAGCTTCACAACATGGTTTAGAGGTTTTTAAATCCAGTAATCCTCAAAACTATGATGTCTGCATTGTGATTGGTGATGGACTATCCGCACGGGCGATTGAAGAAAATGCAGTGCCTTTTATTCAGCATTTGATCTCACATCTGCACGCTGAGCACTGGAGCATTGCACCGATGGTGATTGCTACTGGAAGCCGAGTCGCTTTGGGTGATCCAGTTGCAGAGTGCCTACACGCGACTATGCTCGTGATGCTGATTGGCGAAAGACCCGGTCTAAGCTCACCTGATAGTATGGGCATTTACTATACATGGAAAGCAGCCTCAGGTACTTTGGATGCTAAACGAAACTGTATTTCAAATGTTCGACCTGCAGGCTTAAGCATTCCTGTTGCAGTACAACGGCTAATGTCTCTGATGCGTGGCTCTAAAAAACTCGGCTACTCAGGTGTAGACTTAAAAGATGAACATGAAATGGTCAGCCTAGACACGGAACATACGCCTAAGCGTTTATTTTAAATTGGAGCAGATCAGCCGTGATTTTACGGCTGATCTTAAAATAGCGTGTTCTGTTATCTTGGTTTTTAGCTAGCTTTATTCAGTGCTTGCTCTACAAAATGTAAACGATCTTGGCCCCAATACATTTCATCACCCACAAAGAATGTCGGTGCGCCGAAAATGCCACGTAGAATGGCCTGTTCTGTTTCAGTGATCAGTTTTTGTTTCACCACATCCGACTGAACCATACTCATAATATCTTCTACAGAAAAGCCACTTGGTTTTAGCACTTCCGCCAAGACATTAGGTTCATTCAGATTTTGTGGTGTACCAAACATCGCATCGAATAAAAGTTTCAAAACTTGCTCAAACTTTTCTAGGTGCAACAATTGAACGCCTGTCAAAATGCGCATTAGGGTTAAAGTGTTCATCGGGAAATGCGGATTCATTTGCATTGGAATATGGTAATACTCCGCCCAGCGCTGCATATCTAAGATTGAATAAACCCCTTTGACAGGAATCTCTATCGGACTACGATTGCCTGTTGCTTTAAACACCCCGCCCAATAAAATAGGCTTATATACAATCTGAATCTCTTGCTGCTCTGCTATTTGCAGTAAACGATAGTAGGCCAAATAGCTATATGGGCTGCCTAAATCAAAATAAAATTCTACGCTTTTCATGCTTTGTCCTTTTACCACGTTTCCATCCAAGGTCTTAAATCTAACTCATGTGTCCATGCATCGCGCGGTTGCTGCGACAAATGCCAATAATTTTCTGCAATATGCACGGGATTTAATATGCCATCGTGTTCTTTGCGCGCGTACATGTCAGGAAAAGTGTCTTTAATAAAATCGGTATCAATTGCCCCATCCACCACCACGTGTGCCACATGAATATTTTTCGGACCGAGCTCACGTGCCATACTTTGCGCTAAGGCACGCAGTGCATGTTTCGCCCCAGCAAAAGCGGCAAAGTTTGCTGCACCTCTTATGCCTGCGGTTGCACCCGTGAAAATAATGCTACCGTGCTCACGCACGACCATACGCTTCGCCACTTCACGCCCTGTCAAAAATGCACCGAAACATGCCATCTCCCAAATTTTAAAATACTTACGTGCAGTTTCTTCTAAAATACTACATGGCACATTCGCTCCAATGTTAAACACTAAAACATCGATTTCACCAATATTGGCTTCAATTTCCTCTACCAAAGCGATGACTTGATCTTCTTTACGTGCATCAGACGCAAAGCCATATGCAATGCCACCTTCAGCTTCTATCTCTGCAATTAAGGGCTGGAGTTTTTCGGCATTTCTTCGCGTCATGCAGGCGATGTATCCACCACGTGCAAAACGTTTCGCAATTTCACCCCCTGTAGCATCTCCTGCGCCAATCACTAACGCGACTTTCTTTTTAGCATCAGCTTTTTGCAACTGCTGTTCTGGCTGTAGTCCATCCATAAATACACTCCCCCTTATAAAATAACGATCGTTATCATAACGATCACTATGTTATAGTTTTCAGCATCAGTCAATTTTATTTTGATGAAACTCCTATGCGCTATAAAACAGGCTATAAAGAAGAAAAACGTCAAGAGCTACTCAAAATCAGTGCTCAACTGGCCAAGAAACAAGGCTTTGCCAATACAGGTGTCGACGGTTTTATGAAAGCGGCTCAAATGACCAGCGGTGCTTTTTATTCGCATTTTTCATCGAAACATGAATTGTTTGAAGCACTGATCGAGTCCGAGTTACAACACAGCTTTCAAGCATGGCAAGCCAATCCGCATGACAATATCGAAGAGTGGATTGACTTCGAAATTGAACGTTATTTAGCGCTGTCTCATGTGCAACGTCCGGATCAAGGCTGTGTTATTCCCTCTCTTGCAGCCGAGGTAGCACGGAGTAGTGAAACAACAAAACTGTGTTTTCAACAGGAAATGCTTCGTGGTCACGCACTCTTTACACAACATCTAGGCAATGAAACACAAGCTTGGGCGGTACTGTGTCAACTGGTCGGTGCAATCGTCATGGCGCGCAGCATGGCGGATGAACATCTACAAAGAGAAATTTTAAGCTCAAGCAAATGGATGATTAAAAACATGCTACAGCTCAAGTAAAATCTTGGATTGAATTTATAGTTTTTTTCTACATCTTTTCTGATTTATTACCTTCAACTTCTACGCATTTCCCTGTACATTTTTACACTTCTTTAACCCCTGTGAACGAGCCAGCTATGACGACACTCCCCGATACCATATACGCGATTCAGCATCTTGCTTTTGAAGATTTGGGCGCATGGGAAGATGTGTTATATCAATTGGGTTATCGGGTACGATATTTTGAAGCCGGCAAAGATGATTTAGCTAAAGCATTGAACTACACAGGTCTAACCGTCATTTTAGGTGGGCCAATTGGGGTATATGAAACTGAAGACTACCCTTTCTTACAACAAGAAATAGACTTACTAAAAGTTCGTTTAGAAAAGAATTTACCCACTTTAGGCATTTGCTTAGGTGCACAGTTGATTGCACATGCACTCGGTGCAAAAGTATATGCAGGTCATAGCAAAGAAATTGGCTGGAGTCAGTTACAGCTCAATATCGTTGAACATAACCCATTACAAGCACTGGTAGGAACTGAAGTACTACATTGGCATGGAGACACCTTTGAACTCCCTGCTCAAGCTGAACTGTTGGCCAGCTCAGAAGTTTATCCCAACCAAGCTTTTCGTGTAGGCAAAACTATTCTAGGCTTACAGTTCCATCCTGAAGTCGCAGCAGACGGTTTAGAAAAATGGCTAATTGGGCATACTGCTGAACTTCGTCAAGCGAACATCAATATTCCAGCATTGCGTGCTGACAACCAACGCTGTGCAGCTCAACTAGAACATGTCTCTGGACAAGTTTTGGCAGCATATTTAAAAACCTTGGTTTCATAATTCAGCCATAATCCGCTCAATGCGTCTATTGCTCTAAATTTTAAGTTTACAGCAGACATAAAAAAGCACCTCTATGAAGGTGCTTTTTTTGGAGGTATGGCTTATTTTGCAACAGCTTTAGGCTGTGGAACTGATGCTTCAGTAGTGATATTCACAGTAATTATATCACCCACGTTAGGCACATATGCGCCTACACCAAAAGCAGAACGGTCAAATGAAGTGGTTGCGTTGAAACCAATTGACTGTGCCTTGGTCATTGGGTGCTCACCTTGTTTATTCAACACTGCATCTAAAACAACAGGCTTTGTCACATTTTTAATGGTTAAATCACCTGTGATTTTGTACTTATTCGCGCCAACAGCCTGTACTTTTGTACTTTTAAAGGTGATGGTTGGATATTTTGCTGCATCAAAGAAATCAGCCGCTTGTAAGTGTTCATCTAAAGCTTTTACGTTGGTGTTTAAGCTAGATAAAGGAATCGTTACATTCACCGATGAATTTGCAGGTTTTGCATTATCAACATTAATCACCCCCTGAATGTCGCTGAAGTTTGCAGATGGCGTTGAAAAACCAAAGTGACTCCATGTGAAAACTGTTGCTGTATGTGTAGGGTCAATTTGATATGCCACAGGTTTCGCCATAGCAAATGTAGTCGCAGTTGCAACAGCCAAACCGATTGTTAAAGCTTTAAAGTTCATGTTTTTATCTCACATTGGAATACTGCTTAGTCTATAGAGTTCTACAACGAATACATCTATAAAGATAAAACGATATGTTGCAACTTTAGAACGATATAATTGTTTTTAAATGTAGCAACTTACCTACACCCGATATTGAATGAAACCAGTCTTTTTCGCGACTTTATTATAAAGTTGCTGTGAGACTAAATTGTCTTGATGAGTGAGCCCAATAGACCCGATCACATGCTCGCTTTTCGGTATATATCTTAACGTGTTCGATTAAAGCTGTTGCACCCCCTAGCCCACGATAGTCCTCATGCGTAAACAAATCTTGTAAGTATGCGTAAGGCCTTAACGTCCAACAGCTATCATGCTCTATCACATGCACAATGCCTACAACCCGACTGCTATAAGTGCGGCAAACCATACATATGTTCACGCTTAGAATCAGTCAGTTTATGCCACGTATTTTCAGATATCTGCTCCAATAAATCAGCTTGATAAAATGCCTGATAAGCTTGCCACAATGTAACCCAGATCGACTGATCGATTTCTGTCAGTGGCACAATACGAATATTTGGTACTTACATTTTGTTCTCAAAGTGATATTTATTTTTGTAAGGCTTATATTTAAGCTGAAATCACCACAAAGAAAAAGCCTTATTGAATCGCTTCAATAAGGCTTCTTTTAGATGTGACAACCATCATAGTTTTTCAATTAGAATCCGATCAATTAACTTCATACCTGTCTGTTTTTCATGGTTTTTACGACGGATCTTAATTTGCTTATCTTCTGCTAAATCTTGCAATAACAGTTCAACAGCAACCATCGCCTCCAAAGGTAGATCTGGTCCAATCCACTTCTGTTCGCCCGCATCCATCAATACAACTTCATCATGAATTTGATCGTACAAGCTCATATCATCACCTAAAATTTATGCAGCTACTTCAGCAGCAGCTTGCATATTATATACATCATTCAAAATAAAAGACGCCCCTAAACTGGAGCGTCCTTCAAACAGTCAATTTTTAAAAATTAAGCTGTCAATTCTTTTACCGCAGCAACAACTGCTTCAGTGGTAATACCGAAGTATTGGTATAAGTCTTTCGCAGGTGCAGATTCACCATAAGTCGTCATACCAATTACACGACCATCTAAACCTACAAACTTCCACCAGTAGTCTACATGTGCTGCTTCAACAGCAACACGTGCACGAATGTTTGATGGAAGAACCGCTTCACGGTATGCTGCATCTTGCTTCACAAATTCTTCTGCACATGGCATAGACACGACACGCACACCTTCAAGTTGTGCATGCGCCTCCATTGCTAAAGATACTTCAGAACCCGTCGCAATAATAATCGCTTTTAATTCGCCTTTTTCTTCAGCCAATACATAACCACCTTTCGCTACATTTGCGATTTGTGCATCTGTACGTGTTTGGAATGGTAGGTTTTGACGAGAGAAGATCAACGCAGTTGGGCCTTCTGAGCGTACAAGTGCAGACTTCCAAGACACAGCTGCTTCAACCGTGTCACATGGACGCCAAGTATTTAAGTTTGGTGTACCACGTAAAGACGCAATTTGCTCTACAGGTTGGTGCGTTGGGCCATCTTCACCCAAACCAATTGAGTCATGGGTATATACATGGATTACACGTTGTTTCATCAACGCAGACATACGTACTGCATTACGCGCATATTCCATAAACATAAGGAATGTTGCAACGTAAGGAATGAAACCGCCGTGAAGCGCAACACCATTTGCAATGGCAGTCATACCAAACTCACGTACGCCATAGTGTACGTAGTTACCTGCAGGATTGTCCTGAACGCCTTGGCAACCTTTCCAAAGTGTTAAGTTAGAACCAGCCAAGTCCGCAGAACCGCCTAATAGTTCAGGCAATAATGGACCGAAAGCTTGCAATGTGTTTTGGCTTGCTTTACGCGTAGCAATGGTTTCAGCTTTTGCATTAGTGTCAGCAATAAACGCATCTGCTTGAGCAAGGAATTCAGCTGGCAATTCACCTGAAAGGCGACGTTTTAATTCAGCTGCTTCAGTTGGATATTTTGCTGCATATTGCGCAAATAATTCATTCCAAGCCGCTTCAGAAGCCGTCCCTTTTGCTTTTGCATCCCATGCTGCATAAACGTCAGCAGGAATTTCAAATGGACCTTCAGTCCAGCCCAATGCTTCACGTGTTAATGCGATTTCGTCATTACCTAACGGCGCACCGTGACAGTCTTCTTTACCTTGCTTATTTGGTGAACCTAGACCAATAATCGTTTTACAGATGATGATCGTTGGTTTTTTCGTTTCAGCTTTTGCTTGCAAAGTCGCAGCACGTAATGTATCTGCATCATGACCATCAGCTTTAAGTACTTGCCAACCATAAGCCAAGAAACGTTGCTCTGTATCGTCAGAGAACCAACCTTCTACTTCACCATCAATCGAAATACCGTTGTCGTCATAGTAAGCAATCAGTTTACCCAGACCTAGTGTACCTGCAAGTGAACATGCTTCGTGAGAAACACCTTCCATTAAACAGCCATCACCTAAGAAACAGTAAGTGAAATGGTCAACAACGTTCATCTCATCTTTGTTGAACTGCGCTGCTAAGGTTTTTTCAGCTAGTGCAAAACCAACTGCGTTTGCAATCCCCTGACCAAGCGGGCCAGTCGTAGTTTCAATACCTGGTGCATAACCTAATTCTGGGTGACCTGGCGTTTTAGAGTGCAGTTGACGGAATGCTTTTAAATCTTCAATTGATAAATCATAGCCCGTAAGGTGCAATAACGCATATTGCAACATAGAGCCATGACCATTTGATAGTACAAAACGGTCACGGTTCGCCCATTGAGGGTTAGTCGGGTTATGGTTGAAAAACTCACGCCATACCACATCAGCGATATCAGCCATCCCCATTGGCGCACCTGGATGTCCAGAGTTTGCTTTTTGCACAGCATCCATTGCCAATACACGAATTGCGTTTGCAATACGACGTTCGTTAAGCGGGGTTGTCATAGGTCAGAGTCCAAACAAATGATTTAAAGAGTAAGATGAATAGAATTCAAAGATAGGTGTATTGTCTTAAAAAAAGAGGAATGGGTAAAGCCTAATGGACAATATTTCGCTATTTATTCATCATCAATGTCTAATAAATGCGGGCATTGCCTAAAATCACAACAATTTCACTCAGAAATGCCTCTCTAGCTTTTCTCTGGGTCAAATTCTACACGATAGAATCACCAATTTTTTAAAAACAAAGCTCAGCCACCCTATTCATCAATCAGAACAAGCTGTTATCCTTGAGTATCAAATACTTCACAGGATACATTTGTATTTTTTACATACAATTAAACATTCATGGTGAATTTTATTCACTTTTTTAAATTATTCATGAATTACTACAGATTATCGATTATTTTCTGATGCTTATTTTGAGCATTTTTATTTACAAACTTAACACCCAAGCCAAAAAAAAACTCAAACAAACTATTGTTTTACAATTAGATATAACCAAAGCACAAAATCTCATGATACGGACCTATAGACTTTGAATCAGAACCCTGTACTTTATCATTTCGAACTAAAAATAAACGCTATATCAATTTTTTAGATGCTTATATCAGATAAAAAGTCGTTGAATTGAAATAAATTCAGTCATTTTGGTCGTGTAGAACTGGCTCAAACGGCTAAGTCGATGTACCATATTGCGTCTTTTAAATTAACTGTGATAGGACTTATGCGCGAGTACGCTGTATTTACCTCGGAATCTGTAAGCGAAGGCCATCCAGATAAAATGGCTGACCAAATCAGTGATGCTATCTTGGATGCGATCTTAAAAGAAGACCCATATGCGCGGGTTGCTTGTGAAACGCTTGTAAAAACGGGTGCGGTAGTACTTGCAGGTGAAATCACAACAACTGCAAATGTTGACTTCGAAGCGATTGTTCGTCAAACCGTAAATGGCATTGGTTACCACCATTCTGACCTTGGTTTTGATGGTTCAACATGTGCTGTGATCAATATGATTGGTAAACAGTCACCAGAGATTGCTCAAGGTGTTGACCGTCAAAAGCCTGAAGATCAAGGTGCAGGTGACCAAGGTTTAATGTTTGGTTATGCAAGCCGTGAAACTGACGTGCTTATGCCTGCTCCAATTTCATATGCACACCGTTTAATGGAAAAGCAAGCTGAACTACGTCGTAGTGGCGCTTTACCATGGTTACGCCCAGATGCAAAAAGCCAAGTGACTTTTGCTTATGAAAATGGCATGCCTGTTCGTTTAGATGCAGTCGTATTATCTACTCAGCACGATCCTGAAATTTCTCAAAGCAACTTAAAAGAAGCTGTGATTGAAGAAATCGTGAAAAAAGTGATCCCTGCTGAAATGTTCCATGCAGACACCAAATTCCACATCAATCCAACAGGAATGTTTGTGATTGGTGGTCCAGTAGGTGACTGTGGTTTAACAGGTCGTAAAATCATTGTAGACACTTACGGTGGCATGGCACGTCACGGTGGTGGTGCTTTCTCTGGTAAAGATCCATCTAAGGTTGACCGTTCTGCTGCATATGCAGGTCGTTATGTTGCGAAAAACATTGTAGCAGCAGGTCTTGCAGACAAATGTGAAATTCAAGTGTCTTATGCCATTGGTGTGGCTGAGCCAACGTCTATTTCGATCAATACCTTCAATACAGCCAAAGTATCTGAAGAGTTGATCATTGCGTTAGTCCGTGAACACTTCGACTTACGTCCATACGGTATCACTCGTATGCTTGACCTCATTCAACCGATGTATAAGCAAACTGCTGCTTATGGTCACTTCGGTCGTGAAGGTTCAGATACTGCATTTACTTGGGAAAAAACAGACAAAGTGGAAGCGCTTAAAGCTTCAGCTGGTCTATAAGTTTGATCCTAAAAGAAACCCGCTTAATGCGGGTTTTTTTATTTTAACTGATGGGCTATTTTCCATCAGTTCAGTCGTGAAGTCATTGAACCTCACTACTTAGGTTTGTTGTCATGATTGAGTACATCAAAGAGCGAAGTCACGGCAGCGGGTTCGCTGTTTCGGTCGGCCAAATAGACTTGTACAGATTTAACGATAATCGCTGCTGCAAGACATGCAACAATACAGAAAATCCAAAATCCAAAAGGACTTCGAATATTATGTGATCCACAGTTTGGACAGTCTTTATCTGTTGATGCGACAACTGTTTCACAACATGCGCAGTGGTATTGATAGAGCATGGCTTTACCCCCTTGTTTTTGTCCTTTCTTGTTTTTATTGTCCATCACCCTGCCTCACAGAATGTTAGATTCATTTATCTTATGTGAGTATTTGTTGAGACTCAAGCGCCATTCACCTGAAGTAATGTCAGCAACGGCTTACACTGAAAGATTAATCAATTGATTTAACGCATATTCCTCTTTATAACACCGAATCATGACAATTTCATTTTGTAACATAATAGTTTTTGACGTATTCCGTCATATTTGCTGAAAACCCTTTAGTTTTCTCGCGATTGTTTATTAAAATAAGATGCAACGATGAGGAAGAAAGAATGGTTCAGTTGATTAAAAAAGGCGGTTTACGCGAACGTGCCAACCGCAGTCGGAGCTATAAGGGCTCAGAAAATACCGAAGCGACATTGCAGCCCAACCGCTATGCGCAAAGTAAAAAAGACGAAGTGTCTATCTTGGAACAGACTCCATCATCTAAAGAGCTTAAAAATGACTTAGATGTAGATTGCGAAAGCATCGTACCAAAGCCATAAAGCAAAAATCAGAAACAACCCGCCAGAAAAAATGTCAATATAACTTCCTGAACGCTGATATGCCGCTTTAATTTTAGGTAATGATAAAAGCAGCATCAGCAGTGCAAAAGTCATAAAAGTTTGGATTGGAATAATGACCGCAAGTTGCATTTTTAAATAAGGACTTGCACTAGAACTTAAGGCTAGTGAAAACACACTACTGAAATAAATCAGCGTTTTCGGGTTAGACAAGTTCGTCAGTAAACCTGACATGAAATAATGGTTGGCCTTGGGTGTAGGCAGTTTTTGACCATCATCTAGCAAAGTTTCTTGCTGCATCGTGTTGAGGCCTGCTTTCAACATCAGCCACCCCATACGTGCAAGGAACACCCCACCAATCACCATCAATACCTGTTGAATCCATGGCATTTTTTCGATGAGTACGGTAAAACCTAACAAGGTTAAAACCACCCAAACTACAATGCCAACGGAAATACCTAAGATCGTTTTTAAAGTGTTTTTTTGTGTGGTCGAAGCTGAACTTTTGGCAATCAGTAAAACATCAGGACCAGGACTTAGCTGCGCAACAAAATGCAATGCGCAAATCGTGAAAAGCAATGACATAAAAAAGCGGCATAAATTTTAAAAAATAATTATATCGTTTGTTATATTTATTTTACATCATAAGCACTTAAAACATTTTCATAAAGATAAAAAAAGCCAAGTTAGAACTCGGCTTTAAAATTAGGCATGAAATTATTTATTCACATCTTTCATTTCAATTTTTTTCGCCTCTGGCGTAACTTCTCGTGCTTCACCATCAATAATACTCGAGTCACGATAAGCTGAACCGCCCTGCTGTTGCTGCATTTCTTGCATCTGGCGCATGATATCTGCAAATGGGTTTTGACCTTGAGCACCACCGCCCATGCCATTCATATCTCCCATCATGCCACCCATCATTTTTTCCATCATCGCTTGCTGACGTTTCATCATCACCTTCATCAGTGCACCTGTCATGGCTTTTTGCACCGCAGGAATAAGCAATAACACGGCAACCACGTCTGTCACCAAGCCAGGAATCAATAAAAGAAAACCCGCAATGATTTTTGGCAGATTGTTTGTTAATGCAGGATCTGCACCCATCTGGCCCGCTTGCATTTGCTGCATTTGTGGCATTAAACCTGCTGAATACTTACGAATCAGGCTCATACCAATAAAGAAAGCGGCAATAAACCAGAAGAACACGTACCACATGCTACCAACGAGGTCGCCCACGCCAATCCATACGAAGACTTCGAGAATGACACCAGCTAATATAAAAAGAAATAATTTCATGAAAATTAATCTAATCTCAACAAAATGAATAAGGTGCAAGAATCAAGTGCTCAATCTACATCAAGCTTTTTTGATACGCTTATGTAACAATATGGGCATATTATTTTTTTTAAAGGGCAAGCATGTCATTAATTATTGGTATTGACCCCGGTTCTCGCCTCACAGGCTACGGTATTATTCAAAAAGAAGGTCAAAAACTAATTTTTGTCGATGCTGGCACCATTCGTACCGAAGCTGCTGATATGCCTGAACGGCTAAAACGTATTTTTGCAGGGATTGATCGTATTGTAAAATTTCATGGCCCAACTGAAGCCGCAGTTGAGCAAGTATTTATGGCACAAAACCCTGACTCCGCACTGAAACTGGGGCAAGCACGTGGTGCTGCTATTGCTGCACTAGTCAACCTTGACCTACAAGTTGCTGAATACACGGCACGTCAGATTAAACAGTCGGTGGTCGGTTATGGCGCTGCGGACAAAGAACAAGTACAAATGATGGTGATGAAACTCCTAAACCTGAGCATCAAACCACAGCAAGATGCCGCCGATGCTCTCGCTGCTGCCATCTGTCATGCGCATGCTTCAGGCAGTATGACTAAGCTTGCTGTACTCAATGCTCTAGGTGGTATGGCACGCGGACGTAGCCGGAGTAGCTCTCGTCGACGCTAAGTGTTAAGTGACATAGTCTTTAAAGTCTTTACGCATTTCACGTACCGACGGTGCTTTGGGATAAGTTGCTATCAGCATTCTTCCCGAAATGCGTAAATTTTTCTTTTGAGCAGGATCGATACGTATAAAGACCAATTCTTCTGGCTCATTGCGATGGTTGATCTCACAAATCATAATGGTGTAGTTTTTTTCGATCACTTTATAACGACTAAATGCCTGCTGTACGATTTGCTTAAAATTTTTCTGTCCACCTGATGGTGCAAGTTGGGTATAAATCACCAACAGTATGCATGCACCAACCACCAAAGCCACCAGTAAGTATTTATCCATTCTTCCTCCCCACTTTTACCATTATTCGAAGTCTTTAAATTTTAGGCTTGATTGCGTTATATTGCGTTTTCTTACTACTCAATAGTTCTTATGCTACTTCAATATTCTTACTTGGAAGCATTTACTTTATTTTCTTCTATCTGAAAAGAATTAAATAATTTTAAAGAATCACGCTGAATTTTTTCCCAATGTGGCAGAAGCTCAGCATGGAAATCAATCTCTAAACTACTCGTGTTAAAGCCATAATTTGGTACATGACTATTTAATTCACACGCCGTAGCACCACTTGGATATGAAGCACACGCAATGACTACACCAATGCCTTTCCCTTTTTCTTCTTTCCAGTAAATTTTTTTAGAAATATTATCTTGCTCTCCCAAATCTATTTCATAAAGTGATAAACGTGAATTAAATTTCTTCTCCGAATTAATCTCACTTATGCTCATATCTTTTCGAGCACCCATTCGTTCACTTAAATAAAATTTCAACGAAGGCGTATAATCAAAAAGCGTTTTGTCGTCTCCCCACTCATCCTTCCAAATACTACGTTGTGATAAAGTGAAAGCGATGTCACTGATTTGAGGAAAGCCTAAAACCTTCTGAAGGATGCATTTCCGGCCATTTCGCAAGAAATGTGGCGTTACCGATTTGGTCATTACAATCTTTGGTATTATGTAGCTCTCTATAGCCTTTCTCCCAGTAACTGACATCTTGATATTCAACTCTTGCAAAAAATAAATATCGTCGATCAATACGCATTTTCTGATCGCCAAAACTTCCACACTCATATGGTTTTTCTTTTAAGCTCGGTACATCACTTGGTTCTAATACACTAACAATAACGCTCAAAATGACGATAATGATTGGTGACAATAGTATAAAAATCAAAAAATGTTTTATCTGAATAGGCTTTCTAAGAAAATCTAAAATCATAAGTCATCTTATTTAATTATTAATTTTTTTCATGTACTCCTAAAATTAACACAAAGTATTTGAGATATAGTATTTTTTATTCAAAATACCCATCATATAAAAAGCCCATCATATGAGATGGGCTTTTTTACAACTAGATTAATCTATACCTTTCAAGCTTATTTTTTCTTTTTAAAGTTTAGATATTCTTGATAAGACTCTTCCGCAAACCGTCGTAAGGAATCACCAATGGCTGCATATTGGAATTCATTCAGATTTGCCAAAGAAGCTCGTGCAGAAGGATGTTGTACACCAAAACCTGAGCCCGGAAGTAAAACGACCCCCGTTTCATCTGCTACACGGAAAAGTAACTCAGTCGGGTTTTTATTTTTCATAACCCAGTCTGCAAACTCGTCACCATACAGCGTCCGCGAAGTATTTTCCAAATTCACCAGCGTATAGTAATCGACGGCATTTGGATCTTGAGGAACATCAACACCCAGTTGTCGATACAGTGCTGCATCACGCTCACGAACCACAGATTTAACCGCTTTTTTATAGCTTTGGCGTGAATCCATTAAGTTAAATAGCGCAAATAATACCATTTGAACTTGTTGTGGTGTCGACAGTCCAGCGGTGTGATTTAGAGCGACATTACGACTATCTGCCACCAGACGATCAATAAACTTGATACTTGATGGATCAGTCGTTAGCGATGAATAACGCTCTTCTAGTTCTTTTTTATCTTTTTTAGATAATTCAGTAAGCTTCTTATCCAAAATATTATTGTTGGTCGTGGCGATGACACCTAGACGCCAGCCTGTCGCACCAAAGTATTTTGAGAACGAATAAACCAAAATGGTGTTGTCTGGACAAATGGCGAATAGTGATTTGAAATTATCGGCAAATGTTCCATAGACATCATCGGTCAGGATAATCAGATCAGGACGCTTTTTAACAATATCAGCCAAAATTGCCAAGCCTTCATCACTCATTTTGACCGAAGGTGGATTACTTGGATTCACCAAGAAGAAAGCTTTAATTGATGGATCTTCTAATTTTCGGAGCTCTGACTCTGGGTATTGCCATCCCTGATTTGGATCCGCCTCAATCAATACTTCTTCCAACTGATAATCATTGAGTTTTGGAATTTCTAAATAAGGGGTAAAAATTGGAGTGCCGATGGCAATTCGATCACCCTTAGCAATAATTTTATTCTCTTTAAGTGAGTTAAAGATATATGCCATTGCTGCTGTTCCGCCCTCTACGGCAAACAGATCTAAGCCATCCTTTGGCATACCTTGCACGCCCATTTCACGCAACACATACTCTTTAATGATGGTTTCACTCAAGCGCAACATGCGATCTGGAACAGGATAATTACAACCCAAAATACCTTCAACCATTTCCAATAAAAATGCATCAGGGTCTAAGCCCAACTGGTCTCTAACATAAGAAATCGCTTTTCCTAAAAACACTACGCCTGGTTTATCACGATTTTCAAGTATAAAGTTATCAAAGCGAGATTGCAGGCCTACAGGTCGTGGAAAACCACCGAGCCCTTCTGGCATATAAGAAAATGAAAACTCAGATTCGGTTGCAGAAAATAAACCCAGTTGGAAAAAAGCTCTACGAGGAACAGTTGCAAGGAAGTTTGGGTTTCCCCGGCCTGCGTTCAGCATCATACGGTCAGTTCGACTTTCTGCGAGCGCAATCAGTTTATCTTTTAATTCAAATGGGCTTAGTTTTGCGTATTTTGAGTAATCAACGTTCCCCATGGGAAGTCTCCTTTAATTATAGTGAAGCTAAAGATTTATTGTTAAACATCAATTTTTAAGCTAAACCCACAATCAGTGGACCCAGCAAGGTTAAAAAAACATTGGCCAATGCATAGGTAATTGCAAAGGGAACCGTAGGAATTGAATTGCCTGCTTTATCGAGCACGCCACCAAATGCAGGGTTTGCACTTCGTGAACCAGTTAAAGCACCAGCCATCACTGCGACATTGTCATAACGCAGAACATAACGTGCGAATAGCATCGAGAGAATCAGTGGCACAACGGTAACCACGACACCAATCATAAATAGTGATAAACCACTGTCTTTAATGGTTTGAATGGCTTGTAACCCCGACTGTAAGCCAACCGCAGCCACAAAACCTGCAAGACCTAAATCTTTAAGTAACTGCGAAGCTGCTAAAGGCATATTGCCATGAACTTGGTTTCGACTACGTAGCCAACCAAACAACAGACCTGATAAAAGTGCGCCACCGCCAGCACCAAGTGTCAGAGGAACATCACCGATACGCACAACAAATAAGCCAATCAGTAAGCCCACCACCAAACCAGCACCATGGAAGATCCAGTCTGTTTTTAAGCTCTCTGGTAAGGCCTTACCTGCTTCTTTGACTAAACGCTCAAGATCACTTTTGGTTCCGTATACAGTCACCACATCGCCTTGACGCAGGATGGTTTCATCACTTAAGAGCTGTGTTTCGTCCTGACGTTTAATGCCCAGCACATAAATGCCATGTTTAAGATAGTCAGGCGTATTGGCTTTGACATCACCTAATGTTCGATTGATGTATTTAGAGTTTCTTAAAATGACATCCGTCGTATCCATGACCATTTCCATACCCTGAGAAGATTGGAGTTCGGAGCCAATATTCTCTGCAATAGAAACGACACTTGCTCTGCGACCAACGATGAGAACTACATCATCCGTTTGCAAAGTAATTTCAGGCGATACATCGATAAACTGATCTTTACGTTTAAGCCGCTCAATGGTAATACCTGACTTTTGGGCTTCTAATTCTGCAATCGTTTGACCAGATGCTTGTTGAACTTTATAAATCCGTCCCACAATTTCTGGCATCGCCAGTTCCTGACCCGGTGCAAGTTCAAAAGCACCTTTTAAACGCTCAGACTGTGCTTTAAGTGCGTCATCATGAATTTCTCGCCCCATAAATTTCGGCAAGATATTCACACAAATAATAATCGCACCTAGAGAGCCAAAAATATAAGTCACAGCATAACCAATTGCGACATTGGCTTGCAGTCGTTGAATCTCTGCCATTGGCAAATCTAAGCGCGAGATAGCATCACCTGCCGTACCAATAATGGCAGATTGTGTCATCCCGCCTGCGGCTAAGCCCGCAGCCAAACCCTTGTCTAGATCGAATATTTTCGCCATAGCGAGGACGGTAATAAGCCCGCAAATGGCCATAAAGGCAGCCAGTAGAATTTCTTTAATCGACTGAGGTCCGAGAGATTTGAAAAATTGCGGACCACTTTCAAATCCAACTGCATAAATAAATAGTGCAAATAGAATGGCTTTCACACCATTGTCAACAGGTACACCTATCAGACTTAGAATCACTGCAACCAATAATGATCCAGCGACACCACCAAATTGGAACTTACCAAATTGAAATTGACCAATCCAAAAACCTATTGCCAATGACAAAAACAATAGAATTTCGGGACTATGTTTTAATTCACCTTGTAGCCACTCAATCATATTATGGACTCACTTTATTATTAGATTTATCATTAAAACTAAAGTTTATTTTTCCATTTGATAAAATACTCCTCAGAATATATAAATGCAAATATATTATTTTATCTATAAATAATGACAATTAACTATTTCAAAATAATTTAAAGATATATAGATTTTTTATTTTCGTATAACCAGACTAAAAGCATCGGAATTAATATTTCATACTGTAACAAAAATCATTTATTTTTATTTAACATAGTTTATTTAATCTTTATTTTCTTTTCAAAATTAATATAAATAACTGATTTAACTATTTTTATAAATCCTGTTTTTAATAGAATCGATCTCTTTAATTTGTGATCCGTGTCACAATTATGAATTCAACATATCTCAGCTTTATTTGAACCTATTGATAAGTTTAATGAACTATAAATTCGGTAGCTACTAACAATAAGTAGCGCTTAATTTTCATATTGAATTCCACAGTTAAAATGCTATAAAAAAAGCCCATCAAATGAGATGGGCTTTTTTAACAAGGACAAATACTTACTTCATACTTGCAAAAACTTCTTTCGCTGCTTGCAGGGTAAATTCAATGTCTTCATCAGAATGGGCAGCTGAAATAAAGCCAGCTTCAAAGGCAGATGGTGCAAGGTTCACACCACGGTCTAACATGCCATGGAAGAACTTACGGAATGCATCAATATCACACTTCAACATCGAGTCGAAGCTAGTAATGTCTTCTTGATCGGTAAAGTACAAACCAAACATACCCCCTACTTGTTGCGTTTTAAAAGCAATACCCGCTTCATCAGCCGCGGCTTGTAAACCCACAAGCAGTTTTTCTAGCTGCGCTGTCAATTTTTCATAAAAACCATCTTGGCGCAGGTGTTTAAACATCTCAATCCCTGCACGCATTGCAAGTGGATTCCCCGACAGTGTTCCAGCTTGGTAAACTTTACCCAGTGGAGCAATACACTCCATCACTTCTCGTTTCCCACCAAAAGCACCGACGGGCAAGCCTGCACCAATAATCTTACCTAAGGTGGTTAAATCAGGAGTCACGCCATAGTGAGCTTGCGCACCACCCAATCCAACACGGAAACCAGTCATCACTTCATCAATGATAAAAACAGAACCATGTTCATCACATACATCACGAATCGCTTGTAAGAAGCCTTCGATTGGTTTCACAAGGTTCATGTTCCCTGCCACAGGCTCCACAATCACGCCTGCAATCTCTGAACCAAACTTAGCAAAGCACTCTTTCAAAGTAGCAATATCGTTATATGGAAGAGTCAGTGTGTGTTTGGCAAAGTCGGCAGGAACACCTGCCGAAGTCGCTTCACCTTCGCCGCTGGTTAGCAAGCCAGAGCCTGCTTTTACTAGCAGTGAGTCTGAGTGACCGTGGTAACAGCCTTCAAATTTTACAATCTTGTCACGACCTGTATAACCACGTGCAAGACGAATGGCTGTCATGGTTGCTTCAGTACCTGAGTTGGTCATACGAACCAGCTCAATTGACGGCATAATTTCGCAAATAATGTCAGCTAAAGTTGTTTCATGTACGGTAGGTGCACCGAAACTTAAACCATCCACTGCAGCATTTTGAACTGCTTTAATAATTTCAGGATGTGCATGACCTAAAATCATTGGTCCCCATGAGCCCACATAGTCTACATAGCGCTTACCATCCACATCGTACAAGTATGCACCTTGTGCCTTTTCAATAAAGACAGGCGTTCCACCTACGCTATTAAATGCACGTACAGGTGAGTTCACTCCACCCGGAATATGTTTGCTTGCTTGTTTAAACAATTGTTCTTGCTTTGGAGATAAGCTCATGAAGTTACTCAACTCAAAAAATAAAAAAACATCTAAAAACACTTAAGCTTTAGATGCAAATAAATCAGCCCACTGTTCTATACGATCAGGAATCGCAGACATTGATAGCCCTAATATATCACTAATCACTGCGCAAAGGTCGGCACCAGCTTCGATCACTTCACCTGAATTTTCAACTGTTAAGCCACCAATCGCACAAATCGGCACATTCAATTTGGCTTTGGCTTCTTTTAAAGTCTCTAAGCCAATATTGCCAGCCTCTGGCTTGGTTTCAGTTGCGTAAATTGCACCAAAAGCGACGTAAGTTGCACCTTCAGCAATCGCCTTTTCAGCCAGCTCAATCGAGTTCAAACACGTACGACCAATCACCGCACCTTTTGGCAGGCGTGCGACAGCTTCGGCAACTTCGCCATCTCCTTGCCCTAAATGCACACCAACGCCGTATTTGACTGCCATTTCTAAGTCATCATTGATCACAAAAGGAACACGATACTCAGCGCACATCGCTTTCATATACTCGACTTCGTAAGCCTGTTCTTCTTTGGGTACTTTTTTTCGGCGATACTGTAAAATGGCTACTTCACGTGTTGCCATTGCACCTTCTAACTTAGCCAAAAGTAGCTCTAAAGGATCATCATTTGTAATTAAATATAAACCGCGCATTTAACTCTACCTTTGGGTTATGTCGTTCTATTATAAAGCTAAAGGCGACTAATGCTTTAATGAATTGGAACTGAAAATGCTTTGCTTTGCACAAAAATCCCGCGACCAAGCCTAGGCTATATAAAAATACCTATTTTCAGTGATAGTCGCCCCACCGCTTTCGCAGTTTAATGGATACAGAAAGCAACAAGAATAAAATAAAAATAACAACTTTATAACAAGAATAAGAGACACGCAGCGATCTGATACGGCTTTTTAGCTTTTTAAACCAGTGGTGTTTGAACAACATCATAAAAGCTAAAAAGCCGCATATTTTATTTAAAATCCACATAAAAAAAGCCTAGAGAAGGTCGCTCTAGGCTTGGAAAACTAAAAGCACTTTAAAGTTCAAAGCACTTATATATTATTTGGTGAAAATATAAACAACGATCTCATTATTAGAACATTAACTCATACTTTGCAACTGTTAATTTCAAGCTTTTCATAAAACTTTCATGATGAAGTCACAAAGTGCTTCACTAACTTGGAATTTTATCCAAAGCACGATCTTGTAAGCTTAAATTTCCACGGAAAACATCGGAAAACATGCGCCAGTCAGAAATAAAACTATACAAAGGCTGTTTAAAACTAGCTGGCTTATTTTTTTCAAAAACAAAATGACCTACCCACGCACAGACATAGCCAGAGACTAAGCCGTATATAAAATAACGCGGCTTGCGTTTAAGTATGGCTTTAGAGAAAAAGTACAGTGCAATCGAACTGCCCGCGACATGTAGCCGACGACTCATGATGTTGCGGTGCTCTGTTAGATAAAAACGATAAAACTGGTGATAGTCCTTAATCGGCAACTGAAAATTAGGTTCAGCGTCGTGTTCCTGTTTCGGTTCAACCTGAGCATTCATCTGTCATCATCCTGATGTTTTTCTATCAACATAGCTGAAAATATGCAATCTGCAAAGTGCAATCGCCTCTGGGAGCGCGTCCACTAAAAACAGAATTGTTTTTTGATCAATCTCGCACTGCAACTTTGTTTTATTGTGTCGTCAAGTCTTACAAACTGTCTCTTTTTCGCTACAATCCAGTGGTCCATTGGTGTGCCTTTAGCGCACATAAAAACAAACTACAGATCATGCATCTAAATACATAAAGGCTTGGCACTGACCTAGCCCCTCGAATTAGGAATTTTTCATGGTTGAAATTGAATTAAAATTTCAGATTAGCGAAGCACGACGTACCGCCCTTCTTAAAGCTTTAGATCCTAAAAAATCTGAAACGATTCAACTTCAAGCCAAGTATTTTGACACGCCTGATCGCCTCTTGGCCCAACACGGCGCTGCTTTGCGTCAGCGTCTTGAAGGTACTTGCTGGATTCAAACACTCAAAGCCGCAGGTAAAAGTCATTTACACCGTTTTGAACATAATCATAATTTGGGTGAGTTAGAGTCATCTCCTGAACTAGACTTAAGCATTTATGAAGTTATTCCAGAAGCTCAACAGATTTTAACCCAAGCTTTAGGAGTGGACGCGGCTGCGTTAAAGCTCACTTTTGAAACGGACATCCAACGTACCTATCGCGTCATTGAGTTTGAAGATGCTGAAATTGAAGTCTGTTTGGATGTTGGTGTGGTTCGTGCATCTGGTCGAGAACAGACCATCCATGAGGTAGAGTTTGAACTCAAATCAGGCTCTGTTCAGTCACTTTTGGCTTTTAGTTTTGAATGGGTGAAGAAGTATCAACTGTGGTTAGATGTCCGCAGCAAAGCCGAAATGGGTAACTTACTGGCACTTGAGCAAACAGTGAGTCCAGCACGTTTTGAAAAAGAGTTTGTCCTATCGAAAAAAGAAAGTGCTGCACATAACCTGAGTTTGTTGATTGGTCAGCAAATGCAGCATTTACTACCGAATATTGCTGCAATTTCAGCAGGTGTTGCTGAGCAAAACCATATTGATCAGGCACAAACCGCTTTAGAGCACTTACAACTGACCTTAGCTTTGTTTAAAGACTGGAATAGTAATATTTCTGATAAATGGGCGATGCAACTTGCTGCATTTAAGCATCAGTTTGATCATTTACAACATTTGCAGCATATGCAAAGCACTCTAGGCGCTTTTCTTCAAAACCCAACCACTACTGAAAATCTAGCCAAAGACATTTTATATGCTCAAGAAAAGCTTGGAAATTTAGTTAAATCGACGCAGAACGTGCATCATTATCTTGAATTATTGACCTTTAGTTTAAGTTCACATGATCAGGTACAAAAGCAGGATTTAAAAAGCTATGCACACAATACCCTACAAAACCAATATCGACAGCTACAAGAAAGCTTAAATGCTGCAGATATTAGTCACTTTGAAAGCTTAGATGTATTGGCGCAGAAAATTAAGGAATTAAAGTTTAGCTTTCCTATTTTAACGTCAATTTATGATGTGAAAAATTTGCAGAAATACAGTAAAGCGTTGAATGATGCCCAACAAGCTGCACATGAATATCAAATCTTGGCGACTTCAGCTGCATACATTCAACAGACCGAACTTGAAGCCAGTGATTGGTTTGTTTTGGGTTGGCTCACGGCAAAGCTTGAAGTTTATGCCGATAAACTTTTAGAAGCGACAGAACAGTTCTTAGTTAGCCGTAAATTCTTAAAATAACGCTCTGTATACCAAAGCAGTCATGTTAAATACATGACTGCTATCGTCCCTCCACAAGGCCTGACAAGCCGCAAAACCATGATAGAAAATCATAGTTGGTCGCTTCAAACCGCTAATTTATCTGTGACAAAACGGCCTATTATCAAAACAATACAGACTTTATATTCATTTTTATTCTTAAAAAGTAAGGCTATACATTCCTACTCAATGTAGATTTATTATCACTTCGATGTAACCATCTGTACTTATTAACTCTGCATATTTCTAACCACTATCTTCATTTTAAAAGTGACATCTAGCACACTATTTCTGCTCTTTTAGCTTATACCTATTCAAATCTGGTCTTTTTTTACTCAATTTAGCATATAGTAAAACGTAGGTTGTCATGAGTCAGGGCTATGCAAGAGATTGAGTTTAAGTTTCAAGTTCCAGTTAAGAAGCGTAAGGCCTTGCAAAAAGCTTTTACACTGCTCAAGGCTGAGCCGATTCATTTAGCAGCCCAATACTTTGATACAGCGGATCAAACACTTGCTAAGCATTGCATCGCGATTCGACGGCGGCAGGAAAATGATGCATGGAAACAAACCTTCAAAGCACTGAATACCGCAAAAGTATTGAGTCGCTTGGAACTTGAATTTGATATAGCGCCACCTGAGACGACTACACTCGACTTACATAGCTGCGAAGCTTATCCTGCTGCCTACAAAAAATTAAAACGCGCTTTGGGGCTTCCACTTCCAACCCTTGAATTGCTCTTTGAAACCAACATCCAACGTTTACGCATTTTGCAGGATGTTGGAAGTAGTACAGTTGAAATTGCTCTCGATATTGGCAAAATTTTTAAAGAACAAAGCAGTGTGGATATTTTCGAAATCGAATTTGAATTAAAACAAGGATCGATAGAAGATCTGATAGTATTTATACAACCTTGGGTTCAAAAATACCAACTGAGTCTCGACACACACAGTAAATCTGACTATGGCCTTCTAGCTGTTCGTCAGCAAAGTTCCTTTTCTGCGCAGTATCAAACACCTCTTGTACTGAACAGAAGCTCAAGCGAAGTTGAGGCTCTACAAAGCATAGTAGCCAATTGCTTACAGCACTTACTTCCCAATGCCAGTTCAATTGCTCGACAGCAGTACTCCAGTGAGCATGTCCACCAAGCCCGCGTGGCAATCCGCCGCTTACGTAGCGCACTGAAAAGTTTTGCTGCATGGTCGGACGTCATTCGACCACATTGGAAAGCGGAACTCACCACTATTTTTCAAGCCTTAGGTGGAACACGCGACATTGATGCCTTAAATGAAGATTTACTTCCTCAACTGATTGAGGCTGGTTATCTATTAGACCATCTTGCTCCAAGTACAGAAGCCATCACTGATGTCTGTGCCCTGTTCCAACGACCAGAAACGACGCAACTTTGGCTTGAATTGATTTTATTTACAGAGCAAGAACTAGATTCGCCTTCAAAAACCAAACTGAAAAAACATGCACTCAAAGTGATACAGGCTTTACACCATAAAATATGCGCACATGCCGAGCACTTTAGCCAGCTTGAGGATGAAGAAAAACACCGTATTCGTAAACAAGTCAAACAACTGCGTTATAGCATTGAGTTTGTGGCATCTTTACTCGATTCAAAAGCATTAAAAACCTATTTAAAAAAACTCAAAGCAGTTCAGGAAAGCTTGGGGCACTATAATGATTTGGTGGTTGCAGAAGCTTTATTTCAACAAGCCCCTGAACCAGAAGCCGCTTATAGTTTTGCCACAGGATGGATCGCCGCGGAAAAAAATAGAATGCTGAAATTGGTTGAACAACAGCTGATACAGTTTAATCAAACCAAAAAGCTGAAATAGTCTTTTAAATTAAAATATAGATCAGCAGCGAAAAGTTCTTCTATAGGTGAATTCCCTGTCTATACTTAAGTTAACGATACTTTCCATACACTTTCCACGTATTGTTATCTGCTAAGGGGTCGTTATAGCTATCACTGCGCTGCTTACGTGGTTTGTCTCGTGCATCGACCAGTTCAAAGTGTGCTTCAGTACTTAACACGATACCATTTACATAAAATCGGGTACGGGTATATTCACTCTGTCCGTGTTGAAAGACGTAGGTTCTGAGATCAATAAACTCCCTATGCGCAACCAAGGCGGCATTATCATCGCTGTCCAACCAAGCGCGCATAGCCTGTACCTGTTCTGGTTCAAATTGTCCACATTTTTCAATTAAGCTCGCAATGCCGCGAAAACTTTTAGACTCTTTGGCGCGGGTTTTATTAATCCGAATACGATCGACATGAAAATAAAATAGCGGTAAGTTCAAATGACTGGGTAAATGAATTGCATCCAACACTTCATCTTCCATAAAAGGTTGGAACAAGTCTTGTGCCCGCTCAATCAAACCCGTCCACTGGCGGTAGTAGTCCTCGACTTCCGCTTTCGTGCCGTAATAGATTGGTAAGCCTTCAACATGGGCTAGATTTTGTGGTGGCCAAATGTTTTGACGCAATAGGGCAATATCACTTTTTAAACTTTGTACCGCAATCGCGTCTTGCATGGATATTCTCTTTTTACTGCTTAGGCTATTTTTAGATTAAGGCAAAGGTTTAGTTTCTGCAAGGCTTTGCCTATAATGCAGTCTGAGTTATTTATGTATTTTAGGACAAGTTCATGGTTCAGAAGATTGAAGCAACAGATGTAACCGAAGAAGAAGCGTTGAATGCTGCTTTTTTTGAACGTGCAGATGAATTTATTAAGCAAGCCAACGATTTTTGTCGCACTGAAAAAGGTTCACAAGTGAAACCTGCTGAAATACGTGGCCAAGTGAGTGCTGCGATGTTGTTTGGTACAGCCCGTTTTAACACATGGGTGGCAGCTAACAACTTTAAAGATGGCGATGAAATGCGTGATGCCAAAGAACAAGTGATGTCTTATATTTTGCAGCAGTTCCAAATGATGCTTGAAGACAACTATGACGAATACTGTGAACAGTTTGAAAACTACCTTCGTTTCCGTCATAACGAAGAGTTTCATGCCAACAAGCATGACCACAAACACGATCACTGATCAATCAAAGCCTGCTTCGTGCAGGCTTTTTTCATTTCGTCGTATTTGAAACGAAATACAATGTTGCAACACCTCAATTTACAGTATGGTAATCGCTAAGTAATATGACTTAGGGAAGAACATGCAGCATTTGGACTTTGCACTCATCGATCCACACATCCACCAGTGGGACCCCTATAATACGCCACATGCAGCGGCTTTGGCAGTCAAATTATTGGGTAAGCATCCTAAGCTTTTGGACAAAATGGTTCGTTTGGTGAAACCTAAAGACCTGATTGAAACCATCGGTCTAACCCGTCATATTACACGTCCTTATTTACCTCATGATTATAAACGCGATACTGGCCCATACACAGTAGAACAAGTAGTGCATGTCGAAGCCAGTTGGCATCACAGCAAAGGCAAAGGTGTGATTGAGGAAACTCAGTTTATCGAGTCTTTAGCTTTTGGTGCGGATACCGTCAAATTGGGTGGCATCGTCGCAACTGCTGACCCACGTGATGGTAACTTTAAAAAGATCCTAAAATTACACCATAAAGCTTCACCACGCTTTCGTGGTATTCGTAAAATGGCATCTTTTCATGAAGACAAAGAAATCCATGCGTGGACAGATGAGCCACACTTATATCGCAATAAAAAATTTCTCAAAGGCTTCGACGTGCTGTCCCAATACAACTTGAGTTTTGATGCTTGGGTTTATTCCACACAGCTTGAAGATGTGATTTATCTGGCCAAGCAGTTCCCTGAAACTTCCATTGTGCTAGACCATTTGGGTACACCCGCAGGTTTATTTGGTCCAATTGGTGCAAATACAGGGATGACACAAACAGCGCGGGAAAATATTCTCTTTCGTTGGAAGGACGACTTAGCTGAGCTTGCAAGCTGTCCAAACGTCTATACCAAAATGTCAGGTCTCTTCATGCCTGTATTAGGACATCGTTTTCATAAAGAAGGCCGACTGGCTTCCAAACAAGAAGTCTTTGACCTTGCACATCCCATGATTACACATGCCCTCGCCTGTTTTGGCACCTATCGGGTAATGTTTGCCTCTAACTTTCCGATGGATTCGGTGAGTACCTCATTGATCAATATTATTGATGCCTTTAGTGACGTCGTCGCAGCCTATGACCCTGATGCTTTAAAACGCGTATTCCATCACAATGCCAAACAGTTTTATCGGCTTTAATTGAAAAAATAAGAAAACTAATTTCTAAAAGCTATAACAAAAAGAACCCCTCAATTTTGAGGGGTTCTTTTTAAATGAAAACCGAAATCTTTACTTTTTCAGCGCTGGTTGCGCTTTGCCATATTGGTCAGCCATCACTTCAACCAACTGATCCAGCTTAATATACTTCTGAATCACCGCATCAACATCGGCTTTACTAATTTTTGCCAATGCTAAATCACGCTGTTCGCGATCCAGTAAAGTACGATTACGCTTCATTTGTGGAATCAGCATGCGATGGATATTGCGACTATCTTCAAGTGCAGTCACACGCTTTTTCAAAATATCAGCCTTGGCAGCTTCCACTTCCTGTTCAGTAACGCCTTTTGCCAGTAACTCATTCAACACTTTATACACCGCTTGAGACACTTGAGCCGATTTGCCTGCGCTATAGTTCGCATCAATCGTCAGCGCTCCTGACTCCGTCCAGTCATCCAGCGAAATACTGCTACCAAAACCATAGACCAAGGCATTCTTTTCACGTAACTCTTGTGCCAAACGAGAAGATAACTGCGACTCACCTAAGATGTGCTCGAGTACTTGTAAAGCAGGTGCATCTGGGTGGTATGTGCCCACAGGGAACGTCATAATGCTCTGATAGCTACCAAACTCACGCTGCTCTGACAGTGCATGTACACGCTGTGCTTTATATGCAGTAAAGTCAGAAGTAATCCGCTGATAAGGCGCTGCCGAATTCCAGTTTGCAAAAGCCTGATTTAAAGTCTTTTTCATCTTTTTCGTATCAATCACACCCGTCACCGAAATTTGTGCATGATTCATCGCGAAAAACTGCTGATACAGCTGTTTCACCTGTCCTTGTGTTGCGGCCTGATACTGTTTCTTGACATATTCAGGCTCGAAGTGATGTCGAATATCCCCTATTGGATAAGTTTCAAGTAAACGAGCAATGGTTAAAGCTGCTACAGTTTCAGGTTCTGTATACGGTCGATCTAGACTTGCTAAGCTTTGTGACTTAATCAAATCAAACTGGCTTTGTTCAAAGGTTGGATTTTTAAGGACATCAATCACGAAGTTAAAAAATTCATCAAACTTTTCTTTCTTCGCCACGATTGAAATATTAATCCCATTGCCATTATTTGCTGCACTTGCACCACCACCCGCATCTATAGAATGATCGGCAATATCTTGCAAACTATATTGAGTTGAAGCTCTGAGCAGTAAATAAGAAGTCAGATCTAACAACTCTGCTTTATTAAACAAACTTTCTGCAGTACCAAAATCAATCGAAATGGTGGCATAAGTCTTATCATCACGCGTGGTACTTGAGTACAGCGCATATTGCATGCCATTTTTTAACTTGCCACGCTGAATTTGTTTTTCAGCACTTTCTAAATACTGCTTTGAGCTTTTTACATATCCAGCCACTTCTGCCTTATACGCACTGACATCTTTTAATGGTTCTTCAGCAACGGCTTGTTGGTCTAAAGTTTTTGCTGGGGTCGCTGCTGCCGCTTGTTCAAGTGCTTTTTTCTGATCTTCTGGGGTCGGTAAAATAGTGCCTGAAATACGATGCTCAGGCACTAAAAAGTCATCTAAACGTTGGTTCACATCAGTAACGCTGAGCTGTTGTAATTGTTGCTGATCTTTAAAGTATTGTGTCCAATCACCATTGGCAGAAACCACATAGTCACTGAGCATGCCACCGACTGCTGTTGCACTGCTGAACATGCTTTCTTGTGCATTTTTAATCATACTCTTCACGCGGTTGAGCTCAACCTCGTTGAAGCTTGGTGTTTTTTCTACACCAGTAACCAAAGCTGACTCGACTTTTTTCACATCATGGTTCGGTGCATAAACTGCGCCCGTAAACACCATATTAAAATCTTGGTCTAACCATGTAGTTGACTGAACTGCTGTCGCCGTTCCCGTTTCTACAATGCTTTGGTACAAATGCCCACTGGGTTGCATGGTGTATAAATACGGTGACACCGCCAGCGCGGTCTTAATGTTCTCGTTTTTACCATTCAGGTAAATATTGTATTTGGCAAAGTTACTGCCTTTTTTCACCACAAACTGGCGATCTTTAATCTTGCCGGCATCTAAGACAGGTACTTTAACTTTCGCAGGCACAGCACGCGCTTTAATCGCGCTAAACTTTTCGTCAATCTGCTTCAGTACAGCTGCTTGATCAAACTTCCCCGAAATGACAAACACCGCATTATTCGGTGCATACCAGTCACGATAAAACTTATTCAGTTCAGCCATTTTGATTGACTGTAGCTCGTTTAAATCACCAATCGGTAAACGCCCTAAATATTGATTGCCATAAGCGGACTTCCACATCTGATCCATGAGTACTGAAAAAGGCTGATCCATGCGGACTTCACGCTCACGTTTCACAATCGCGATTTCAGACGGTACATATTTTTCTTGGAGCACCAAGCCATCCATACGCTCGGCTTCAAGATGAATCAGCTCATTAATCGCATTTTGTTCAGGACGAACCACATTAATATATTTGGTTGAATAATAGTCCGTGCTGGCATTATTCATTAAACCGTATTGATCTAAACGGCGTTGAAACTCCTCCCCTGGAACATTTTTAGTTCCCTTGAACGCTAAATGTTCCAATAAGTGCGCTAAACCGCCCTTACCTTTTGGGTCGTTCAATGAACCAGTCAAATAGACCATATTCATATACACTTTATTTTCTTTATCGTTTGGCGCAAGAATAATGCGTAAACCGTTATCTAATTTATATTCTTCAATTTTCTGTTCCGATTTTACCAATACGGGTTGTGCCCATACTGTGCCCCCAAAGCCAAGTAGCAATACCGACAAACTCAATGTTTTAAAACGCATTAACATTATTTTTCCAAATAATTCGACAAAATATGAATGATTCTCAACATCATAGAGGAAAGTGAAATTATTTTTATAGTAATTTGGTGAAAAATAGCATTTTAATCAATGCTTATTTTTCACCAGCAGTTTTAATTTAAAAGAATTACAACTTAATCTAAGTAAAGTTCAGCCGTCATATATAACTTGGCATAGCCAGAAATTTGGATCCGCGTTTCAGACTGAATATCACAGTAAAGCAATCCTCCACGGCTCGATGCCTGATAGGCAATCAATGAGGTTTTACCCAACTTCTCCGCCCATAGTGGTGCAAGACCTGTATGCATGGAGCCTGTCACAGGGTCTTCATTGATGCCTTTATGCGGTGCGAAATAACGCGCGATATAATCATAGTCTTGAGATGTTGAGGTCAGGGTAACATCCAAGTTTTCAGCAGTAATAGCAGTACTGACTTTATTCTTTTCTGCCAGTTGACGAATTTTATCTAAGTTCGGTTTGGCATCCTTAACGGCCTGCTCAGACTCACACACTAAAATATAAGCCTGTGGGTTTAAATAGACTTCTTTAATTTCACAATCGACCAATTCATGAATTTCCGCAGGATAGTCTTCTAACTTTTGAGGTGCACGAATTGGAAAATTCATATGAATCTTGCCTTCAATGTCTTGATCAATGATAAAAATACCCAAGTCTTTCACATGGAACTTGATACGTTTGGCATCGGTATAATCCCGAAACAGGACGAAACTACTGGCTAAAGTCGCGTGCCCACAAAAGTCCACTTCAACCTGAGGAGTGAACCAACGAATTTCATAGTTTTCAGCATCAATCACTTTCACAAAAGCCGTTTCTGCCAAATTATTTTCCAAGGCAATATTCTGCATCAAATCTACTGCTAACCATTCATCACGCACAATCACAGCAGCAGGATTACCTTTGAATAATTCAGTTGTAAAGGCATCGACTTGATACATTTTCATCGTTTTTCTCCTAAATTGAAGCTTTATTTTGCAAAAAACTGAGTAAAAAAGTAGATACAGTTTTTAGTCATTTATGGATACACGCCCAATAAAAAGAAGCCTAATCATGAAGATAGGCTTCTTTTCAGTTCATAAGCTATATATTTCTCAGCTTAGACTTCTTTTAAGTCCACATTGTCTTGCTCAAAAATACGCTTATCCGTTTGACCTAAGACTTGACTGGTCACAACACCTGCGGTCATAGAACCATTCACATTCAAAGCCGTACGCCCCATATCAATTAAAGGTTCAATTGAAATAAGCAGTGCAACCAAAGTCACAGGCAAGCCCAGCATCGGCAGGACAATCAGTGCTGCAAATGTTGCTCCACCACCTACACCAGCCACCCCAATCGAGCTCAAGGTCACGACACAAACCAAAGTCAAAATCCAAAGTGGATCGAGCGGATTAATACCCACTGTCGGTGCAACCATAACGGCTAACATTGCAGGATACAGCCCCGCACAGCCGTTTTGCCCAATGGTCGTACCAAATGATGCTGAAAAGCTGGCAATCGACTCAGGTACGCCCAGACGTCTTGTTTGCGCTTCAATATTTAAAGGAATACTGGCAGCACTTGAACGGCTGGTAAACGCAAAGGTCAGCACAGGCCAAACCTTTTTAAAGAACTGAATTGGGCTCACGCCTGTGAGCGCCAAAATCACGGCGTGCACGATAAACATAATCGCCAAACCTATATAAGACGCAACCAAGAAGCCACCTAAGTTTAAGATGTCTGCCATTTTAGAGTTGGCCACAATATTGGTCATGAGTGCGAACACACCATAAGGCGTGAGCATCATAATTAGACGCACCAACTTCATGACCCACGCTTGCAAGATGTCAATTGCAGACAACAGCTTTTGCCCTTTCTCAGCATCCGCTTTCATGAGGTTCAAGCCTGCAATGCCTAAAAACACTGCAAAAATGACTACACTGATAATTGAGGTTGGATGTGCCCCTGTCAGCTCGGCAAAAGGATTGCTCGGAATAAATGATAGAAATAAATCAGGCACTTGCAAGTCAGCCACTTGCCCGACATAATCAGTTTGAATCGTATTTAAACGTTCAGTTTCTTGTGTACCTTGCACTAAACCTGCCGCAGTTAAGCCGAACAGATTGGTCACCACCACACCGACAAATGCAGCAATCGCGGTAGTAAATAACAAAGTCCCAATACTGATAAAACTAATTTTACCCAATGAACCCGCATCGTGCAGCTTAATCACAGCGCCTAAAATGGAAACAAATACCAAAGGCATCACCACCATTTGTAGTAGTTTGACATAGCCTTTACCGACCAAATTAAACCACTGTACCGACTCTTGCAGTACAGGCGAATTCGTACCATAAAACCCATGTAAAGCGAGACCAAAAACAATACCGAGACAGAGACCTGCCAGTACCTTCTTCGCTAAACTCCAATCGGTTTTACGGGTTCGGCCCAGTAAAAAAAGCAATGCAATAAAAATGATGACATTGACGATTAAGGGGATATTCATATTGTTTCCCTAAATGATGCTGTCATAATTATAAATCAAAATTTAAACGGGCTTACTGTTTTGCGCCATATTCCACGCTGAATGTACAAATTTAGACTGAATTGGCAGTTTTAGAATGTGGTATAAAGCATTTAAACGGCTGTTAAAGTGTTCTTTTACATGAATCAATCTTTGCTTAATTCTCACATTCTGCCCGTCCCTTTAGAAAAAGCATATCGGCTACTCAACCACGGCCCAACCGTGCTGGTTTCCAGTCAAGATGATGAAAGCACCGATGTCATGGCCGCGGCTTGGGCATGCGCTCTAGAGTTTAGCCCAGCCAAAGTGACGGTCGTACTCGATAAATCGACAAAAACCCGCAGTATTATTGAAAAATCAGGTTTGTTTGCGCTGCAAGTACCCACACTTAAACAGCTGAAAATGGTCTACGCACTGGGCATGATCAGTCAATATGATGCTCCTGAAAAGTTACGTCAGTGTGGGGTCGAACTTTTTCAGTTTGGTCACAGCCCAATTCCAGTGGTTGAAGGCTGTAGTGCATGGATTCTGTGTGAACTCATTCCTGAACCACATAATCAGCAACAGCATGACTTGTTTATTGGCAAAGTCATTGCTGCTTATGCCGATGATCGGGTTTTTAGAGATGGGCATTGGTACTACCATGAAGCCGCAGATGAATGGCAAAGCATCCATCATGTTGCAGGCGGACACTTTTATACCATTGGTGATGCAGTGGATATCAATGCACTTAAAGATACTGATTAAATTGACTTCGCCTTTACTCCGCTCGACTAAAGGTGGACATCACCCGATTGTTTTATTGTAAATTTCATCTTATAGTTCAAGTGTATTTTTTAAACAAATAGTCAAATTATGATGAACAGGACGTTCTCAAGCACCGTACAACTGAGTCTCTTTCTCTGCCTGAGTATGTGCTTGGGAATTGGCATCTTACGTTTTTCTTATACCGCTCTACTGCCGTCCACTCGCGAAGCCTATGAATGGTCACACAATTTCGCCAGCCTACTCGGTAGCGCCAATCTGCTGGGCTATCTGATCGGCGCATTTTGGGCGATGAAGTTGCCACAAAATGCAAAAATGCCGATCTATATCATTTTTGCTGCGCTCTTTGGTTCAATCAGCCTGTTTGCCTGTGCATTTGCGCATTTTAACGAAGTTTGGTATTTGGTGTGGCGCATCATTTCAGGTATCGGCGGTGGTTTGCTGATGATTCTATCGCCCAGTATTGTGGCGCAGTGCAGTGAGTTACAGCGCCGTTTTAAAATTAATCTAATTGGATTTAGCGGAATAGGAATTGGTGTATTGGCAGCCACGCTGTTTATGCCGTATTTAGACCGTATTGCAATCAGTAGCGCATGGTTCATTCTCTGTGGCTTTGCATTTGTCATTACATGGTTATTATGGATACTGGTTCGCCCTTTCCAAAAGCAACTACACAGTATCCCTACAAGCCAGCCCCAAACTCATACAGTGAATAAAATTTACTATAGTTTACTCATTGTTTATGCCTGCAGCGCCTTTGCCTATATTCCCCATTCTTTGTTTTGGATTGATTATTTAAGTCATGTTTTAACGCTAAATTTATATTGGATCAATTTTAACTGGATTTTATATGGCTTAGGCAGCGCTTTGGGTGCAGCGACAGCTTATACTTTAGCACGTAAATTTGGTAACTTTCTGGCTTTAAAGATTTTATACAGTGTCTATATTGCGGCAGTTTTTATTGCAGTTCTGAGTTTCTCGCCTGTATTTACGCTCCTGTCTTCATTTCTCACAGGTCTACTGAACCCTGCGGTGGTCTTCCTCACCTCCTACACCATCTTACAACTCTACGGCTTGGCCTATAAAAAACTGTGGAGTATGGCAACACTCAGCTTTGCAACGGTCCAGCTGGTCGGTGGTTTAAGTTTTAGTACCTTGCAGCATTTGGGTTGGTCATATCACTTTCAGTTTATGCTTGCTGCGGGAGTTCTCGGTTTAGGAACATTGCAACTATTTTACTTTACCCGTACGACATCCACCTCCAATTCAACAACTAAAAAAGAGTACTTATAATTCATATAAAAGATAGTCAAAAATAAACTACTTATGTTAGTAAGTTACCCTTGTAGAGGGTTATTTGTTTAATGGGTAGTGATCTTTTTACTCGCATCTAAATACTACAAATGTACGGTTTAAGAATAAGAAAAGAACCCAATTGATGTGCCTTCCATAACCAATACAATTCACGCATTCGAACTTTTACATCTGTAGATCAAAGCTCGGTTATTTCAATGCATTTAAAGTTAAATACGGATAAGGATTCACAGCTCCTTTCCCAGTCCTATAAATTCCATAGTGCAAATGTGGTGGCGTATTCTTGGCATTGCCAGTGTTCCCGACATAACCCAATACTTCTCCTACTTCAACCCAATCACCCGTTTGAATATCAGGTGCATAAGCATCTAAATGTGCATAGTAGTGACGGCTTAAGTTTGGTCCCATTACCCATACCACTTGTCCACCTAGACTATTGATACCGACATCCAAGACAATGCCTGATGTAGCGCTTAAGACAGGTGTACCACGTTTAGCGAAGATATCTATACCTTGATGTTTTCGTCCCTGACCACGTGCAGCCCCCCAAGTATCTTGTATCTGCTTATGGCTTACACCTTGTACAGGCACATTTAAGTTTTTTGTTAAAGGCGTCTTATATAACTGCCAATATAAATATGGATAACTCAAACCTGCTGCTTCACCCGAAGCCGGTGGCTGACATCCACTCATCAGCAGACTTATACTTAAAATAGCTCCACTCAGAACTAAACGAGGCATGATTCAACTACTCAGGTAATTTTTAGAGATTAAAATAAGATAAAGTTACCTTTTCATACTAAATGCCTCATATATTGAAAGATATCCTATATATGTAACGACAAAGCCCTCATATAAAATGAGGGCTTTGCTTCAAATAAACCACGTAAAACTACTTACGCTTCTTCAGTTTTTTCTCCAAGGCTTTCAGCTTAGACTGATGCTTAGAGATCTTTTTTAAACGTGCTTTGATCTTCTGTTTTAATGTTTTCACAACATTATTCGACATAGGGTCCTCCTTTGGTTCAACTCCCTTTGATCGATTCTTCCTTGAAATACCTTTAACATTCGTTCATGAAATAGCAATACGCCTAGCGTTGTTGCTGATCTGGGTTCGGTTGGTTTTGATTCGGCTGTTTTTGCTGACCTTGATTTGGTTTGGGTTGTTGTTGCTGTTGTTGCTGGTCTGGTTGTTCTTGTGGTTGATTTGGTTGTTGTTGACGTTGCTGCTGATTGTTCTGCTGTTGATTTTGTTGATTAGCCATGAGACTACTCCTTTATCATCTGCCGTAACATTCGACAAAGACCACCATACATCACTCAGCTAAAAACCCAAGCTATAAGCTGTATCAAAGTACTTCATTGTAATTACATATATAAATTATGATTAAGAATCAACTCTCCTTTTTATTTAACCTTACCTATACTCACTGAAAGCACAAATCCTTTAACCTAGTTTTACATTGCAAACCTATTTCCAGAGCTATTTTCAAGCCAACAAAAGAAAACCCGCAGTATGTGCGGGCTTCTACCAATTCAGCTTAAAACTTATTCCATATTCGCAATAATGGCTTCACCAAACTCCGAACAACGCAATAAGGTTGCATTCGGCATTAATCGCTCAAAATCATAAGTGACTGTTTTCGCATCAATTGCCCCTGAAATCCCCTTAATGATCAAATCTGCCGCCTCTACCCAGCCCATATCTCGTAGCATCATTTCAGCAGAAAGAATAATAGAGCCTGGGTTGACTTTATCTTGACCGGCATATTTTGGCGCTGTTCCGTGCGTGGCTTCATAAACAGAAATCGCCCCACCAATATTCGCACCCGGCGCGATACCAATCCCTCCGACTTCAGCAGCCAGCGCATCAGAAATATAGTCACCATTCAGGTTTAAAGTCGCAATCACTGAATAGTCCGCAGGACGCATTAAAATCTGTTGCAAGAATGCATCGGCAATCACATCTTTAATGATGATGTCTTTACCATTTTTTGGGTTTTTAATTTTTACCCATGGCCCGCCATCAATGAGCTCACCACCGAAACGGTCCATCGCAAGTTCATAGCCCCACTCTTTAAATGCCCCTTCGGTATATTTCATGATATTGCCTTTGTGAACCAAGGTCACACTCGGCTTATCATTATCAATCGCAAATTGAATCGCTTTACGCACAAGACGCTGCGTTCCCTCTTTCGATACGGGCTTAATCCCAATACCACAGTTATCTTCAAATCGGATTTTAGTCACGCCCATTTCTTCTTTGAGAAACTTAATCACTTTCTTCGCTTCAGGAGAATCGGCTTTCCACTCAATTCCAGCATAAATATCTTCTGAGTTTTCACGGAAAATAACCATATCGGTCAGTTCAGGATGCTGAACAGGTGATGGTACCCCTTCAAACCAACGTACAGGACGTACACAAACGTACAAATCTAATTCTTGGCGTAGCGCCACGTTCAAAGAACGAATGCCCCCACCGACAGGTGTGGTTAAAGGGCCTTTAATTGAAACCACAAACTCGCGTAGCGCATCAAAAGTTTCTTCTGGCATATAGGAGCCATAAATTTTATTGGCTTTTTCACCGCAGTAAACTTCCATCCACTCAATCGAGCGTTTACCGCCATATGCTTTTTGTACTGCAGCATCTACTACAGTTTTCATGGCTGGTGTAATGTCGACACCAATACCATCGCCTTCAATAAAAGGAATAATCGGTTGATTTGGAACATTTAATGATAAATCTGCGTTTACGGTAATTTTACTACCATCCGCAGGAACGATGATCTTCTGATAACCCATTTTGCAGGCGCTCCCTTTTATTATAATTGGCAAATTTAAAAAATAATTGCCGATAGACAATACTTTCCACTCTTCTTATCGCATAATAGCTTAATCGAATTCCGCTGTTTTTGAGATTTATACGAGAAATAACTACATTTCTCTATTAAATAAATCTTGATATTTCTTATTTTATGTAATTACAGAAGTTATTGACTATGAAAATCGTCATCCTGAATAAGCCCTATGACGTCCTCTCCCAGTTCCGTAAAGATGAAGCACATATGACGATGTCTGACTTTGTCAGCGACTCTACTTTGCGATTGGCTGGTCGTTTGGATATGGACTCTGAAGGCTTGGTATTTTTAACCGACCATGGTGGTTTGAACCAATACATCACCAACCCTGCCAATAAAAAATTTAAAACGTATTTGGTTCAGGTCGATGGTGATGTCACTGAAGAAGCCCTTGAGCAGTTGCGTAAAGGCGTGGAACTGAAAGATGGTATGACTTTGCCTGCTGAAGCATCTAAAGTTGAACAACCTGAGTGGTTATGGGAGCGTGATCCTCCTGTACGTTTTCGTGCGTCTGTGCCGACTTCTTGGGTCGAAATTTCAATTTGTGAAGGCCGTAACCGTCAAGTACGTCGTATGACTGCTGCTGTAGGTTTTCCTACTTTACGTTTAATCCGTACTAAAATTGGTGCAATTGATTTGGTTCAAATGGGTTTACAACCAGGTGAATCCAAAGAAATCGAGCCACTTTTATACCCTGACTTTCAAAACATTCCTGCGGAAGCACCTTACCGTTCGCGCTCTTATGTGAAAAAACCGGGTGGTACAGGTGGTAAGCCTATGGTTCGTAAGAACAAAGATGGTTCTGTGAAAAAGTCAGGTACAAAGCGTATTTGGCAAATGGATGATAGTGAGAAACCAAAGCGTAAAACCAATGGTACAACACGTCCAAATACGAAAGCACCACGTGGTCGCGGACGTAATGGTCGTTAAAAATTAAGTATTTTAAAGCCCACGAAAGTGGGCTTTTACTTCAGAGGAACTTCTCTTTGTAAAATAAATTTATCACTTACAGATTTATTTTTTTCTTCATAATGCACAACCAACGATAAATACATTAAAGAGTTTCTAACAAGTCTCGCTATGTGCATTACACACTCTTCAAATTCCGAAAAAGGCATTTCGAAAATATACTTAGATTTTATCTCTTTTTCTTTTATGTAATTTATAACTTCTATATATTCATCAGAACTTTGAAGGTTTTTCTTCTCCAACTCCTCTTTTTTCTCTAATAACTCTTGATACCAAAACACTTCACTAGAATTATACTTTGTATTTAATTCATAGCCAAAATCATCAATCACTCGAAAAGACCTATGCTCCAAATGGTTCCTAATTTTTGCTAATCGATGTTTTTCTAAATTTGCAAGATTTTCCATCTTATTCATATTTTCAATCGAATCTCTGTTTTTCCCTTTCGGTTCAGTCTCAATCTCTTTTAATATATAAAATAAAGCATGCAAGAAATAGTTTTTAGATTCAAAAAATCTACCACGAATCTTATCTAATTTTCCTTCATAAAATATTCCTTTAATGCTAATCTCATGATCTTTAATAGATAAATCAAAATACTTTGCAATAAAATATGAAATCTTATCAAAAATTGAATATAAAATCCTAAATGCAGATTTCATATGTGAAGTCTTTAAATTATCTAGAGCATGCAATGTATCGTAAATATGTGAATAAGTCCTGTTATAAAAATGCTCAGAATCCCCCTTTAGTTCAGAAGCTTGAAAAATTAAGTATCTAGCATATGTGTACTCATTTCGTAACTCATCAAAATTTGAATGAAATACTAATGATTCTTTTAAACTTAAAGCACTATTAATTTTTTGAACCATAGATGGAAGACCTAACACATCCTGAAAAACTATTTGCTCATTCAAAAGATCATTCAAGTCATTAATAAATAATTTATTCTGAGCAACCCAATTCAAATAACGAGACTCAGTTTTTGTAATTGTTTTCTGTTTATACTCCATTAAATAATTAAATTCATTTTCTTTAAAATTCTGTGCATACCATCGCTGAAAAATATACAATTGACGACCTTGCATAAGTGGTATTTTTTGCTCTTCTTCCAATCGATCAATATTTAAATAAGCATCTGATATCAACTTATTTGCAAAATGATAATGAATAAATTTATGGGAATCATCATATAATTGTTCGGCTCTAAACAGAATATCAGTTGCTTTAGATACTAAAGCAACTGGATTTCTATTAATATCAATTGCTTTATCCCAGTAATACTGGGCACAAAAACCCCGCCCTTGCGAAGAAAGAAAATTTCCTAAATTTGTTAATGCATCAGAAAGCAAACCAATATTTTTAGTTTCATTCCTTAAAAAGTGAACAGATTTTTGATACAAATTAACCGTATCAATTAAGTTTTTTGAATACCAATCTTGATCTCTATATTTATAAAGACCAGAACTACAATTTCCTAAAATATAATAAAAATATCCTTTACAAGTATCATTTTCAAATGTAAAAGATGTTTGTAAATGTACATTTAATAATTCTACTAACTCTTCTTCTCTATTTGTATCTAATAATAATTCATCAGCTAACTGAGCTAATGCATTTAGTTGCTTTATATTTAATTTAAACATTCTAATTAAATGTGAGGTTGATACTATACTTTCTACATGAATTCCAACTGAGTTACAAATTCTTCCTCGGTAAAATATATAGTATTTAGTTATAAAAAAGCCGATGCATTCGCATCGGCTTTTTTCACTTCATCGGTAAATTTACCGACTTCATTTTGACTTAGATCGCTTCCAGTGCAGCATTCAAAGTCTCGCTTGGACGCATTACAGCATTTACTTTAGCTGTATCTACAGCATAGTAACCACCGATGTCAGCAGCTTGACCTTGAACTTGAGCAAGTTCAGCAATGATTTTGTCTTCGTTTTCAGCAAGTGCTTTCGCAAGTGGAGCAAACTTCGCTTTCAACTCAGCATCTTCATCTTGTGTAGTAAGCGCTTCAGCCCAGAACTTCGCTAAGTAGAAGTGGCTGCCACGGTTATCTAACTCGCCAGTACGACGTGATGGAGACTTGTCGTTATCAAGTAATTTACCAGTCGCTTGGTCTAAAGTCTTCGCAAGAAGTTTCGCCTGAGCGTTATCTTCTTTAATGCCTAGCTCTTCTAAAGAAACAGCAAGCGCCAAGAACTCACCTAAAGAATCCCAACGTAAGTGGTTTTCTTCTACAAGCTGCTGTACGTGTTTAGGTGCTGAACCACCCGCACCAGTTTCGTACATACCACCGCCCGCCATTAACGGAACGATAGACAACATTTTCGCTGAAGTACCCAATTCCATAATTGGGAACAAGTCAGTCAGGTAGTCACGTAAAATGTTACCCGTTACAGAAATCGTATCTAGGCCACGCGCTACACGTTCAAGTGTATAACGCATTGCACGTACTTGAGACATGATCTGAATATCTAAACCGGCAGTGTCGTGGTCTTTCAAGTATTTTTGTACTTTCTTGATCACTTCATTTTCGTGCGGGCGGTATGGGTCTAACCAGAAGATTGCTGGCATACCCGAGTTACGAGCACGGTTTACTGCAAGTTTTACCCAATCTTGAATCGGTGCATCTTTCACCTGACACATACGCCAGATGTCGCCTTCCTCAACATTTTGAGTCATTAACACTTCGCCAGTTTCTAGGTCAGTGATGTTTGCAACACCCGCTTCAGACATTTCGAAAGTTTTGTCGTGCGAACCGTATTCTTCAGCTTTTTGCGCCATCAAACCAACGTTAGGCACAGTACCCATCGTACGTGGATCGAAGTTACCATTCCACTTACAGAAATTGATCATTTCTTGGTAGATACGCGCAAAAGTTGACTCAGGCATTACTGCTTTACAGTCATAAGGTTTGCCGTCAGCGCCCCACATTTTACCACCACCACGAATCATTGCAGGCATTGAAGCATCTACAATTACGTCGTTTGGTGAATGGAAGTTTGTGATGCCTTTCGCCGAATCAACCATTGCAAGTGCAGGACGGTGTTCTTGGCAAGCGTGTAAGTCTTCGATGATTTCTTCACGTAAAGATGTCGGTAAAGTTGCGATCTTCTCATAAAGACCAGCCATACCATTGTTTACGTTAATGCCTAGCTCATCGAACAATTTACCGTGTTTTTCAAAAGCATCTTTGTAGTAAATTTTCACACAGTGACCGAAAACGATCGGGTGTGAAACTTTCATCATGGTTGCTTTCACGTGTAAAGAGAACAAAATGCCCGCTTCTTTACAATCATCAAGTTCTTTTTCATAGAAATCGCAAAGCGCTTTCTTGCTCATGAACATTGAGTCGATGATTTCGCCGTCTTGAAGTGCAACTTTTGACTTCAGAACAATCGTTTCACCAGACTTGGTGATGAGTTCCATTTTCACATTACGTGCACGATCTAAAGTCATCGATTTTTCACCGTGGTAGAAGTCACCTTCATCCATGTGAGAAACGTGAGTTTGAGACCATTGCTTCCACTCGCTCATAGAGTGCGGGTGTTTTTTCGCATAGTTTTTCACTGCAGCTGGTGCACGACGGTCAGAGTTACCTTCACGCAATACAGGGTTTACAGCTGAACCAAGACATTTGCCATAGCGTGCTTTAAGCGCTTTTTCGTCTTCAGTGGTTGGGTTTTCAGGGTAGTCAGGAATCGCGTAGCCTTTTGATTGAAGCTCTTTGATACATGCTGTTAACTGAGCAACAGAAGCACTAATATTCGGGAGTTTGATGATATTAGTATCTGGATCTTGAGTAAGACGACCTAGTTCTGCAAGATTGTCTGGGACTTTTTGCTCTTCTTTTAGGTATTCAGAGAATTCTGCGAGAACACGTGCGGCAACAGAGATATCAGTTTTAACGATCTCTACACCAGCAGGTTTAGTAAAGGTCTCAATGATCGGCAGTAGCGAATAAGTCGCTAGCAATGGCGCCTCGTCGGTCAGTGTGTAAATGATGGTTGACTTTCCACCAGCCATATATAGCCCCTTGCGTTAGATTGAGTTTTTTAGGGTGATGAGCTTCTGGCTCAACCCCTGCGAACCGATGTGCTTGAATAAAACCCTGAAAGTATCGTCCCTCAGGGCTTTACAGTCAACGTAATATCCAGTGATAACGACATTTCGCCAGAAAATACCACTACAGCCTTCGTTTTTCAAAATCACCTCTTTCCACAAGGCTTTAGCTTTTGCTTAGCAAATAAACAAATTTTTTAGCGAAATGTGTTATTTACCTCATTTAAGCCACAACAACAGATATTTTTCACATAATACAGTCTTGTAGCCCTACATGCATAAGCATGACTTTTCTCAGCGCTAAATTTAAATCGGCAGAGCCATTCATCATGCCGCAGCTTAAATATTGATACATAAACCCTCTACGCGTACTCCTCCATTTTTACATTTTTAAACCTATGATTTTTATATGGTTGGTTAAACTGAATCTTTTTCCTGCAACGGTAAGGGTCAATTCAATGCTAAAAATGCTGCTTCCGCTCATTGGACTTGGTTTTTCTTCTTGGTGTTTTGCTCAAAATCCATTGAGCGTTCATGTGCTGAATTTGGAAAATGGTCTTCCTTCTGCCAATGTCAAAGTGACACTTGAAGCCCAACAAAATGATAAATGGACAGAAATCAGCTCAAGCACGACCGATGACCAAGGTCGAATCAATGATTTATATCCCAAAGATACGGCCTTACAAAAAGGTGTATACAAAGTTATCTTTAAAACGGGTGATTGGTTTCGCCAAAAAAATCAGCGCTCATTCTTTCCAGAAGTGCCCGTGGTATTTGTAATTGATGGCTCATTAGATCATTACCATATCCCGCTGTTAATTAGCCCATATGGCTATTCCACTTACCGTGGTAGTTAATGCAATACATAAGCGCATAAAAAACCGATGTCTAGGCATCGGTTTTTATCTCAACAGAATCAAATAAAGTGGCTTAGGGATTAAGCCTTGAACCACTTCTCTGCTTTCGCTTGGTCTTCAACTTTTAATTCAACTTCAGTCAGTTCTGAGCCAGCAGCTTTTACGTCAAAGCTCATCAACTCATCACGGCGGAATGCCAAAATGTTATACGTACCTTCTTGCTTGGCATACTTTTCTACCAGTTTCACCGTTGCTTTGAGACCATCAATCGCAATGATCACATCATGGGCAGAAAGGCCAGCTTGAGCAGCAGCACCATCACGACGTGCGCTTTGCACCAACACGCCTTCTGGCTTATCTACAAGCTTTAAACCTAACGGTAATGACTTATCATTTTTCAGGCTATAGCTTAAACCAAACTCAGGGAAAAGTTGATCCAGCGGCAACTCATCTGTGGTGTTAATTAAGTGATTGATTTGCTCAATCCAGTTATCACCCGTCAGCTCATTACACAACTCAACAATCGTACGCTCATGTACTTGTATGCCCTTTTGCGCGTTCTCATAAAGTTTACGCATAAGCGCGTCTAAACTTGAACCACGTAAGCGCAAACCTAAGTCTAAGCATAGTGCAACCAAACAGCCTTTGTTGTAATAGCTGGTGCCTGCATTGTTCGAGTTTTCATCCTGACGGTAAAATTTCACCCATGCATCGAAGCTAGACTCAGACACAGACTGAACAAAACGACCCGGATTTTGCAAATAACGATCAATCTGAGTTTTGAGTAGTTTGATATATGAGGCTTGGGAAATCACACCACTACGTAGCAAAATCAGGTCATCATAATAAGACGTGAAACCTTCAAAAATCCAAAGCAAAGAGGTATAGCCTTCTTTATTTAGATCATAATTGACAAAGTTTTCAGGACGAATGAATTTGACCAACCATGAGTGGAAGTATTCATGACTACATAAACCTAAGAAACGTTGATAGTCTTCAGACGGCTCTTCAGGCTCATTGGCTTTTGGTAAGTCTTCACGTGGACTAATCAAACTGGTTGAATTTGGATGCTCCAAACCACCATAACTATTTGCTGTTGCCATCGTCATAAAGGTGTAGTTTGAAAATGGTGCTGAGCCAAACATTGATATTTCTGTTGCACAGATTTTTTCAATGTCTTTCTGCATACGTGCAGCATTCATGGCATGTTTACCTGACACCACAAACTCGTGTGGAATGCCATTAGCTTCAAAACCAAAACGCGTCTGCTCTGCCAACTCAAATGGTGCATCAATCAACTCGGCATAGTTTTTGGCTTTTAAAGTAAAACGACCTTTAACGAGGCTTTTTGAAGCCATACCAGTGGCCAATTGGAAGTGTTTTAGCTCATCAGGAAGGAACAATTCAACTTCAACTGCTTTGTCCTCTTGACCCTCCAAACCTAAGCAAGCACATGCGGGGTTTACATATAAACGGGTTTGATCTACATACGCACCGCGCACCGACAGATCATAGGCATAGACATCATACTCAACCGTAATCAGTTCATGATCGGTATTAAAAAGACGCCATTTATTCTTTTCAAATTTTTGAATTTCTAACAAACGCCCTTCTTCATCATAAGCACGAACCGACTCTATATGCTTTGAAAACTCGCGAATGAGGTAACTACCCGGAATCCAAGTCGGTAATGAAAGTACCTGTGTTGGGTCTGCTACAAAACGTAAAGTCACGTGTATAAGGTGCTGACGATAATCGTCAAATTCGATCTGATAATGCAACATAATGGGCGATACAAAATAAAATGAAATGAGTTATAACTTAGCTTAGCATTATTTACGCCAGTTTTGCGTCACAGTCACATTTGTCTGCATTTTTGACTGGTCATTGAGGAAAAAAAGGCATAGCATTTGCAGCTGTTTTAGGTTTAAAAGTCACGGAATGGCTTGGTTAGGGAATTTCATTGAAAGCTGTCATCTACTTCATCGCTACACTCTTCGCCTTATGTTCAAGTTTCACTCAAGCGGCATTGCTCAATATTGTTCCTGAAACAGTTGAAGCTCAAGCTTGGACCGTTTTTGACAGCCAATCGGGGCAAGTCATTGCAGAGCATAATAGTCATGTTCAACGTGCGCCCGCTTCGCTCACCAAAATGATGGTGGCATATATTGCACTCAAAGAAATTAATGCAGGGAAGCTCAATAAGAGCGAAATTCTTACCGCGACACCTGTGGTCAGTACAGTGATGTGGGATGAGTCCCAAATGTACTTAAAACAAGGTGAACAGATTTCTGTGGATCAGCTTTTAGCGGGTTTAGTGGTCATGTCTGCCAACGACGCAGCAGTGACTTTAGCGGAACGCATCTCAGGTGATATTCCAAACTTTGTTGCACGAATGAACCAAGAAGCCAAAGCACTGGGAATGACTGAAACGCATTTTCAAAACCCTGCGGGTATCACCATGCCAGAGCACTATTCGACCGCTCATGATTTAGCGCTATTAGGCCAAGCCTTGGTGAATGAAACGCCAGACTATTTATACTATTCAAAACAGCAAAGTTTTAGCTACAACCAACGCTTTCACCGTGCAACCAATGTTCTGTTAAAACAAGACCCGACAGTAGATGGCTTAAAAACAGGTTATACCAAAGCAGCGGGATACAATTTAGCGCTGACAGCAAACCGCCCGACCATGAATACAGATAATCCAAACCGTCGCTTAGTGGTCATCGTTTTGGGTACAGAAAGCGCAGCAAAACGCGCTGAAGTTGCACACAACCTCATGAATTTGTCTTATACCTATACTCGCAATGAAGTTGCACTGAAAGATAAGCAAATTATCGCAGAGCTGCCTGTAGTCAAATCGACGTTGAAAATGTTCAAAGTGGAAAGTAAGCAACCGAAAATTGTGACCACATCACTGTACGATCAACCATATGCCATTGACTTACATGCCTTTGACCAGACCAACCAACGGATTATGCTCAATACAGGCAATGGCACTATTCAACGCATTGATCCATTAGAGTCTACAAAAACGCATTTCAACATTGAAGTGTTGCAAAACAAGCTGACCGCTCCGCTGGCTGAAGTCATGCAACTTGCGAAAGTACAGGTCTATCAAAACAATCAGCTCATTCAAACGTTTACCATTGAAGAAGATGTACAAATTGAAGAAGCCAATATTTTCCAGCGACTGATGTTTTGGTTCAAAAGCTTGTTTCCATTTTTATCAAGCGATGAACCTAAAGCAAAAACCTACACACTCGGTTAAGTTCGAGCAGTATCCCGAGTTTTATACTTTATGTAACTTGTAAGACAATCTAATTATCAATAAATCAAGAAGATGGCATATTCAATGTCATCTTCTTTTTTTTAATAATAAATAGGTTGCTTCATATGGCTGTACAAACAGAACAAGTGCCACACCATATTGTTATTATTGGCGGTGGTGCTGGTGGTCTAGAGTTAGCAACGCAACTCGGTGACAGCTTCGCAAAATCCAAGTGGGTGAAAATAACCCTCGTCGATCAAAACCTCACTCATATCTGGAAACCCTTACTCCACGAAATTGCAGCAGGTACACTCAACCCAAGTGTTGAAGAAATTAATTATTTTGCACATGCTTCTAAACATCACTATGAGTTTGTTTTGGGTCGTTTTGTCGGCTTAGACCAAGAACATAAACAAGTAAAACTTGAAGCACGCCAATATGCCAAACAAAGCACTGAAACCACGCAGTTTGAACTCAACTACGACACCTTAGTCCTTGCAGTCGGCTCGACCTCTAACGACTTTTCGACCGAAGGCGCTAAACATTACTGCCACTTCCTCGACAGTCGCCAGCAAGCTGAAATTTTCCAGCAAGACCTTCTACATTTGTATTTAGATGCACAAAACCGCCCCGAAACACGCGCACTCAATATTGCGATTATTGGTGCAGGTGCCACAGGAGTCGAGCTTGCTGCCGAATTGGTCCATGCGAAAAGTACCTTTTTTAAATACGGTCTCAATAAAATTGACCCAAACAAAGTCAAAGTGACCTTGATTGAAGCAGCGGATCGTATTCTTCCCGCCCTCTCCACCAAAATGGCAAATCACACACATACCCAATTGGAAAAACTTGGCGTTGAAGTCCTCACCCATCACCGTGTTGCCAAGTTAGATAAAGACCATGTCTATTTTGCTGACGGCACACAAATCGATGCCGATCTAAAAGTTTGGGCGGCAGGCATCAAAGCGCCTGTCGTTTTAAATGCGCTTGAAGGCTTTGAAAAAGATGCGATTGGACGTCTTAAAGTCTATGCAACTTTGCAAACCCGTTCCGACCCCAACATTTTTGCCTTTGGCGATTGTGCTCACTGCCAGCCCGCGGCCGATGAACCAGTCCTTGGCCCACGTGCTCAAGTGGCCAGCCAACAAGCAACCTTTTTGGTTCGAGCGCTCAAAGCGCGCATTCGTGGTCAGTCTTTGCCGATGTTTAAATTTTCTGACAAAGGCTCTTTGGTTTCCCTCAGTCAATATAAAGCTGTCGGCGAACTACTGGACCAAGTTAATGTGCAAGGCGTGCTGGCAAAAACCATGTATGTTTCTTTATATCGACTCCATCAGGCCACATTACATGGCTATACCCAAGCTGGGCTGATGACCGCAAAAGACCTGATGAATAAAAAAGTCGGTCCGAAAATAAAATTGCATTGAAATCTAAAAATGCGTCCCCACTAATAAAAAAACGCCATAAGAACGTGGAAAATGCAGTTTTTTTGCTAAATTTAGTCTACAAAAGCTGCTTTTCACTTTATGATATACCCCTTAAATTCTAAATGAATGGACGAAAAACATGACTGCTATCGCAAATGATCACGTGGTTTCTTTCAACTACAAATTGACTAACGCTGAAGGCGAAACGCTAGACCAATCACAAGGTGAACCACTTGCATATTTGCACGGCGCAGGTAACATCATCCCAGGTTTAGAAAATGCATTGCTAGGCAAAACTGTAGGTGAAAAATTCACTGTTACTGTTCCTGCTGCTGAAGGTTATGGCGAATACAACCCTGAACTCGTTCAAGAAGTTCCAGCGCAAATGTTCCAAGGCGTAGACAACATCCAAGCGGGTATGCAGTTCCAAGCTCAAACTGATGATGGCGTTCAAATCGTAACTGTAAAAGCAGTTGAAGGCGAAAACGTAATTGTTGATGCGAACTTCCCACTTGCTGGTCAAGACTTAACTTTCGAAGTTGAAATCGTAGAAATCCGCGATGCAACTGAAGAAGAATTACAGCACGGCCATGCGCACGGTGCTGGTGGTCACCACCACTAAGATTTAACATCTTAAAAAAGGGCGAAAGTTAAACTTTCGCCCTTTTTTTATTTTTGAATACTTAGTCATTCGCGACGTATTTGAAAATCTGTAAATTTTTGCTGTTCTGAAGCCAGTTCTACGATGACCACATCCGTGACTACCGCATGAGTTGGCCCGACTTTAGCGCGACTCACCAGTTCGGCAACCATACCATCATCCCCCAAAAGCAACAGCATATTGTGCAAACCAGCGTCGATATCGAACACCCTGAACTTTTCCCGATATGGTCAGTTTTACTGCTTTCATACTGTATACTCTCGGTTCACGACCGTATAAATAGCCTGACTCATTTGCTGCGCTTGTAAACCACGTTCACCTTGCTGAGCCAAAAGGTCACCTGCTTGGGCATGCAAGGTCACAATTTGATGTAACGTAATGTCATCTTGCAACTGTGCTTTTAAACTGGCAATCATGCCTGCCAATACGTCACCCATTCCACCTGTCCCCATCCCCGGATTACCTGCGGTACAAATCCAAAGTTGCGTATCTAAAATCAAGCTTCCCGAACCTTTCAGCACCCATTGTCCTGCATATTTTTTTTGTAAAGCATAAATAGCTGCAATACGGTCGGACTCCACCGCTGAAGTACTGATACCGAGTAAAGTCGCGGCCTCCCCAGGATGCGGTGTTGCGTACACCTGTTTACCAAGCTTTACTGGCTTCTCAGCCAAAAACCATAAAGCATCCGCATCCAATACCACCTGTAAAGTACTAGTTTGAATGAATGGAAACCATGCATCAAACTGCTGCTGAGCCCACGAGTCTCTTCCCAAGCCCATACCAAAACTGACTGCATCCACATGTGCCACCAACGCTTCACGCTCTTGGAGCGACATTTGGTTAATATCGCGCAGCATAATATTGGGTGCACGGGCTAGAATTGCAGTATGGTGTTTTGCATCACATACCACGGTCACCTTGCCTGCACCGGCATGAAAGGCAGCTTCTGCGGCTAACATCACCGCACCGCCCATCTGTGCATGTCCCCCAATAACCAGTACATGCCCATAACTTCCTTTATGCCCAAAGGCTTGACGCGGTACAAGGTGCACATGCTGTGGAGCAAGTGAAGCTAAAGGTTTTAAAGCATTGTCTACAGGAAGTAGCGAAATAAGCTCAACGACTCCTGCATAAGCTTTACCCTGCCCAGTAAATAAACCAGCCTTCAAGCCCAGAGCCGTAAAAGTATAATCGGCGACAACTGCACAAGGTAAAGCTTGCCCTGTGTTGGCCTGTAAACCACTTGGAATATCAACCGCGATTTTTAAACCTGTTTGACTATTGATCTGCTGAATCACCGCCTGCCAGTCTGAACTGAGCTCACGGTTTAACCCGATGCCAAACAAAGCATCAATATAGGCATCATATGAATGTTGAAAATCAAAACCGGTATGAATCGTTATCCCCAGTTGCACAGCTGCTGCATGTGCTTGTTGCAGTGAAGTAGACTCTCCCAAAGCAGCTGCATAAATTTCAACGTCATAACCTTGCGCGGCTAGATACGATGCAATCAAGTAACCGTCACCTGCATTGTTGCCTTGACCACAACACACCGCAACGCTTTTGACTTTCTGCTGTTTAAGCCTAGGCAGCATCTGTTCAGTTGTTGACCATGCGACTTGTTGCATCAGCCCATAAGCACTATTTTGCTGCGCGAACCAACGCGCTTCCCATGCTTGAATCTCGCTGCTGTGGTACACTTGCTGATGCATGATTTTTCCTTTGTTCTTGGTTATGACAACATCCACATCTTCCTCAAAAATCCCTGTAGATCAATATGATCCAGAGCAGCTTAAGGCTTGGATTAAAGCTGAAGCACTGGCTTTGGGGTTTTCTGATTGTGTCATCGCCAAACCAGATGCTCAAGCTGAATTGCCGCGTTTTAAAAAATATTTAGAACTTGGTTATCATGGTGACATGCATTTTCTTACTGAAAACTTAGAAAAACGCGCAGATCCAACACTGCTTGTTCCGGGCACCAAAAGCATTATTTGTGTGCGTATGGATTATTTGGTTGCCGTTCCTGAACCACGTCTTGTGCCTTTTGCACCAAATAGCGCCATCATTGCGCGTTATGCACGCGGACGTGACTATCACAAAGTCATGCGTGGGCGTTTAAAGACCCTTTCTCAGAAAATCAAAGCCAAAGTTGGCGATTTTGAATCTCGCCCATTTGCAGACTCAGCACCCATTTTTGAAAAATCATTGGCTGAAAATGCAGGGATGGGATGGGTCGGTAAACACACCTTACTCATTCATAAAACATCAGGCTCATTTTTTGTTTTGGGTGAGCTCTTTACCTCTTTAGAGCTAACTTTTGATCAAGCCACCACCAAACACTGTGGTTCATGTAGCGCTTGTATTGATATTTGCCCGACCCAAGCCATTGTTGAGCCTTATTTATTAGATGCACGTAAATGCATTGCCTATTTAACCATTGAGTTCCAAGGCATTATTCCTGAAGAACTACGCCGTGGTATTGGTAACCGTGTGTTTGGTTGCGATGACTGCCAGCTCATTTGCCCGTGGAATAGCTTTGCCAAAACTACACCAATTGATGATTTTAACCCGCGTCATGGCTTGGATGACATTCAACTGATTGACCTTTGGCAATGGGATGAAAACACCTTTATGGCAAATACAGAAGGGAGTCCCCTACGTCGTACAGGCTACCAAAGCTTTATGCGTAACGTCGCGATTGGTCTAGGTAATGCACCATTTTCAGATGAAATATTGCAGCAATTACAAGCTTCTCGCCCAGAGCTTAACGATATTGTGCAAGTCCATATTGACTGGGCCATCCAAGAGCAACTGATGAAAAAGCACTAAAACTTGCGTCAAACAGACTCAATCAATAAAAGTTCAATCAAATAGCCATTTGCTTGCATAATTTTATTTATTTTATCTATTTAGCTGCATTTTCAGTGTAACTCAAAATCCAAATAAATAGAATTTTGCGGCCAAATTTATGAAAAAACGCTCAACTTTGCAACTATTTTTACAATCTCATAAAAAGATAAAATTAAAAACATAATCGGGAGATACTATTAAAACTGAGCAATAATGCCTTTTAAGTTGGCACGTTAAATGTATGATGTATACAAGTTAGAATTAAAAATGGATCGCCATTATGAACCTACGCAATGATTGGACGCGTGAAGAAATCGAAGCTTTGTATGATCAGCCTTTTCTTGATCTCGTCTTTCAAGCGCAGACCGTACATCGCCAACATTTCCAAGCCAACACCATTCAAGTCAGTACTTTATTGTCGATTAAAACAGGAAAATGTCCTGAAGACTGTAAGTACTGCTCTCAGTCAGCACGTTATGACTCAAAACTTGAAGCCGAAAAGCGAATTGCTGTAGACAAAGTGATTTCAGAAGCCAAAGAAGCTTTAGCCTCAGGCTCATCTCGTTTTTGTATGGGCGCAGCTTGGCGTAACCCACATGAACGTGACATGCCTTATGTACTAGAAATGGTTAAAGAGGTGAAAGCTCTTGGTTTAGAGACTTGCATGACTTTAGGGATGCTGAATGAGTCTCAAGCTGGACGTTTAAAAGATGCAGGTTTAGATTATTACAACCATAACCTCGACACTTCACGCGAGTATTATTCACATATTATTAGTACACGTACCTTTGACGACCGTTTAAATACCTTAGAATATGTCCGTCAAGCAGGCATGAAAGTGTGTAGCGGTGGTATCGTTGGTCTAGGTGAAAAGAAAGAAGACCGTATTGGTTTATTGCAAGAGCTTGCAACAATGCCAATTCACCCAGAATCTGTGCCAATCAACATGTTGGTTCCAATTGAAGGCACGCCACTGGCAGATGTTGAAAAACTCGATGTGACGGAATGGATTCGTACCATTGCTGTTGCGCGCATTATCATGCCGCACAGCTATATCCGCCTATCTGCAGGTCGTGAAGCACTTTCTGACTCAGACCAAGCACTTGCATTTATGGCGGGTGCAAACTCATTGTTCTCAGGTGAGAAATTACTGACCACACCAAATGCAGGCGAAGGTAAGGACCGTCAACTGTTCACCAAATTAGGTTTAGTGGCAGAAAAGCCAAAACCAACGGTTGCAGACCTTAGCCTAGATGCCATGGCAAGCTAATTCACAAGATTTGCTAAGCACAAAAAAGCCCCTTATTCAGTATGGGGCTTTTTTAATGTCTATCTATTTAACCTTCAGGCGACCGAGCAAAATTATGCGCAGTAATTAAAATGCCATAACTGGCATTCAGATAATCGCCTTGGAATATCTCATCTTCACCATTGGCATGGCATACGGTTAAGGTTTGGCGAATCGCGTCATAGTGAAAAGAATCAAAACACTCTTGATGCTGACACAGCCAGCTTAAGGTATCAGTCAGATTATCATCAACAATATAAGTCTGTGCTTGAAAATTTTTAGTCATCATCCGAATACGCTAAACACTGTTATTCGGCTATTGTAAGTCGTTCTGAGTCAATTCAGTCAAACTAAGCCATAAAAAATAATAGACATTAAAAAGTGAGCCTACGCTCACTTTTTCTTAAGATGATTAGTCGGTTTTAGAATCACCGCACTTTCGGCATTCCATATGCTCCCCTATTTCAGTCATTTGTTCATATTCATAAACGTGGATGCAAAATAATTTTTTAAACAACTGAAGCATTTTTAACTCCTGTAAATGATTTTTTAAAAATTCGCTTCTTAAAATAGGTATATCTTCCTGAAATACCCACAACTCATATCTCATGAGCTATACACAGTTTTAAACATACTTTTTATAAATTTCAAGTGCCTTTTGTCGAATAACAACATAAAGTGATAAATGGTCATTTACTTTTTTAAATGATGCTTTTTATTTACTTATCGTTCTGCTTCACATCGCTTTTAAAAATGCGGCTGAGAATAAAACAATGCTTGATTTAAATTTGGATCAAGCTAGGATAAAAATACAATCAATGCTCAAAACAGATGTTTCGAGCAACCAATAAAGAGTTTGATAAAAAAGCAACGATAAGGATATTTATACATGCTTGGACGTATGATGTTTCAACCGCTATTAATTAGCAATCTTATTGATCACGCAGAACGCTACCATGCGGATACAGCTATTATTTCTAAAAATACAGACGGTAGTATCACTGAAACCAACTGGGCCAAAGTCGCAGTCAATTCTAAGCGATTTGCTAATGTACTCAAAGATTTAGGACTTTCGCAAAGTGACCGCGTGGCGACCATCGCATGGAACAATCATCGTCACCTAGAATCTTGGTATGCGATCTCTGGCAGTGGCTATATTTGCCATACCATCAACCCACGTTTATTTCCAGAACAACTGATTTTTATTATCAATGATGCCCAAGACCGTGTGGTGTTATTTGATAAAACCTTTGCACCACTCATTGCTGCGGTAAAAGCACATTTACCCCATGTAGAGCACTTTATTTGCTTAGATGCTGCAGATGACGCTATTGCAGAAAAAATTGCCGATGTAAAATTTTATGATGACTTGGTCAGCAAAGAGTCTGAACAATTCACATGGCCAAGTTTTGATGAGCAAACTGCAAGCTCTTTGTGCTATACCTCGGGCACAACTGGAAATCCAAAAGGCGTGCTATATAGCCACCGCTCTACCATTTTGCATAGTTTTGCCATCAGCCTACCCGATTCTCTTAATCTGTCTGCAAATGACATTATGTTGCCTGTAGTGCCCATGTTCCATGTCAATGCTTGGGGTACGCCTTATGCAGCAGCTATGGTCGGTTGTACCGTTGTATTGCCTGGGCCAGGCTTAGATGGGCCAAGTTTAGTGAATATGATTGACACCTATAAAGTCACTGTGGCTTTGGGTGTACCCACCATTTGGCAAGGTTTACTGGCAGCAGCCAAACAAACAGGCAGCCAGCTGGCAAGTATGAACCGTAACGTTGTTGGTGGTTCTGCATGTCCGCCATCCATGTTAGCGGCCTTTAAAAATGACTATAACTGCGACACCATCCATGCATGGGGCATGACCGAAACCAGTCCACTCGGTTCTGCCAACCAACTTAAAGCCAAACATCAACAGCTCTCTGAACAAGAGCGTTTCAAGCTACATCTTTCTCAAGGCCGTCCGCCTTTTGGCGTAGATTTACGTCTTACCGATGAAGAAAAAGGCAACCATGAAATTGCCCGCGATGGTGAACAGATTGGAAATCTACAAATTAAGGGCCATTGGATTATTGACAGTTACTTTGGTAAAGATGAATCTGCCCTCACGACCGATGGCTGGTTTGACACAGGTGATATTGCGACCTTAGATGAGGATGGCTTCTTATGCATCAGTGACCGCTCTAAAGATCTGATCAAGTCTGGCGGCGAATGGATTTCATCGGTTGAACTTGAAAACCTTGCGATGGGACATTCAGACATTCTTATGGCAGCCGTTATTGCAGCCGAACATCCAAAATGGGATGAACGTCCTATTGTCATCGCTGTGAAGAAACCCGATAGCACGGTCACTGAACAAGGTGTCTTAGACTACTATACCGACAAAATTGCGAAATGGCAGATCCCTGACCGTGTGATTTTTGTCGACAGTATTCCATTGAGCGGTACGGGTAAAATGCTAAAACGTGAACTCCGCGCCCAATATGGCCAAGTACTACTAGAACAAAATTCTGTTTAACATTGTTTAAAAGAAAAGCCTGATCTTATGCTCAGGCTTTTCTTTATGTTCGGATAATTTAAATACCATCAATATAATTTATTTGAAAGCACATCCAATAAAGACACTTTAAAGACCTCACCATGCTTTAGATTTGGATAGATTAAAAATTTAGCCTCTACGCCTTGCTGATCAAATATAGACAAAATTTCTCTATTTTTATTAATGCCATTTGCATCAAAATTAGCGCTTTGCTCTGCTCCAGTATGTGTTAAAAGATCACCTTCCATCAGCAATACATGTTTTTGTGGCTCTTTGACTAATTTTACAGCTCTAATTTTTTGCATCATGCGCTCATCTGCCCAAGAAAGTGATGGACTTGCAGCAAAGAAATGGCTGAAATAACGACCATCGAGCAAGCTATCAAGCACGAAAAGCCCTCCATAGGAATGCCCCCATAACGCTCTTTTTTGCGCATCCAGCTTTACATTCTGCTCAACCCAAGGGGCGATATCCTTCAAAATCACATTTCTAAAATCAGCACTTCCCCCGCTCATCCGCTCTGGATTTCTTGGGTCTTGAGCGGGTTTCCCCATTAATAAATCTGCTGGAGTATAGTCAAGTGAACGAAAAGCTGTGGCAAATGGCAAATGGCAAATTGGTTTTATAACCAATGGCAACCAATACAGGGGCATCATTTTCATACAAAGACTTAAGTATTTCTTCATTCAGATGGGACATCGCAGCGTTCCCATCCAGCATAAAGACCGATGCATACGCGTTCCGCTTCTTCTGTACTGTCTTTGGAATACCTAACCAAACGCGATAAGTTTTATTTTGATCTGTAGTTGTAAATTCTTTGACTTTAAAACTGTAATAAGCCGAGCCGATTTCTGCAATATTGGCAGGTAAAGGTTTCATTTCAGGTTTCGCATAAATACTTAAACTGGCACCCAAAATCAATAACGAGCCAAAAATTCGCAAAAGCACAGTAGTAAAAATCTTTCTATAAAGATGAGTCATTTTTCGTATATACAGCCATGAGATACCGAAGCTTAACACACAATAATAGTTATCATTATCAATTAAGTAAATCTTAATCCTCTCTCTGTCATGACGTACATCTCATCGATTAAATAGACTACATTTTCTTTGACCACACACTCCGAAAGATGATTTTTCCTTTTTATACGGATTCAACAAGTCTAGGAAATACCCTTCCAACTTTTTTATCCATAAAAAAGCCACCGCACTATGAAAGTGCAATGGCTTTATCGACACAATCAAAAGACTTAAAGCTTTTTCCATGTCATGTTGCTCAAACCTTTCGCATCTTTTGCTGAGGCTTGTACCTTCATCTGATCTTTACCTGCATTTAACTGCGCAGTATTGATGTTATACACACGGCCATCTTGAGGATTCAGCCATTGGCCTTTTGCGAATTTTTGACCTGTTGCATCACCCATTAAGCCATTCAGCACTTGCATACCAAAAATCGGTTTATCCTTGAGTCCACCCTGACACTTACTGCACACATCACTCACAGGCGCTCCAGCCAAAGGATAGCACTTGGTCACTACTGCGCTATATTGTGATGTTTTAGAATTCTTACGAATCACAATATCTGAAATATAATACCCGGTCCGATCATCAATCACTTTCCATGTTCCAATAAGCGGGTCAAATGGCATGGCGAAAGCAGAATGAGACAACCCCAAAAACAGTGCTGATACACACAAAAACTTATGTTTCATAAAGTAAATTACAATATAAATGAAGAAATAAACGGTCGCGATTATAGCAATTCTATTCTTTTAATTATCTATTATTTCATTAAAATTAAATATTTATCTGAATTAACCCGTGAGAAAAATCAACAAAAAATTGCATATAAAAAAGCCTCCGAAGAGGCTTTTTTATAATGTATCAGAGCTTCATATTAAGCCGCTGAACGCTCCTCAATCGGCACCACTTTACGCAGCTCAGGCCCCGTATAGTCCGCACTTGGGCGAATGATACGGTTGTCTGCACGTTGTTCCATCACATGCGCTGCCCAACCTGTCACACGGCTCATCACGAAGATTGGGGTGAATAATTTGGTCGCAATATCCATGAAGTGGTAAGCCGATGCATGGAAGAAGTCTGCGTTACAGAATAATTTCTTCTCACGCCACATCACTTCTTCACAACGTACTGATACTGGATAAAGAACCGTGTCACCGACATCTTTGGCTAAGCGCTCTGACCAGATTTTGATGATGCCATTACGTGGGTCATTGTCTTTGTAGATTGCATGTCCAAAGCCCATGATCTTTTCTTTACGTTCCAATTTGCCCAGCATTTCTCGCTCAGCTTCTTCAGGGGACGTCCAGTTTTCAATCATTTCCATCGCTGCTTCGTTTGCTCCACCGTGTAATGGACCCCGCAGTGAACCAATTGCACCGGTGATGCATGAATGCATATCGGATAAGGTTGATGCGCATACACGTGCGGTGAAAGTCGATGCGTTGAATTCATGCTCTGCATAGAGGATCAGTGATACGTTCATCACTTGTTCATGCAGTTCATTTGGTTTTTCACCACGCAGCAGGTGTAGGAATTGAGCACCGATTGAATCGTCATCAGTGTTTTCTTCAATGCGTACGCCATCATGGCTAAAACGGTACCAGTAGCAAATGATTGCTGGAAGCGTTGCGAGAATTCGGTCTGCAACATCTTGCTGTTCGGCAAAGGATTGTTCTGTTTCTAGGTTGCCCAGCATCGATACGCCTGTGCGCATCACATCCATTGGGTGTGAATCTGCTGGGATACGCTCAAGGACTTCTTTGAGTGCTTGTGGCAGTTGGCGCAGTGATTTGAGTTTAGCTTTGTAAGCGGTGAGCTGTTCTGCTGTGGGTAGTTCACCAAAGAAGATCAGGTAGGCCACTTCTTCAAACTGGCAGTTTTCAGCGAGGTCTTGGACGTCATAACCACGGTAGGTTAAACCTGCCCCGCTTTTGCCTACGGTTGATAGTGCTGTCTTTCCTGCGACTTGTCCGCGCAATCCTGCGCCTGTGAGGACTTTTCCTTCAGCCATTTTTAATTCTCCTGTTTAAACAGCTTGTCTAATGTGTTTTCAAAGGTGTGGTAATCGAGAAATTCGTAGAGTTCTTTGCGCTGTTGCATTTTGTCGAGGACGTTGACTTGGGTACCGTCATTGCGAATGGCATGCATGACTTCCAGTGCTGCCTTTTGCATGGCACGGGTCGGTGACAGTGGGTACAGCACCATCGAGATGCCTTGTTCTGCCAGTTGTTCTTTGGTGTAGTATGGGGTATCGCCAAATTCGGTGATGTTGGCTAGTACAGGGACACCAACTGCATCACAGACGGTTTTGTACATGGTAATGTCAGTCATTGCTTCAGCAAAGATCGCATCAGCACCGGCTTCTACACAAGCACAGGCACGGTCAATCACCGCTTGTAGGCCTTCTTTTTGTAGAGCATCGGTACGTGCCATCACCACAAAGTTTGCATCGGTTTTGGCATCGACAGCCGCTTTGACGCGGTCGACCATTTCTTGTTGGGTGACGATTTCTTTATTTGGGCGGTGGCCACAACGTTTTTGGGCCACTTGGTCTTCGATGTGAACTGCGGCTGCCCCTGCGGCAATCATTTGTTTCACAGTGCGGGCAATGTTAAATGCCCCACCCCAACCCGTGTCGATATCGACCAGTAACGGGGTGTCTACACGTTCGGTAATCCGGCGTACATCTTCCAAAACATTATCCAGACTGGTCATGCCTAAGTCAGGCAATCCATAAGAGTAGTTGGCTACACCAGCACCCGAAAGGTAGATGGCCTTGTAGCCCACCTGTTTCGCCATCATTGCTGCATAAGCATTGACTGTACCGATAATTTGTAATGGTTTTTCCACTTCCAGTGCTTGTCTAAATCTTAAGCCTGCAGATTTTTGTTCTGTCATCGTCCTTTCC